>CADEEA010000104.1 GCA_902826245.1 uncultured Alphaproteobacteria bacterium | reverse complement strand
CGATCGATTGCTGTCGGCGCCGTCGCCGGAGGTGTTTCACTCCGGTAGGCGGCTCAGCCGAAGGCGTGCGGGTCGTTGTGTCCGACAACGATCCCCGGTGCGTCCTCCCACGGTTATGGCGCTCCGTGGGCTTCTTGAGACTTTCGCCCCATCACGCTCGATCGCACCGCTCCGCATCGGCTCGAACAGCGTACGACTGCCCTCCAGCGGAGCGATGGGGGAAGTGTACGGGGGGCGCGAGGGTGTAGGGTAGATTTTTGCGGATTTATTTTCGGCGTTGGCGTTGGCTCGCCAAAGGGGCCCACCGGCTGGGCCAAGCGCGCGGTGTCCGGGTGCGCGCCCGGGTGCGCAGTCTTCCGAAACCGCAATTCTTGCTCGCCCTCCCAGGCGAACAATCTTCCCGAGCGCGAGATGCTCATCGCACCCAGGCCGCGAATGCGAGGGTTCTGGCGCCTGACGGCCAGGTCGCGAACCTGGAGCGTGTGCATGTAGTCGTTAACCCAGAACATGAAGTCCGAGGCAAATCCGATCGGCCTCACCCGACGCTCGAATTCCGCGAGGCATCGCGCCGAGCGCGCGCCAAGATCGACCAGGGCGATCGCATTTCTTCCGCAAGGCAAGGCATTGAAATCGGCTTGCGGCGCCTGCTCCGGAAGCACAGGCGGTGCAGATCGCGCGTAGTTGATGAACATAAGGAATTGCATGTCCGAGAGCGGAACGGTCTGCCAGCCTCCATCGCCCAACTCGCGCGCGATCCAAAACGGCGGCTGTTCAGCGATGCTGCCCAGATCGCCCATCACATATCCGCCGGCCAACGCTCTTGTGTTTTCGTCGACTCCGACCTGAGTGCGAATGATCCACAACAGGGCAACGACCTGGCTGCTGTCGTTGCGCGCGCACGATTCGGGTACAAACAGCCGGCTGGGAGGATTTTCAAGCGGCTCCAGCGCGAATTGCGTACCGCGGTTCGACTGCAGATCGAACAGGTGGATCGCGTCCGACTCTCGCCAGATGGCGCAACCGAAATGCGGCTCGACGTGAATGTCGGCCGGCAGCGAGGGATTGCCAACGGTCCGCAGTTCAGGACCGGCATCGGCGAACAAGAGCGTCGTCACCAGCCGCCCGTTTTCGAACATCGTCTTTTGCAGACCGAATTGCTCCTGCCAGGGCCCTTCCACCACCGGTCTGCCGTACCAAATCAGCGCGCCATCCTCGCTGGCGGCAAAGCCCGTCGGCTCCTGCGAAATCGCTGAGAACGGCAGCGTGGCGGCGATACGCCGCTCCTGTGTGTCCACAAACAAGATGGCGCTTACCGGTATGCCGCACAGGACCGCCACGTGGCGATCGTCGGCCAGCGCCGCCAGGGCAAACACGCGAGGGCATTGCAGGGCGACCGCGCCCTCTCGCGGGGCTTCGCGCGAACTCGCCGGGCTGCAGCTGAGGCATGCCAGCGCCAGACTCGATAGCACAATCGCCCGAAAGACCCCGCGCCAATACATGGGCGCCGCACAGTTTCTTCCAGGATCGAGCCCCATCCCTACCTCTCCCTTCCAGCTTCCTCCACCCGCCGGGCGATTGGCGAAAGCAGGAACTCTATGATGCGCCGCCTGGCGGTTTTTATCTCGGCGGTTACGGCCATTCCGGCGGTCAGCGTTCGCGCGCGCCCGTTCACGCTAATGCTTTGCTGTGACAGTTCAACTCGCGCCGGAAACACCAGGCCAAGCTCTTCGTCCTCGATCGCATCGTGGCTGAGAAACACCAGCCGTCCACTGACAATCCCGTAACGCGTGAACGGAAACGCCTCCAGTTTGACCCGTACGTCCTGACCTTCGCGTACAAAACGATTCAACGCGAGGGCGTCGACTTTGCCTTCGTGCACGCAAGCGCCCATAAGCGCGCCCATGACCCGCACCGGCTATTTCGTGCGTCTCGCGTTTTC
>CADEEA010000103.1 GCA_902826245.1 uncultured Alphaproteobacteria bacterium | reverse complement strand
GCTGGCGTACCAGCGGCTGTCCCAGGTGCGGTTGACCCCGAGGCGGAGCCCGATCGGATTGACTTTCTGACCCATTACGCGGCCTCGGCGGTTTCGGGCTGCTTGGTGGTGTCGCGCAGCACGATGGTGAGTTGGGAGAACAATTTCTCGATGCGCACGCCGCGGCCACGCGCGCGGGTGTGCATGCGCTTCATGGTGATGTTTTTGCCGACATGGGCTTGCGTCACCACCAGGCCGTCGAGATCGAGGCCGTGATTATTCTCGGCATTATCCATCGCCGATTGCAGGCACTTTAGGACGTCCTTGGCGATGCGTTTTTGCGAGAAACGCAATTCGTTCTTCGCCTTCTCAGCCGAGAGGCCGCGGATCGACTGCGCCACCAGATTGAGCTTCTGCGGGCTTATGCGCAGCGAACGCAGCACCGCGCGGGCTTCATTGGAGGCTTGCTTTGGAGGAGATTTGGGCTTGCTCATCTCACTTCCTCTTGGCCTTCTTGTCAGCGCCGTGGCCGAAATAATTGCGCGTAGGAGCGAACTCGCCGAGCTTGTGGCCGACCATGTCCTCGCTCACCAGCACCGGCGTGAATTGCTTGCCGTTGTGCACCTGAAAGGTGAGGCCGACGAATTGCGGCATGATGGTCGAGCGGCGCGACCAAGTTTTGATCGCCTCTCGGCGACCGCCGCCCGCGGCCTTCTCAGCCTTGGCGATCAGATAGCCGTCGACAAACGGACCTTTCCATACGGAACGCGGCATACCTCTAGCTCGCTTTCTTGGAGTGACGACGGCGGATAATCAGACGATCCGACGGCTTGGTTTTGCGGGTCTTCGGACCACGCGTTTTCTTGCCCCAGGGGGTAACCGGGTGGCGGCCGCCCGAGGTCTTGCCTTCACCGCCGCCATGGGGGTGATCGACCGGGTTCATGGCGACGCCACGCACCGAGGGCTTGCGGCCTAACCATTTGGTGCGACCCGCCTTGCCCCAGACCTCGTTCATGTTGTCGGGGTTCGACACCGCGCCAATGGTGGCCATGCAGACGTCCTGCACCATGCGCACTTCGCCCGACGCCAGGCGCAGCTGCGCGTAGCCGGTGTCGCGGCCCACGACCTGCGCATAGGTGCCGGCCGAACGGGCCATCTGCGCGCCTTTGAGCGGCTTCAGCTCCACGTTATGAACGATGGTGCCAACCGGGATCGCCTTCAGCGGCATCGCGTTGCCGGGCTTCACATCGACCTTCTCGCCCGCGATCACGGTATCGCCGGCCTTCAAGCGCTGCGGCGCCAGGATGTAGGCGAGTTCGCCATCTTTGTACTTGATTAGCGCAATGAACGCGGTGCGGTTCGGATCGTACTCAAGCCGCTCCACTACCGCTTCCATGCCCCATTTGCGGCGCTTGAAATCGATCATGCGATAGGTGCGCTTGTGGCCCCCGCCATGACGGAACGCCGTGACGCGGCCCATATTGTTGCGGCCGCCGGACTTGGTCAGCCCTTCGGTCAGGCCCTTTACGGGCTTACCCTTGTAGAGCTCAGCACGGTCTACGATCACCAGCTGGCGGCGACCGGGCGAGGTCGGGCGGAATTGCTTGAGCGCCATTACGAGAGCCCCGTCGTCACATCGATGGAATAGCCTTCGAGCAGCGTCACAATTGCGTTCTTGGTGTCCGAACGCTTGCCCGCGACGCCGCGGAATTGCTTGGTCTTGCCTTTGCGGCGAAGCGTATTCACCGCGCCAACCTTGACTTTGAACAGCTTCTCAACCGCGTCCTTCACGTCCTTCTTGGATGCTGTGAGCGGCACGCGGAAAACCACTTTGTTTTGCTCTGAGAGCAAGGTGGCCTTTTCGGTGATCACCGGCTTGACGATGATGTCGTAGTGCTTGAGCGCGCTCATGCCGCAGCTCCTTCTGCTTCAGTCTTTTTCTTGGCCGGCGCACGCTTTGGCGCAGCTGTCTTGGCTTGACCGTCCTTGGCGAAGCGCGCGTGAATGGCCGCGACCGCGTCCGGAGTAAGCACCAGGGCGCTACGGCGCAGGATGTCGTAGACGTTAAGACCCGCGTTCGGCAGCACGTCGAGGTTCGGAATGTTGCGCGCGGCGCGGGCGAAAT
>CADEEA010000102.1 GCA_902826245.1 uncultured Alphaproteobacteria bacterium | reverse complement strand
CGCTCTCCCGTTTTGCGGGTTGGATGTGTTGGAATGAAAGCGAAACCGGAAACGCCGCGCGTTGTCCGGAGTTTGGCGGCGTGCCTGGCGTGTTTGGCGTCGCGCTTCGACAGCCCCGGATCAAGTCCGGGGTGGCGCCGATCTGCGTAGCGCGACACTCTCTTCGTCAGCCTGAGCCGGTCGAAGACCGCATCTTGCTGGCGAGGACGCCGGTCCGAGCGCCCAAGTGCTGATCGCTTAGCGGGCCATCCGGGCGATTCGTTCAAGCTCGGCTTCGACGCGCGATTCTACAATCGCAGGCAGATTGTGATCGAGCCAATCCTTGAGCATGGGCTTGAGCAATTCGCGCACCACGCCTTCGACGGTCTGGCCGGGCGCGTCGGCGATGCGCAAGGTTCCCGCCAAACGCGCCAGCGAACCAGCGGCCGCGCTTGCGGTCGGCGGAGAAATAATGACATCGGCGGGAGGCGACGGCGTTGGCGTGGGAGCCGGCGCAACTGCAACTGGGGGCGCAGGCGGCGGCGCCACGGTCTCGAAAACGATGTCGTCCTCTTCTTCCTCGAGCGCCACCGCTATCGGCTCCTCAGCCTGCGTCAGATCGAGCACTGGCGCGGGCTCGGCCTCCGGCGCTTGCTCCTCTTCCGAGATGATCCGGCGGATCGACGCCAGGATCTCTTCCATTGAAGGTTCGGCTGTTTGTTCTTGCGCCGCCATGTTCTCGCCTCGCCTGATGCCCTGGTGGTTCGACTCGAAAGCCTAGGAGCCGCGTCGATTCCTGTCCACGCGAGGAATCAACCGCAACAGCATGTGCGCGCTAGCGTCTAAGAGAATCTTAACGAGCTTGGTTGTTGCGGATTCAGAACGCAAACGCGGGCGCGCGCGCCAAGCCGGGCGCCAACGGCGGAGCGGCGTCAAACGCCACCCGAAACGCAACGGCATCGCCCGAGCGCGTGTAAATGCGTGCGGCGCCGGCCGCGCCATTTCGCACGATCACGCCTAGCCTGCCGCCCGGCGCGAGTTGCGCCATCCAGGCCTCGGGGACGAACTCCGCCGCGCCGTTGAGCATGATAACATCGTACGGCGCCTCCTCGGCCCAGGCTTCCGTCGCTGGAGTCGCCACCGTCTTCACATTGGTCACGCCGACCGATTCAAAAGCGGCGCGCGCCGCGAACGAGAGGTCAGGATCTGGGTCGTGCGCGATGACATGCGCGCAGCAGGCCGCGAGCAGCGCCGCGCCGTAGCCAGTGGCGCCGGCGATCTCAAGCGCCCGCTCGTGGCCCTGCGGCGCCAGCGCTTGCACCAATTTGGACAGATCACGCGGCCGCAACAAGGTCCGCCCCGGCGCAACTTCCGGCTCGATGTCCGCATAAGCCAGGGCCCGCTTGCCGGCAGGCAGAAACCGCTCGCGCGGCAATCGCCGCATCGCCGCGAGAATGCGCGTATCGGTCACATCGTTGGGGCGAACCTGGGTCTCGACCATCAAGTCGCGAATGCGCGCATAATCCATGTCTCAAGCCTTCCGTGGGCGGATTAGCGGCGCGAACGCGCCGGTGCAAGCGGAGTAGGCGTCGCTGTGGACGCTCATGCGACCGCCTTCTCCTTCTTCCCGAACCGCTCGTAGAAGCTCTGGTTGGTCTTCGCCATGTCGCGCAGGAGCTTGGGCGGTTCGAAACGCGGGCCGTATTGCGCAGCCAAGCGATCGGCTTCTTCCACGAACTTGGTCGTCCCCCAGAAAAGGTCCATGTACGAGATGCAGCCGCCGGAATACGGCGCGAAGCCCCACGCCAGGATCGAACCGACGTCGGCGTCGCGCGGATCGGTGATGACGCCTTCCTCGAAGCAACGCGCCACTTCGATGCATTGGCGGAACAGGAAGCGCTTGGTGAGCTCCTCCTTCAGCGCCGGCGGGCACTCGTTCACCTTCACCGCGATCTTTTCGGACAAACCCGGCCAGATGCGCGTGGGCTTTCCGTCTTCGCCGTACTCGTAATAGCCCTTGCCGCCCTTGCGACCGACACGGCCTTTGTCCTCCACAATCCAGGAGAGCAGATTCGCGCGCGGGTCTTTCTTATAGTCTTGCTGCGAGAGCTCAGCGTTGGTCTTGCCGATCTTCAG
>CADEEA010000101.1 GCA_902826245.1 uncultured Alphaproteobacteria bacterium | reverse complement strand
CGCGGTTTTGGCGATTTTGGCGGCGCGGTCGTAGCCGTATTTGGGCGCGAGCGCGGTCACCAGCATCAGCGAACGCTCCAGTCCTAACTTGATGTTTTCAAGGCGCGGCTCGATGCCGATGACGCAATTATCGGTGAAGCTCACGCAGGCGTCGGCCATCAGCCGCACGCTCTGCAGGAAATTGTAGGCCATCACCGGATTGAAAACGTTGAGCTCGAAATGCCCCGATGCGCCGGCGAATGTGATCGCGGCATGGTTGCCGAACACCTGCACGCACGCCTGGGTCAGCGCCTCGCACTGGGTGGGATTCACTTTGCCGGGCATGATCGAGGAGCCGGGTTCGTTTTCGGGTAACATGAGTTCGCCTAGCCCCGAGCGCGGGCCCGAACCTAGAAATCGAATGTCATTCGCGATCTTGAACAGCGACGCGGCCAAAGTGTTGATGGCGCCGTGTGAAAACACCATGGCGTCGTGAGCGGCCATGGCCTCGAATTTATTCGGCGCCGAAGTGAATTTCATTTTCGTGATGGCGGCAATCCGCTCGGCGACCTTTTCTGCAAACCCGATGGGTGCGTTGAGCCCGGTGCCGACCGCCGTGCCGCCTTGGGCGAGTTGCATCAGCAGGGGCTGCGCGCCGCCCACGCGAGCAATGCCGTTCTCAATTTGTTGCGCGTAGCCGGAGAATTCTTGGCCCAAGGTGATCGGCGTTGCGTCCTGGGTATGCGTGCGCCCGATCTTGATGATCTCCCGCCAGGCTTGGGCCTTTTCGTTCAGGGCGCGGTGCAGTTTGGACAATGCCGGCAGCAGCCGGTGCTCAATTTCTTCGGCGCAGGCGATGTGCATCGCTGTGGGAAAGGTGTCGTTTGAGCTTTGGCTCATATTGACGTGGTCGTTGGGATGGACGGGTTTTTTCGAGCCCATCTCTCCGCCCAGCATTTCGATGGCGCGGTTCGAGATCACTTCGTTGGCGTTCATGTTCGACTGCGTGCCCGAGCCGGTCTGCCATACCGCCAGTGGGAAGTGCGCGTTCAGGCTGCCGTCGATCACCTCCTGAGCGGCGCGCACGATCGGTTCGCCGAACTCCGGCTTGAGCAAGCCAAGCGCCATGTTGGTTTCCGCCGCCGCGCGCTTAACGATGCCAAGCGCGCGCACGATCGGGGCGGGCATTTTCTCTTCGCCGATCTTGAAGTTCTGCAAGGAGCGTTGCGCTTGCGCGCCCCAATATTTGTCGGCTTCAACTTCGATCGGGCCAAATGTATCGGTTTCGGTGCGGGTATTCATGGGGCGGGCCTTGAGGAATCTAGGTTCCTCAGGGGATATGGGGGACGATTGTGGCGATCAAGCCGAAAGGTGCGCGCAAATGCCGGGGGAGTGGATCGGCCGTGGCAAGGTGCGGGCGCGCGAGATTTCCGGCGGCGTGGAGGTCGCCATCGACGAGATCACCACCCAGGCGCGGATTTATAAGCCGCTAGTTTACGAGTTCTTTCGCAAGGAATTTGCGCTCCGACCGCGCTGGGGAGATTTCGAGGTGGCGATTGTGCTCGAACATCGGGGGGCCGCCCCCGGTCTCGATCTCGACAACCTCGCCAAGGCCCTGCTCGACGCACTCAAGGGTCATGTGTTTTTTGACGATGCTCAGATTGCGCTGTTGCTCTGTGAGCGCCGTGGTGGCGAACGAGATCGCATAATTGTGCGGGCGGTGAAACGCGATTAAGCGGGCGGCCCGCAGCGCAGAGGTCGTCCTTCGGCAAGTCCAGGGTGACGCCGTAGGGAAGCGGCACCGAACTGCGTCAGCGACCGTCTTCTGAAACACGGAAGCCAGCGCCCCGCTAGGTAACGCGGCTCACTTTTTCCGGAACGCGTCCAGGCTCACCACCGCGCCATCGCTGGCGGCGGGCGGGGCGGCTTCGCGCGGCGCGGACGTCCCGACAGCGCTGTCGTGGCCGGACGCCATGCGCGCCTCGTCGTTAACCGCGTGCTCGAATTGAAGCCCGAATTTCACGCTCGGATCGAAGAAGCGGGTGATCGCGGCGAGCGGGATGGTGATCGGCTGCGGCTGGCCGGAGAACTTCAAGATCACGCGGAAGCGATCGGAGAAGACTTCCAGATCCCAGAATTGGTGCTCCAGGACGATTGTCATTTCGTCGGTGTAACGCGTGCGCAATTGTTCGGGGATGATGACCCCAGGCGCGTGAGTGCGGAATGTAATGTAGAAGTGATGTTTGCCGGGCAGCCCGCGCGGGCTCGCTGCTTCCTGGAGCGCGGAGCGGACGACGCTGCGCAGCGCGTCTTGCATCAATTGCTCGTAACCAATCAAATCGTCGGCCATTGGCCGCCCCTCCAAGGCGCGTTGAGGTC
>CADEEA010000100.1 GCA_902826245.1 uncultured Alphaproteobacteria bacterium | reverse complement strand
TGGTGGAGCCGCCGGGCATCGCACCCGGGTCCGATCCGCCTATCTCCGCGCGTTTATCGCCATAGTCCGGAGCAAGCCCCGGACGATTCGGAATATAGGGTGTTTCCTCGGCGAGGGAAGCCGGCGAAATATCCCCCCTCAGCGCGACTCGCACTAAGGCTCAGCGCCGAAGCCCCCACAGGATCGCACCGCCATGAGCAAAAAGCACATCGCAGAATTCATCGGGACCTTTGCTCTGGTGTTGTTCGGGTGCGGAGCGGCCGTACTTGCGGGCCTGCAGGTGGGCAATCTCGGCATCTCTTTCGCCTTCGGCCTGGCGATTGTGGCGATGGCGTATGGGATTGGTCCGGTTTCAGGCTGCCATGTGAATCCCGCCGTCAGCTTCGGGGCCTGGATCGCAGGCCGCATGTCCCGGCAGGAAATGCTCGCCTATTGGATCGCACAAGTCGCTGGCGCAGCCGTTGGCGCGGGCGTGCTGCTGGTGATCGCTTCCGGTGCGGGCGGCTACTCGATCGACGGCGGCGGGCTTGGCCAGAACGGCTTCGGCACCGGCTCGCCCGGCGGATATGGGCTGTTGGCTAGCTTCGTGTTCGAAACCGTGGCGACTTTCCTGTTCGTGGTGACGATCCTCGGCGTCACCCAGAAGGGCGCCCCAAATGAGCTCGCGGGATTGGCGATTGGCCTTGCGCTGGTGGTGATCCACATTGTCGGTATTCAGGTGACGGGCGTGTCGGTTAATCCCGCGCGCTCCTTGGGACCCGCTCTGTGGGTGGGGGGCGAAGCGCTGAGCCAGGTTTGGCTGTTCATCGCCGCGCCTATGCTGGGAGCAGGGCTGGCTGGATGGACCTTCCGCGCGAAACTCCTGAGCGAAGAGAGCTGAAGCGCCCGCGGCTGACCGCCCTCGCGGCGGTCGTGTTCGCGACCATGATCTACCTCTATTTTCCGACCTCAGCGCCGCGTGTCGCCGAGCCGTCGGCTGGCGATTGCATAGAGCTGCAATTGTGGACCAACGGCTTTCACAGCGATCTCTCGGTTCCAGCCTCGATCTTTCCTGAGGATCATCCGCTGCGGCGGCTCTATCCCAAAGCGGACTCATTTCTGATCGGCTGGGGCGAAGAAGCATTCTTCCGCTCCGACGTGTTCAGCGCCTGGCGCGCGCTCGACGCGCTCGTGCCGCCAAGCCCGAGCGTGGCGCACGTGGCGGAAGGCGGCTCGCATGTGCGGGGCTATTTGGGCGCGGATTTGCAAGGGGGCGCCTTTGCAGTGTCGGGAGAAGGCGCTGCCGGGTTGGTCGGCTATATCGACAGCACGCTCGCGTTGGGCCCGGATGGCGGTGTGGTCCTCGTCTCGCCTGGAAAGGTGAACCGCCGATCCTCCTTCATACGCGCGCGCGGATCATTTCACTTGTTCAACGTCTGCAACCAATGGATGGCGCGTGCGCTGCGTGCGGCGGGGCTCGATGTCAACGCGCGCGCCGCCTGGATGGGCGATTGGCTGCTGAAGGAAGTGCGGCGCGAACGGCCGGGAGGGTGTTCGGTTTGAGCGAAGCTTCACTTGAGAACCCTCTCCCCCGAATCGGGGGAGAGGGCAGGGTGAGGGGGTAGCGCAGGCGGTCGGTGTGTCCAGCTGCGCCGCTCCGCTTATTCACGCGCTGCCGGCGCTCCACCCTCACCCAGCCTCTCCCTCCCGAGGGAGGGAGAGGAGCGCGGGCGGCGCTTGAAATCCTCCTGCGGTGTATGATCCTGGCCCGATTCAGCTCATATTGCGCCCATGAGCGCACAGCCGAAAACGATCCCGGAAGGCCCGCCGAGCCAGGCGGATTTCGCCTATCTCGGCCTGCTCCAGGATATTCTCGACCACGGCATCGACCGCGGCGACCGCACCGGCACCGGCACGCGCGGCGTGTTCGGGCGGCAATTGCGCTTCGATCTTTCCGCCGGCTTCCCGCTGCTCACCACCAAGAAGGTGCACCTCAAGAGCATCATCCTGGAGCTGCTCTGGTTCCTGCGCGGCGATTCCAATGTGCGCTGGTTGCAAGAGCAGGGCGTCACCATCTGGGACGAGTGGGCCAATAGCGAAGGCGAGCTTGGGCCGGTCTACGGCAAGCAATGGCGCAGCTGGGAGGCCAAGGACGGGCGCGTGATCGATCAGATCGCAGGAATCGTGCATTCGATCAAAACCAACCCCAACTCACGCCGCCACATCGTGTCAGCCTGGAACCCAGCCGACGTCGACCAGATGGCGCTGCCGCCGTGCCATTGCCTGTTCCAGTTTTTTGTCGCTGAGGGAAAGCTCAGCTGCCAACTCTACCAACGCAGCGCCGACGTGTTCCTCGGCGTGCCGTTCAACATCGCGTCGTACGCGCTGCTCACGCAAATGATGGCGCAAGTGACGGGGCTCGAAGCTGGCGAATTCGTGCACACGTTCGGCGACGCGCATCTGTACGCGAACCATTTCGAGCAAGCGCGCACGCAGCTGACGCGCGCGCCGTTCCCTGCGCCGAGCATGCGGCTAAACCCGGAGCGGAAGGATATCTTCGCGTTCGAGTATGGGGATTTCGCGCTGGAGAATTACGTAGCGCATGCGGCGATTAAAGCGCCGATTGCGGTTTAGGTGCGTTTTTCTCCGGGAGCGCTCCTTCGCCGAAGAGGCTCGATCGGATGGTCTTCCGCGCCCCGCGGTCGAACTAGCCGCCGTTGTCTCGCGTCCACGCACTCAGCCCGTTTTCGGGCTCTGTGCTGGTAGAATGACTGCGAGACGCAACGACACAAGGAGCGCACGCTGTGAGCGACAGTTCTGAATACAGCAGGGAACAAGAGGTGCGGGATACAACAGCCCAGCGCCCGCATGTCGTCATTCTCGGCGCGGGCGCAAGCCTTGCCTCATTTCCCGACGGGGACCGCAAGGGAGCCAAGCTTCCGCTCATGAACAATCTGATCGAGGTTGTAGGACTCAGCCCCATTCTTTCCCGGTATGGAATATCCGCGCCGCCGGGCGCCAATTTCGAGGACATCTACTCAGAGCTTTATTCGCTTGGCGTAGATGCGAAGGTCCTGCGCGAGATCGAAGCGCAGATCGAGGGGTATTTCTCCGCCCTGCAGTTGCCGGATCACGCGACCATCTATGACAAGCTAGTGCTCTCGCTGCGGGAAAAGGA
>CADEEA010000099.1 GCA_902826245.1 uncultured Alphaproteobacteria bacterium | reverse complement strand
GATGAGGGGCGGGCCGACACGCCGGCGCCTGAGTGTCGGCACGCCCCTCCGGGAGGCAGAGCGGGAACGTCACGTCGGAGCGGTGTGTCATTCTCGCAAGCTGAATCACCTAACCACCGATCCCCGGATTGCGCGCAGCGCAAGTCCGGGGCCCATAAACACCAGCGTTCGCGTTTATGGGCCCCGGGCCCGCCGCTAACGCGGCGTCCCGGGGATGGGTGGTTAGGTTGTGAACTTCCCCCGGGGTTGGCTTCCCCATGACCGCTCAAGTCTACACCAATGGCCGCCGCCTTGCCCTCGGCGCGGGCGCGACCGGCGTTCACTGGATCGGCGAGCAAGTGTTGTTCGCGCTGAGCGATGGCGCCGTGTGCCTGGCAGCGCGCGAGGGAGAGGCACGCCGCATCGCCGCCCATGACGGCGTCATCCTGAGCGCCGCGCTGCATCCAGACGGCAAGCGCCTCATCACAGGCGGCGACGACGGCAAGCTCAATTTTGTGTCGCCAGCGGGCGAGGTGGAAACCGTGGCGAGCGTGCGCAAATGGGTCGACCATGTCGTCGCCAGCCCAACCTCAGGCGTGATCGTCGCCGGCGCCGGCAAAGAGGCGATCGTTTTTGTGGGCGACAAAGAATCTCATCGTTTCACCCATCCTTCCAGCGTCGGCGGCCTGACGCTCGACGCCAAGGGCCGAAGGCTTGCGTCCAGCCATTATGGCGGCGCGACGCTACGCTACGTGCTGGCCGCCGATGACAAGGGCGTTGCGCTCAAATGGACTGGCTCGCACTTGGGCGTCACATTTTCCCCGGACGCCGACTACGTCGTCACCGCCATGCAGGAAAACGCGCTGCACGGCTGGCGGCTGCCGGAGAAAACCGATTTGCGCATGGATGGCTATCCGGCCAAGACGCGCTCGTTCTCGTGGGACAAACGCGGTCGCTGGCTGGCGACATCCGGCGCGCAGAGCGCGATCGTGTGGCCATTCGTCGGTAAGCTCGGCCCACAGGGCAAACCGCCGCTGCAACCAGGCGAACGCGATGCGCTCGTGACAGCGGTGGCGTTCCATCCAAGCGAGGAAGTGCTGGCGATTGGTTATTCGGATGGCGCAGCAATGCTGGTGCGCTTCGCCGACGAGATCGGTTTGGAACTCGATGAACCCGGCGAGGGCGCGGTGTCAGCTTTGGCGTGGAGCGCCGATGGGAAGTCCATCGCGATCGGCGATGAAGCAGGGCGTGGGGCGGTGGTGGAGGTTGGGTAATATGTAATCTTCGCCTCCCGCACTTGGATCATGATCACCCATCCCCGGATGGATGCGCAGCATTCAGTCCGGGGCCCAGGATCACGAACCGTTCGCGATCTTGGGTCCCGGACTTCGCCTTCGGCGAATCCGGGAATGGGTGTTGATGATAGAAGAGGAGCGGAGAAAAAGCGGGAGGTTAGGGGCGCAGCTCTCGCAACCCCTCCGCCACCCCAATCACCGGCGCATAGCCCAGTTCAGCGCGCGCTTTCGAATCGCGCAGCACGCATTCGCGCGACATGATCATGGCGGAGAACCGCGTCAGCGGCGGTTCACTGCGGAGGGAAAACGCACGCCATACGGCCTCGCAGGCCGCGCCTATAAAACCCGCCAGCCAGGCCGGTATTTCCTTGTCGGGCAGCGCTATGCCTTCGCTCGCGGCGATGCCGGAGATCATTTCCTTCATCGTGTGCACGCCGTCGTCGATCACAAAATAGGCCTCCCCGCCGCGTCCGCGCGACAGCGCGAGTTCGATGGCGTGAACGAGATTGGCGATGTGGGTTGTTGACGTGCGCGCGGCGCCGCCATCGATCCACATCCATTGTCCGCTTTTCGCCATGGTGCGGATCGCCGGCAGTAAGGTTGTGTCGCCCGGGCCCCAGATGAAACGTGGACGCAGGATGATGGTGGTGAAGCCCGGCGAGGCCGCCTCCTTCACCAGCACTTCCGCGCGTGCTTTGGTCCACGAATACGGATAGGGCGAATTGAGCGCGAGCGGATAGGTCTCGTCCGCGTCGCGCAGATGCTGGCCTTTCCACAATACGGACTCGGTGCTGATATGGATGAAGCGTTTGGCGCCGGCGCTGCGTGCGGCCGCCAACATGTTGGCCGTGCCGTCGATATTGAACTTCTTCCAGGCCTCGATCGGCCCCCATTGTTCGACGAACGCCGCGCAATGCAGAACCGCGTCAGCCGCGCCAATGTCTCCGGGGCGCACGTTCTCCAGATCGCAGCGCACAGGGTTTGCGCCGAGCGCGCGAATGGCGACATCGGACTGCGCCGAGCGCGACATGGCGTGGACTTCATGTCCGGCGGCGACGAACGTGCGCACCGCGGCCCCGCCAACGAACCCAGACGCGCCGGTGACGAATATGCGCATCAATCCGCGCTCGCAATCTGCGCCAACGCCGCCGCAAGCTTCGCACGCGCAGCCGTCTCTTCCTCAAAGCGCTCGCGCAGCTCGTCCACCACTTCCTCCGGCGCCTTGGCGACGAAATCGGCATTGGTAAGTTTGCCGTTCATCTTCGCGAGTTCGCCGTCGATCTTGGCGATTTCCTTCTTCAGACGCGCAGCTTCCGCGGGCAGGTCGACCACGCCATCGAGCGGCAACGCCACCATCGCGCCTTCGAGGACGAAGCTCACCGAGCCCTTGGGCGCGGCGGCAGCGCTGGTGGAATATTCAAGCCGCGCCATGCGGTCGATGAGGTCCTGATAGCGTTCGAGACGGGCCTCGGTGGCGGCGTCGGCGCCGATGATCAGCAGCGGAATTTTTGCGCCTGCCGGTACATTCAGCTGCGAGCGGGTGGAGCGGGTCTCGCTGATCAATTCCACCACCCAGGCGATCTCTGCTTCAGCTGCTGCATCGACCAAATCCACAGGGAGATTTGGCCAAGCCTCGCTGATCAGCATGCCGGCGCGTTTTTGTCCGTACTCGCCGGTGCGCGCCCAGAGTTCCTCAGTGATAAACGGCATAAACGGGTGCAGCAGGATCATGATTTGATCCAACACCCAGGCCGCTGTGCGGCGCGTTTCGGTTTTGGCCGCTTCATCCTCGCCGTTGAGCAAGGGCTTGATGAATTCAAGATACCAATCGCAATAGACGTTCCACACGAACTTGTAGAGCGCCCCAGCCGCTTCATTGAAGCGCCGCGCTTCCAGTTCGCGCGTCACCGCGGCGGCAGCCTTCGCGGTCTCGCCGACGATCCATTTGTTGACAATCTGCTGCGGCGAGCGCGGATCGTATTGGTCCCACACGGCGCATTCGTTCATCTGCGCGAACCGCGCCGCGTTCCAGAGCTTGGTGCCGAAATTGCGGTAGCCTTCGATGCGCTGTTCGCTGAGCTTGAT
>CADEEA010000098.1 GCA_902826245.1 uncultured Alphaproteobacteria bacterium | reverse complement strand
ACCTTGTGGGCGATGTCTTCGAATTCCTCGGGCGAAAAATCGGCGCCGATCTCGGCCTCGCGCAGCCGCGCGCGCGCCTTTTCCTCGGCCTGACCGATGAGATCGCTTAATTTCAGCACGCCCCCGGCGCGGGTCTTGAACGGCTTGCCATCGGTTCCGTTCATGGTGCCAAAGCCAGTGTGCTCGAGCCTTTCGCGCGCAATATAGTCGGCCTTGGCGGCGGCGCGGTAGACCTGCTCGAAATGATCGCCTTGGCGCTGATCGACGACGTAGAGAATGAGGTCCGGCCGCTGATCGCGCACGCGTTGCACGATGGTGGCGAGATCGGTGGTGCCGTACATCGCCGACCCCTCCGACGAGATCACCAGCAGCGGATCGGGGCTCTCGACCTCAACCACGCTGCCGTCGTCGAGTTTCTTTTTCTTTGTCTCTCCCGGGCCCGCCACCCGGACGATGCGCGCGCCTTGGTCGTCTTCTAATAGGCCCTTTGCGTCGAGGTCCTTGACCATGTCGGCGATCAGCGGATCGGCGTCGCTCTCGCCGAGCCAGAGATCGAAATCGACGCCTAGGGCGGCGAAGTCGCGCTTTTGCGCCGCCATGGAAACATCGTGCATCGACTTCCAGATGGTGCGATGGGGCTCAGCGCCCGATTGCAGCGCCGCGGTGGCTTTGCGCGCGCGGTCGCGGAAGTCGGAATCCTCGCGCGCCTTGGCGGCGGCTTTCGGATAGGCGCCCTCGAGGTATTCCAGCGTCAGCGACTTGAGTTTGGCGCTGAGCTTCCCTGCATCGCTGAGCCCACCGAGTTCATCCTCGATGGAGACGATCATCAGCCCCATCTGGAAGCCCCAATCGCCGAAATGCGCATCGCCCCACACCTCGTCGCCGCGGAAGCGGAAAATGCGCTTGATGCTTTCGCCTATGATCGAGGCGCGCAGATGCCCGACATGCATGCCCTTGGCGACGTTCGGCCCGCCATAATCGACGATGACGCGGCGCTTATGCGCCACCTTGCTCGCGCCGGCGCGGTGATCTTTGGCGATCGCTTGCGCGCGGGCGGCAAGCGCATCGGCCGTAACGCTGAAGTTCAAAAACCCAGGCCCCGCGACAATCGGCGTCGGCGCGAGATCGGCGCGCCCCCAGCCTTCGGCGATCTCGCGCGCCAACTCCTGCGGCTTCTTGCCAGCAGTTTTCGCCGCCGCCATCGCGCCATTGCACTGGAAGTCCGCAAGCTCCGGCCGATCCGAGCGGCGTACTTCCGCGTGCTTGGAATCGAGCCCAAGAGAAGCAAACACGGCCGCATTGGCCGCGCTTAAAGCGCTGGCGAGATCTGTCATGGCTGGGGGCACGCAAGCAAGCGCGAGACGGCTTCGCGCAGAGCGGGCAGATCGCGGACGATGGTCGCCCAAATGACCGCGGGTTCGATATCCTCGTAACCGTGTGCGATCCGATTCCGCAGCCCGACTATCTTCGCCCATTCAATGGCGGGTTCGTGTGCGAGAACAGAAGGGTTCATCCGGCGTGCAGCCTCGCCGATCACGAGCAGGTTCATCAGCACTGCGTCATAGGCGATCATGCTGGCGAGGAACGCGGCCTCGTCCATACCTCGAACGTACGAGTCGACGCGCTCGATCGCTTCCAAGATTTCCGCCAGATCGCCAGCCGGCCCCCGATCAGGCATAGACGAGGTCGCGTTCGACCGAGGCGCGCACCACCTTGTTCATGCGGGCGAGCCCAGCGATGTGAACGGGGGCGCCGAGCAGCACTGTCAGCTCCGCTTCCAAGTCGAAAAACGCCAGGCCCGGCGCCTCGCCCGGAGCAAACTCCGCCACCAGATCGACATCGCTGTTGGGAGTCGTTGCTCCCCGCGCCGCCGAACCGAACAGGCCGAGCCGTGCAACTCCAAAGCGCCTCCGCAAATCGGGCAAGGCCTCGTGCAGACGTGCAAGAATCTGATCGCGGGTCATGGCGCGACCCTACCACAGCACCGGAATCGGGAAAGCCCTTTGGGATGCGACCCATCGAAGAAAGTTCAAAGGCGCTCTTCCCGCTTGCCTCACGGTTCCTTACCGACAGCTCATAGCATAATGGGCGCCCCTAGCTCCCTGCCCGCTCCGCTGCATCGATGCGGAAGCGGCGGCCGTCGCGGTTGAATTGCAGCTGTTCGGGGGTGAGTTCGAAGCCGACCAGGATTTCGAAATTCTCGCCTGAAACTTCCGCGTTGGCGCGTGGGATCACAATGTGGTCGATCCGCTCGGTCCGGCTGACGACCTGCTCGCCGCGATTCCAGCGCACGTCGACATCGAAATAGGCCTTCTCGATCGGCGCGCGTCCGCGGCGGGTGACGGCGACCCAATAGCGATAGGTCTGGCGATCGGAGCTAGAGGCGGGCCCACGGCCGAACGCCATGTCGATCTCGAGGTTCATCACGATCGGATCGGTATCGACATAGCGGCAAAGGCCGCGCACGCCCTGCATTTCGCCGGTGAAGTTTATGTTGGCGTAGCGATTTTGGTCTGGTCCGTTGAAACTTACCAGGCGGGAATTGTCGTAGAGCACGCCCATGAGCGGGCACGGGCCGACATTGGGGCGTGAATCGGCGCCGACCATGCGCTCAAAGAAATTTGGCGGGCGCTCCTCGCGCTGCGCTTCCGGGTTGACGCCCCCTGGCAATTCAATGGTGTCAACGGCGCGATTTCCGCCGCACCCAGCGATCGCCAGTGCCAGGGTGAACGCAGCCAGTGCCGGAAACTTCATGATCCAACCTTCATCTCGCGCCCTGGGGTTCTGCGACGGCGGCCGCATGCCTCACCCCACCCGCTGAAGCGTTCGGCGACGCGCCGTGATAGCTTCGCGCCGCCCACGCCGCAACACGCTGCGGCGCCCCTGCCTGAAAGTTCATGCTCCGCTCTATGGAAAACGACAAAAACACTGCGATTTCAATACTTCTGGCCGCGCCCCGAGGCTTCTGCGCGGGAGTAGATCGCGCCGTCCAGATCGTCGAGCAGGCGATCGCGAAATGGGGTGCGCCAGTCTATGTGCGCCACGAAATTGTGCACAATCGCCATGTGGTGGAGCGGCTGGAGGCGCTGGGGGCTGTGTTCGTGGAGGAATTGGACGCCTGCCCGGACGACCGCCCGGTAGTGTTCTCCGCCCATGGCGTGCCTAAAGCGGTGCCGGCGGAGGCGCAGCGGCGGGCTATGATCTACGTCGACGCCACCTGCCCGCTGGTTTCCAAGGTGCACGTGGAAGCGCAGCGCCATTTCGAGGAAGGCCGCGAAATCGTGCTGATCGGCCATGCCGGCCACCCCGAGGTGGTCGGCACCATGGGGCAATTACCCGCGGGCGCCATCACGTTGATTGAAACCATCGCCGACGCCGAAGCGTTCGCGCCACGCGATCCGGCCAAGCTCTCGTTTGTGACGCAAACAACGCTCTCAGTCGACGACACAGCAGAGATCGTCGCGGCGCTACAGCGGCGCTTCCCCGCCATCGCCGCGCCGCACAAGGAAGACATCTGCTACGCCACCACCAACCGCCAGGAC
>CADEEA010000097.1 GCA_902826245.1 uncultured Alphaproteobacteria bacterium | reverse complement strand
GAACCCGAACGCCACGTATATTGCTCGCGATCGAAACGCAGGATTGAACCAAACACGAGCACGGCCAGGCAGATATACGGGTAGTAGCCGAACAAAGCCTGGTTCAGCCATTCTCCCGCAGCAAAGGTGGGCAAATCAGGATGCATTGGCGTGCTCATACATGCGCATTGTTGTCCGTAGCCTCGTCATTCCGGGGCGTCGCGTCAGCGACGAGCCCGGAACCCAGGGGCAAATATGCCGCCCTTCGATCCCCTGGGTTCCGGATCGCGCTCCGCGCGTCCGGAATGACGGTTTCAATCGGAAGGTTGGGAAAAAGAGCGCTCTCATCGCAGCCATCAACTCCCTACAAACTGTACTCGACCGCGAGCCAAATCTTATTACGATCGGCGAAGCGTGGGTCTTCACCGTCGAAGAACGCGGCCTTCGCTTCGACCGCCCAACGTTCATTGATGCGCCAATTCGCGACCGCATCGACCTCGCTGCCGAAGTCCGCATCGCCATCTTCGGATGAGAAATCGTGATAGCGCGCCGTCATCGTGAGAGAGCGGCCAACCGCAAGCGTTTCATCTGTCCAGGACACAGAGCCATTGAGATCGCGGATGCCGTCCGCCGGTGTGGTCAAAAACACATCCGCCCAGCCTTGGAACGCATGCAGCGTAGCCAGCGGAGTGGCGAATCCACGCGCGCCATTGCCCTCGAGAACCTCGCCGCCGAGTGCGAAACGCCACTGCCCGCGCTGCACGCCGGCGTTGGCGGCGTAGTAATTCAGATCGAAGGACGTAGGGCTGTTGCCGTAGTCGCTCTGCGTTGCTGCTTCGGCGCCCAAGGTGAAACGGTAGGGATCGGCTACGATGGTGCTGGTCCAGCGCAAGCCGTAAGTCTGGGTCGACTGCGCTGCTGCATTCTCGAAATCGAGCAGCAGGGCGTAACCAGAGACATCGCCGAATCCAGTCTTCAGATCGATCTGCCCAATGTGTGAGTCGCTGCGCCACTCGCCGTTCGGGCTGTCATCGCCCAGGATACGGCGCACCCGATCCACATAGATGTAGTTGAAATTCAGGTTCTCATTCACGCGATAGGTCAGACGCAGCGCATCGAACGTCTGCTCGTTTTGACGGAAGCCGACATTGCCGATATAGCGGGCGTTGTTGAGAATGATGCGTTGACGACCCAGCGTTACGCCGAAGCCGCCATGGGCCCATTGCGCCTGCAGCCGATTGACCTCCAGCGCTTCGGGGTCGAGCACCACGGCCTGGCCGGGCCGCGTGCGCACTGTGTCGGCGAAGTCGTCGCTGACCAGGGCGACGCCTTCGATCTCTCCCAGCACTTTGAAGTGCTCGAACAACTCCCGCTCATACCCAAGACGCAAGCGCAGCGTGACTGCGTCGGCGTCGGTTAGCCCGTCCTGATCGACGTGTTCGTAGCGCAACCGACCGTCAACGATGAGTTCGCCGGCATTGGCTTGGGTTTGCGCCCAAGCCCCCGGCGCGCAAAGAACTGCGCTCGCCACTGCAACCGCGCGAAAGCCAGCTTTGGAATAGGCCCTCATGCCGCATTTTCTCCCATTCTGGAAATCATCTCTGAAGTCTTTGGACAACCTGATTGTTGATCCGGTCCGAACGACACGGGCTCCTCCGCCCAGGCGCGATCAAGCGCCGCCAGATCGTCGGGATCGTCCTCGGGCTCCGCCAACAACGCACTGAGCGCTTGCGCATCAGCAGACGTATCCGCGAGGTCCACCAAGGCCGCGAACACCGCGGCGTAGGGCGATTTGCGCTTCTTCAGCCGATCGCGCAGCGCCGTCAGCACGTGCGCGGCTTCGCCCAAGAGCGCCGCCGCCTCGTTAGCTTGAAGCAGCGAGAGAAACTCCAGGAACACCGGCAGGTGGTCCGGCAATTCATGCGCGCTGAGCAGCACGCCGCGCGACGCATAGAGCTTGTTCAGCTCCACCATGGCTTGGCCGCGGTCCCGGCTCTCACCATGAACGTGTTCGTAGAGGTGGAGCGAGAGCGCGCGGCTGCGATCGAACAGCTGCACGTAGCGCGCCTGCAGATCGAGTACATCCTCGCTTGCCAACTCACTCGCCAGCCGCACCAAGCCCTTGCGGTCGCCAAGCAATCCCTCCCCGGCAAGAACGCCCGACACCGCCGGATAGAGATCACGATGGGCTTCCTCCGGATAGGAGAGCAGCAGCGCCAGCGCTTTATAGGTGCGAGACATTTTCAGCTCTCCATCTCTTGCTTGGCGCGGCGTTTGCGGGCGGCGCCAAACAGCCCCACTTCCGATCGGCCGCCAGACGCCTGGTTGCCGAACGAGAACCCGGTCGCGCCGCGCATGTGATAAGCGTCCTCCGCACCCTCGCGGTGCGCCGATGGAATGACGAAGCGATCTTCGTAGTTTGCGATTGCCATTATCTGATACATGTCCTCAATAAGCGCGGACGTGAGCCCCACGCGCTCGGCAATTCCGGCGTCAATAACTCCATCTACAGTCTTCGCCCGCATATAGGCGCGCATCGCCAGCATGCGTTCGAGCGCTGAGATGACCGGCTTTTCGTCGCCTGCGGTCAGCAGGTTGGCGAGGTATTTCACTGGGATGCGAAGCGCTTTCACATCCGGCATTACGCCGTCGTTCTCAATGGCGCCCGTTGCCGCCGCCGCCTGGATCGGTGAAAGCGGCGGAATGTACCAGACCATCGGCAGGGTCCGATATTCCGGATGCAGCGGAAACGCGACCTTCCAGTCGATCGCCATCTTGTAGACCGGGCTCTTCTTTGCCGACTCGAGCCAAGCCTCCGGCACGCCGTCCGCACGCGCCTGCTCGATGACCTTGGGATCGTGCGGGTCGAGAAAGATGTCGAGTTGGCTCTGATAAAGGTCCTTATCATCGGCGCGCGCTGCGGCCTCGACGCGATCGGCATCGTACAGAATGACACCCAGATAGCGGATGCGTCCAACGCACGTTTCCGAGCACACTGTCGGCTGCCCGTCCTCAATGCGCGGATAGCAGAAGATGCACTTCTCGCTCTTCCCGCTCGACCAATTGTAGTAGATTTTCTTGTACGGGCAGCCGGTGACACACATGCGCCAACCGCGGCACTTGTCCTGGTCGATCAAGACGATGCCGTCCTCTTCGCGCTTATAGATGGCGCCGGAAGGGCACGACGCGACGCACGACGGATTGAGGCAATGCTCACAGAGCCGCGGCAGATACATCATGAAAGTGTTCTCGAAGGCGCCGTACATTTCTTTCTGTACGCCCTCGAAATTCTGATCCTTCGAACGCTTTGCGAACTCGCCGCCGAGAATTTCCTCCCAGTTCGGACCACCCACAATCTTTTCCATGCGCTCGCCAGTGATTTGCGAACGCGGACGCGCAGTCGGGAATGCTTGAAGCTCCGGCGCGGTTTGCAAATGGCCGTAGTCGAAGTCGAATGGCTCGTAATAATCGTCGATCTCGGGCAAGTCCGGGTTCGCGAAAATCTTCGCCAGAATTCGCCATTTCGCGCCGATGCGCGGCTCGATCCGGCCGTCTGGCTTCTTTACCCAGCCGCCCTTCCAACGCTGCTGGTTCTCCCAGTCGCGCGGATAGCCGATGCCTGGCTTGGTCTCGACGTTGTTGAACCACGCGTACTCGACGCCCTCGCGATTGGTCCAGACGTTCTTGCA
>CADEEA010000096.1 GCA_902826245.1 uncultured Alphaproteobacteria bacterium | reverse complement strand
GACTGGGCGTATATGGCGCGCAGTTTCGATCCCTCCATTCGCGTCGTGCGCGCCGACGATCGCTGCTTGCTTGCGCTGCAGGGGCCGGAAGCCGCGGTGGTGTTCGCAGCGCTCTGTCCCGCGGCGGCGGAGATGAGCTTCATGACCTACGCGCGACTGGAGGTCGGCTCGTTTGGGCGGCTGACGATTTCGCGGTCAGGGTATACAGGCGAAGACGGTTACGAAATTCTGGTGAAAGCGGAGCAAGCGCGCGGGCTCGCCGATGCCCTGCTTGCTGACGAACGCGTGAAACCCATCGGCTTGGGCGCGCGGGATTCTCTGCGCTTGGAGGCGGGGCTTTGCCTCTACGGCCATGAGCTCGACGAGGGCACATCGCCGATCGAAGCCGATCTCGCCTGGATCATTCAGAAGCGCCGGCGCGAGGCGCGCGATTTTCCTGGCGCCACGCACATCATGGGCCATCTAGCCGAAGGCGCGCCCAAAAAGCGCGTCGGCTTGCGCCCTCAGAGCGCAGCGCCTGCTCGCGACGGGGTTGAGATCCACAAAAACGGGCGCATGATCGGCATGGTGTCGTCGGGCGGATTTTCGCCGACGCTGAATGCGCCGATTTCGATGGGCTATGTCGAGACCGCGTTCTCGGGCGTTGGCGAAACCGTTGACCTTATGGTGCGCGGCCAAGCGCGATCCGCCGAAATCGTGGCGCTGCCGTTCGTGCCGCACAGATATCATCGTTCAAAGGGGAAGGCCTGATGACCACACGATACACCAAGGACCATGAATGGGTTCGGATGGAGGGCGACATCGCCATCATCGGCATCAGCGCCTACGCAGCCGAGCAATTGGGCGATGTCGTTTATGCCGAGCTTCCCGCCATCGGAAAATCGTTCAAGCAGGGCGACGACATGGCGGTGGTTGAAAGCGCCAAGACCGCGTCGGATGTGTACGCGCCGATCTCCGGGGAAATTGTCGCCGCCAACGATGCCATCAAGAACGAGAACTGGGAAATCATCAACCAAAGCCCGCAGGGCGATGGCTGGTTCGTGAAGATCAAGCCTTCGAACAAGTCCGAACTCGACGCGCTGATGGATGAAGCTGCGTACGCAGAGTACGTGAAGGGGCTGTGATGACGTTGGCGTTCGTCAAGCGCAAGACGTCCCCTCCCTTTCAGGGGAGAGGGGC
This sequence comes from uncultured Alphaproteobacteria bacterium, assembly GCA_902826245.1. GTDB lineage: Bacteria > Pseudomonadota > Alphaproteobacteria > Caulobacterales > Aquidulcibacteraceae > Vitreimonas. Next base: position 2,858 of record CADEEA010000096.1, on the reverse strand, counting down.
GGGGATGAAGTTGTGCGCTAGAATCGCCAAGAGGGATCGCGTCGCTCCGCGACGTAAGCGCGGCGGGAGCCGCGCGCTCCAGCCTTCACGGGTTCGCACACGCTCACCCCACCCCCTTACCCCCTCCCCCTCTATGGGAGGGGGATTCGGAAACGCGATGGTGCAATTCCAATGAGATATCTCCCCCTCACCGACATCGATCGCGAGCAGATGCTCAAAGTCATAGGCGCCAAGTCGATCGACGATCTCTATGCTGACGTACCGAAAAGCGCCGTGCTCAAAGGCCTCGTCGATCTCCCGCGCGCGCAGGGCGAGATCGAGGTGCATCGGCACATGGCAGCGCTCGCGGAGAAGAACACGCCTGCCGGCCGCACCGCGTTTTTTCTCGGCGCCGGCGCCTATCGCCATCATGTGCCCGCTACCGTCGATCACATCATTCAGCGCAGCGAATTCCTGACTGCGTACACGCCCTATCAGCCCGAAATCGCGCAGGGCACGCTGCAGGCGTTGTACGAGTTCCAAAGCCAGGTCGCGCTTCTGCTCGATATGGAGGTCGCCAATGCGTCGATGTACGACGGCTCCACCGCGTGCGCCGAAGCGGCGATGATGGCCGCGCGCGTGACCAAGCGAAAGAAGATTGTCTTCTCTGGCGGCGTGCATCCGCATTATGTCGAGACCGCGCGCACGGCGTGCGAAGCGCTGGGCCTGGAAATCATCGCGCTGCCGGCGGCGATCGATGATGAAGCGGCTGTGACGAAGCATCTCGGCGCCGATGTCGCGGCGGTGATGGTGCAGTCGCCCAACGTGTTCGGCACAATCACCGATCTCACAAAAATCGGCGAAGCCGCGCGCGGCGCTGGTGCATTGATGGTCGCTACCTTTACTGAGTGTGTGTCGTTCGGCCTGATCGAGCCTCCCGGCGCGATGGGCGCCGACATCGTCTGCGGCGAAGGCCAATCAATCGGCAATGCCCTGAATTTCGGCGGGCCTTATGTGGGGCTGTTCGCCACCAAGGAAAAATACATCCGCCAGATGCCCGGCCGGGTGGCGGGCGAGACGCTCGACGCTGACGGCAAGCGCGGTTTCGTGCTGACGCTGTCGACCCGCGAACAGCACATCCGCCGCGAAAAGGCCACCAGCAACATCTGCACCAATTCAGGCCTCTGCCAGCTGGCATGGACAATCCACATGACGCTCTTGGGCGAAGCGGGCTTGAAGCGGCTGGCGCAGCTCAATCACGAAAAGGCGATCGCATTTGCGGATGCGCTGGCGCGCGTGAAGGGCGTCGAGGTGTTGACCAAACGCTTCTTCAATGAAATCGCCGTGCGTGTACCGAGTGATGCGCAGAAGCTCGTCGATGAGCTGGCTGAGCAGGGCGTGATCGCGGGCGTGGCCATGAGCCGGCTCAATCCGAAAGCCGGCATGGACGATGTGCTGATCGCTTGCGCGACGGAGATGAATACGGATGCGGATATCGCAGCGTATGTGCACACGCTGAAGGTGGTGTTGGCATGATCGCGACGATGGTGAAGGGCCAAGAACATAGCTCGCGTCATTCCGGACGCGCGGAGCGCGATCCGGAACCCAGGGGCAACAAGCGCAGTGTCGGCCCCTGGGTTCCGGGTTCCGCCTTCGGCGGCCCCGGAATGACGAAGATAGGGCGTCCTTCCAGCCAGCCCCCAAAACGCGTTCGCACCCTCGCATCGAGAGGTTTGTAATGATCACCCAAACCACTTCCGGCAATCGCGGCCTTCTCCAAGCAGAGCCGCTGATCTTCGAAACCGGCCACGCGACGGGCTCAGGTGTTGATCTACCTGAACCAAAAAACACGCCAAACAAACTCGGCGGCCTCGCACGCAAAGCTGCGCTCGATCTGCCCGGCTTCTCCGAACCGGAGACGATGCGCCATTTCGTGCGGCTCAGCCAAAAGAACTACGCCATTGATCTCGGCCTCTTCCCGCTCGGCTCGTGCACGATGAAACACAATCCGCGTTTGAATGAGCGCGTGGCGCGTTTCGAGGGCTTCGCGGATATCCATCCGCTGCAACCCATTTCCACGATTCAAGGCGCGCTCGAATTGATGGACGAGCTTGCGCACTGGCTGATGGAGTTGACCGGCATGCCGGCGGTGGCGCTCTCGCCCAAGGCCGGCGCGCACGGCGAATTCTGCGGCATGCTGGCGATCAAGGCAGCCCTCGCCGCGCGCGGGGAGGGCGAGAAACGCAAGCGCGTGCTGGTGCCAAGCTCCGCGCACGGCACCAATCCCGCAACCGCCGTCGCAGCGGGATTCATCGTCGATGAAGTGCCGGGCACGGAGGATGGCCGCGTCGATCTGGAAGCGTTCAAGGCCAAGCTAGGGCCCGATGTTGCCGCGGTGATGGTGACCAACCCCAACACCTGTGGCCTGTTCGAGCGCGACGTGAAGGAGATCGCCGATCTCGTCCACGAAGCCGGCGGCTATTTTTATTGCGACGGCGCCAATTACAACGCCATCGTCGGACGCGTGCGCCCGGGCGATCTCGGCATCGACGCCATGCACATCAATCTGCACAAGACCTTCTCCACGCCTCACGGCGGCGGCGGTCCGGGCGCTGGGCCAACTGTGCTAAGCGCGGCGCTAGCGCCGTTTGCGCCGGTGCCGCATGTGTTGAAGAACCCTCCCCCCAACGGGGGGAGGGCAGGGAGGGGGGGCGTGCAGGAGGCACAACAAGTGGCGCCGTTTGCGGTTCCTTCTGCACGCCCCCTCCCCCCTGCCCCCCGCCCCCAGGGGCGGGGGGATTATTCTCTCCGTGAACATACGCACGGCACGCAAGCCTTCGGCCGCATGTGCGCGTTCCACGGCCAGATGGGCATGTTCA
>CADEEA010000095.1 GCA_902826245.1 uncultured Alphaproteobacteria bacterium | reverse complement strand
TTCTTCGGCACGCCGCCGCCGACCATGAAGAGGGCGGTGGTGCCGGCGGCGAGTTTGATCTCGGTCAGTTCGCGGAAGTCGCCGCCGCTATCGATGGTGAGATACGGCTTGCCGGCTTTGCGGCGCTCGACCTGGTGCTTGACGATGCCGAAGCCGGCCGAGCAATCGGAGAACGCCGGCACGAAGATCGGCACGCCTTTTTCGTAGGCGCGCTGGATCAGCGAGTCTTTCTTCTTGGCATTGCCGGCGGCGAGCCATTTGCCGAGCTCATAGATGAATTCGCGCGACGTGTAGGGACGCGGCTCCAGCGCGTTGCAGATCTCAAAGATCGTGCCATCGACGTGCTGGAGCTCTTCCTCGTCGATATAGGTGTCGTAGATGCGGTCGATATAGAGCGAGCGCAGCGTGTTGTCGTTGGGGATTTCCTTGGCCTGGTAATGCCTGAAGCCCAGCGCTTCGAGGAAATCCATGTCGATGATGCAGGCGCCGGTAGCGACGATCGCGTCGGCCATGTTGTACTCGACCATGTCGCGCCACACGTGCAAGCAGCCGCCCGCGCCGGTGGAGCCAGCCATGATCAGCCAGGTCGAGCATTTCTCGTCCTCAAGCGCCATGTTGAGGATAGCTGCTGCACGTGCGGCGTCGCGCGAGGTAAAACTCATCTTGCCCCAGGCGTCGATGATCGGGCGCGCGTCGAAGCTCGCGATATCAATGTGCTCGACCGGGGAGGAGAGGAGTTCGGCTTTGCGGTTGGAATCGATTTTATCGGCCACGGGAGGTGCTCCTACGGCGGCGTCTCCGATCCACGATCCCGCGGACGCTCCGCCGCACACGGGACCAAACTTTCGATCGGGGGTGCGTTTAGGGCAATGCGCGTGGAATGCAAGGGAGATGTACGGCTTAACCGATAGCTAATGCCGTGATGCTGCCGGGTGTCGCCGAATCCATGCCACTAGTGACGACGCCTGCTTGGGTCGCTGTAACGCTGTGCGGAGAGCCAATCGGAGATGCCATCGAGCAACCCCGGCGCCATGCCGAACCAGCGCCATCTGTGCTGCTCGTCGAAGCCAGCTGGGACTTCGCCGCGATGGTCGCCGCCCGGGATGACGTGGGTTTCCAGCTCGGGATTATCCGCCATTAGGCTTTGCAACAGCGGACGGTGAAAGCCAGGCGGCGTGACCGGATCGGCCCCGCCCCAATAGCCATAGACAGGGATGCGGAGCCCACGGTAGGCGCTTGCTGCGTCATAGTCGCCGTTGGCGCGCCACCACGCGAGATCGGCGAGCGAGCGCGGCTGGTCGATGTATTCGCCCCATGGCGCCTCCTGCGCGCACAAGGCGGCGGCGGCGAGCCTGTCGAAGTTTTCCCCTGAGTGCGCGACGGAAAAGTAGAGCCGCATGTACGCGACGGCGTCGGCGATGTCGGCGTCAGCAATGTCGTCCGCGCGCAGACGGTGAATTGCGGATTGGACTTCTTGGTCCGCTGGGGTCGTTGCGGGCACGCCGCCAAGGATCAAAAACCGTATCGTGTTGTCGTGCGCGGCCGCCTCCGCTGCGATCCAGGCGCCGCGGCTACTACCCAACACGCCAAGCCGTGCGCGATCGACATTGGGCCGGCCTGCCATCATCGCCACTGCGGCGCGCAGATCCGCGGCATCTTGAACCAGGGTCGACGCGGTCCCGCTGTCGTCGATGCTGGGTCGGCGCGCATAGACGAGACAGTGCATGTTGCGGCGGGCGAAGAAATCGCACCAGGAACGTGTGTTCCAACCCACCCGCGCGCCGGCGGCGCTTGAGCCGCCAGCAATCACGATCGCGCCGCGCGGGCGGCGAAGATCGGTGGGGGTGTACAGTTCGCCAACATAAGCCCCGCCAGCGATGGTGATTGACGCGGTTTCATGGACGTAGGGCGCCGGAGCGCCAGGCTGCAAGCGCAGGGTGAAGTCGCCGCGGGCGCCGCTCAACATCTCGCCCCGCCGCATGAGATCGAAGGCCCCGAGGCCGAATGGCAGTGTAAGCGCGATGCCGCCATCGGTCGGTGTAACCGGCGCCGGCTCCTCAGCGTAGAGAAGCGCCGGAAGGTCCAACGACGCCTGCAGCGATCCGTCGTTCTCGGTTATCGTGACTCGCACTGGGGCAGGTACATCGCCGCGGCTCAATTGCCCCTCCCAGACGCCGAGCGGCGCCTGTGCTTGAGCGAGGGCGGGCATTGTGACAACAATGACGAGCGAAAGGAGCACTGGGTTGGCGAACGATGACCTGAACATGTTTAGGGACCCTTTTATGCTTCTCAGATATGCTTCTCAGAACGGCAGCACCTGCCGCTAATGTCGACTAATGATCACTCTGGGATCGCTAATGACTGATGTCGCGCGGGAATCTGAAGCTGAGGCTGCTCCGTTGCCGCCACAGGAGCGCTATTGTAGACTGGGCGACTTGGTAATTGATCGCGAGAGGCGCTGCGTGCTGCGCGATGGGCAGGCAACGCGGCTGGAGCCACGAGTTTTTGCCGTCCTGCTCTACCTCATGGATAATGCGGGCCGTGAAGTCAGTCGCCAAGAGCTCGGCGAGCGGGTATGGAATGGCGTGCATGTCGTCGATGAAGCGATCCAGCGCGCGATCTCGGTGCTGCGCCAGGCCCTAGGCGATACGCCTCAGCAAGGGCTCCACATCCAAACCACGGCGTCCGGCGGCTACCGGTTGGTCTCCGAGGTTAGTGGAGTGCCAACTCATGCATTGAGTCTTGCGGCGAACTGGAAGGCCTTAGGCGTTGCGCTTGCGGTTGGTGTCTTTCTCGGGGCATCCATAACGACCCTGTTGGGTCGCGCTGATCATTCTGGGTACGCTCCAGAAGCGCCAACTCCGCTCGACCTGCCCATCAGCGGTGACGCGGTCGCCCCGAGCGCGCCTTGAGCCGACGTGGTAGCCTTGGAGGTTAGTCCTACTAAGCTTGCTTGTTCTTCCGCGCGCGCTTTGTCTTTGCCGCCACCGCTTCGCCGAACATGCTCGGCCACGGCGCGTCTTTTGACGCGACGGTCACCGCATCGCCGAAGCCGTTGAAGCGCGTCGCCATGGCCATGCCATAGGCGCCGAGCGAGCCGATCTCGATCAGATCACCTTCGCGGATGTCCGCAGGCAGCATGAACGGGCCCGCGGCGGCGTCCATGGAATCGCAAGTCGGCCCGTAGAGCGAAAACGGCGCGAGGCGCGCGCGGCTTTCCTGTTCGCGCAGGAGCTTCGCCGGGAACGACCAGTTCAGGTGCGTAGCGTCGAACAGCGTGCCGAAGGCGCCGTCATTCAGATAGAGCGCATCTGCCTTGCGCAGCTCGACGCGCGCGACGGTCGAGCCCGCTTCCGCCACCAAGGCGCGGCCGGGCTCGGCCCAGAGCTGGGCGTTCTGCGCGACGAACATTTCCTCGAAGCCAGCCTTGATGGAGTTAACGTACTCGATCATCGGCGGCGGGTTCATGCCAGGATAGATCGCGGGAAAGCCCCCGCCGATGTCGACGATGTCGGCCACCACCCCGGCCTTGACGATGGCGCGGTTCACCATCGCCATGGCGTCCCGATACGCGTCCGGGCGCATGCACTGGCTGCCGACATGGAAGGAGACGCCCAGCATCTCTTCGCTGACTTGGCGCGCACGCCGCAGCAGCGCCGGCGCTTCCTCGGGCGAAACGCCGAACTTGCGCGCAAGCGGATAGGCCGAGCCTTCGCCAGACACCGCGAAGCGCACCATCAGCGTGAGGTCTTTGGCGCCGCCGGTTTCGGTCAGAATCTTCTCAAGCTCGTCTTCGCTATCGAGCGCAAAGGTCTTGACCCCGAACTCGTGGAAGGCGCGCGCGATAGCGCGGCGGCTCTTCACCGGGTGCATGAAAGCGATACGCGCTCCCGAGTAGCGCGAGGCGACCAGTTCGACTTCAGCCTCGGAGGCGACGTCGAAGGCCTTGACGCCGTTCTTCCACAGCGCGTCGAGCACCCAAGGCGAAGGGTTGGCCTTTACCGCGTAAAGCACCTCGCCCGGAAAATTGCTCGCAAACCACTGCGCGGCCGCGGCGACGCGGTGCGGGCGGGCAATAGCCACGGGACCGTCCGGCGCTTCGCGCGCCAAGAGGTCAAGAGGCGAGAGGACAGAGTCCATCCGGCAGCTCCCAAAACTTCCACCGCTTGTGCGGTGTGTTCAAACCCAGGCCGGCGTTAGTCGGACATGCATTAATGTCAGGTCCGCCCTTGGGAGCTT
>CADEEA010000094.1 GCA_902826245.1 uncultured Alphaproteobacteria bacterium | reverse complement strand
TGTTTGGTTCAATCCTGCGTTTCGATCGCGAGCAATATACGTGGCGTTCGGGTTCAAGTCAGCTCTTGCGGCGCAAGCAACTGGCGTGGGGATCAAACCTGTTTCATTTGGGAATTTTGTTCCTCCTGTTGGGCCACAGCGTGGGCTTGCTGACGCCGCACTCCATTTATTCGCAATTCATCACCGCCGAGCAGAAGCAATTGCTGGCGATCGTGGCAGGAAGCATCGCCGGTGCGGTGTGCTTTGTCGGATTGACGATGCTGATGCATCGCCGCTTCTTCGACGCGCGTATCCGCCGCACCAGCACGTTCGGCGACAACGCCGTACTACTGATCTTGTGGGTGCAGCTGTGCCTTGGGTTGCTCACTGTGCCGTTTTCGCTTGGTCACGGCGATGCGTCGGTCATGCTGCGGTTGTCAAGCTGGGCGCAAGGCATCTTCACGTTCCAGCCTGGCGCCGCGGAATATGTGCGTGGGCTCGATTGGCCATATCAAGCTCATCTTCTGCTGGGTCTCACCATTTTCTTGCTCTTCCCGTTCACGCGCCTCGTGCACATGCTGTCGGCTCCGATCTGGTACCTCGGCCGGCGCGGTTGGCAATTGGTGCGCACCCGTTCGCCAGAGATGCCGCACCGAAGCGTGAGCGTGCCGCGCCACACCCAGCCGGAGTGAGTGTCATGGCAACGACGATCATTAACACACTGGCGGCGCGCAAAGGCGAGCGTCCTCCAATTCTAGAAGAGACATCCGGTTGCGGTGGTTCCTGCTCGACACCGCCCGCCGCGCCCGCGCGCCTCGCGTTTGACGCGCCGCCGGTCAGCGTCGATGGCGTGCGCATCGAGGAAGCCGATATCGCGCGCGAAGTGCAGCACCACGAGGGCGCGAGCATTGAGGAGGCGCGAGCCGCCGCCGCGCGGGCTCTGATCATTCGTCATCTGCTGTTGAGACGCGTGCAGGAGTTGGCGATCACGCCAGCGCCCGAACAGGATGCGCTCGGCCGCTGGGAGAGCGACGAGGAAGCGCTCATTCGGCAAGTACTCGAGATTGAAGCGCCGCCCGTGCGACCGACCACGGACGAGTGCCGTCGTGTCTACGACGCGCGCCGCGCTATGTTCGCGCTGGAGTTTGCAGTCGCAGAGCCTGTCATTCGAGATCGCCTGACAGCGCGTGCGTGGATGGCGGCGTCCGCTGCTTATACGGCGCGCTTGATGCGTGCGGCAACGATCGAAGGGCTTGAGGTTCGCAAGGAGGCCAGGCCATGATGGTTGAAGAACGCCTCAGCACAGGAGCGCCAATGCACCCAGGCGGAATCGAGCGGTCACCGCCGGCTTTGCTAAAGGAGCCGTTGGAGTTTCTCTTTGCCGAACATTATCGCCATCGCCAAATGTGCAAGATCCTCGAGTATCTTGCGGTAGAGCCGGCCTTCGACGCGAGCCTGATCGCGGCGACCGATGATTTCATTCGTCACGATCTCGCGCTGCATGTGATCGACGAAGAGGAAGACTTGTTCCCCTTGCTGCGGAGGCGCTGCGAGCCTGACGATGATATCGAGGACGTGCTGGGCCGGTTGTCGGTCGACCACGCTTTGGACCAAAAGCTGGCGCATGCCGTGCGTTCAGTCTTTGCGCTCGCGATGGAAAGGCGTGCGCCGCCGTCGGCTTTGCCCGGAGGGGCCGACGCGCTTTTGAAGTTGGCGAAGCAGGAAAAGAGCCATATGGCGCTGGAGAACGCGGTGGTCATGCCTCTCGCGCGTCGGCGCTTGACTGCGGATGACCTCGAGGCGCTGAGCCTGCGTCTGGCCGCGCGACGCGGCGTCATGATGGCCTGAGGCGTTCATGTGATCGAGGACCTGCGCAAGCGGAACGTACACTGGGCGGCCACAAAGGCGCGCATAGATCCCGAGTATTTCCGCCGTCTTTCAGCTCAACAATCGCCAGACTATCTTTGGATCGGGTGCTCAGACGCGCGTGTTCCTGCCAACGAGGTCGTCAGTCTCGATCCTGGCGAATTGTTCGTACATCGCAACGTCGCCAATTTGGCGCCGCCGCAAGACGCAAACTTCCTGTCCGTGCTGCAGTTCGCGGTTGAGGTGCTGAAGGTCAAGCACGTCATTGTTTGCGGGCATTATGGTTGCGGTGGGGTGCGCGCTGCACTGTCGGGAAAGCGCCATGGTCTCATCGATCACTGGCTGGCGCCGATCCGATGTCTCTACGAAGATGATGTGGAGCACTTCGATCGCATTCTGGACTTCGAAGCGCGGCTCAACGCGGTGTGCGAAGCGAACGTGCTCGCGCAGGTGCGGGCAGTCGCGGCTAATCCGTTTGTCCTGGATGCCTGGACACGCGGGCAGAGACTGGCCATCCACGGCTGGATCTATTCCATCAAGGACGGCCTCATCCGCGATCTGGGGGCGTCGGTCTCTGGGCGAAAAGATGCAGCGCGATTGAGGGGCAGAACGGCGGCGCTCCCCAAGCCCGCCTCACCGCGCGCAGCAGAGTCCGCGGATCGATGACCGCGTCGAAGCCGCGTCTTCGCCTTGCCGAGGAAGCGAGGCGGTGCGAACCTTCGAAGTGACCTAGTTCAAACGGACGCTAAGCAAGAGCAGCTTCGGCTGCCATAATCGGGCGCGGAAGAGTTTGCGCTTGCACCTGACTTGCGTGCCGTTACAATTTCGCAGGGGCCTCCGCGCATGTCAGTCGACGCTAAGGGCAAAGTCTTTCTCTCCTATTCGCGCCGTGACGCCGCCTTCGCGGATGAAATCAAGATTTCACTTGAGAGCCATGGCTACGGAGCCACCATCGATCAAGAGGATCTTTTCCCAGGCTATTCTTGGGAGGAACGCCTGCACGTTCTGATCCGCGACGCGGACTCCATTGCTTACCTTGTGTCGTCGGCTTCTTTGAGTTCGGTTGAGTGCATTAAAGAACTCGGGGTCGCACGCGAGGAAGGCAAACGCATTATTCCGCTGGTGATTGGGCAAGTGGACTATGGCGGGCTACCGGTCGAACTGCGCGAGTTACAGTTCATTTTCTTGGTCGGCGAGGGCAAAACGTTCGCTAAGGGCATGGCCGCGCTGATTGAGGCGCTGGGCACGGACATCGAGTGGGTCAATAAACACAGCGCCTTTTCGCAGGCGGCGCGGCGTTGGCGCGAGTTGGGCGGCCCGAGGTCCAATCTCCTTCGCGGCGTTGAGTTGAAGCAAGCGCGGAAGTGGTTGAAGGATGCGTCCGCTCCGTTTGGAATGCGAATTTCGCCCCAGACGTCGGAGTTCATCGACGCAAGCAGCGCGCAGGCGACCCGTTCGAGGGGTTGGACAGTTTTTCTTACGACGGCCTTCATTGGTGTCGTCATTTGGGCGGGAACCGCTCACTACCTCTGGCAGCGCTCTACAACCGCAGAGGCTCAGGTGGAAGGTTTACAGCAGCAGATAGTTGCGCGGCCAACAACTTCAACGGGCGCGCTTTCCGCGCGCCAAGCCGATCAAGTCACCCTCGATCTGCTCATCCAGAGCCTCCTATCCGAGAATAGAGGCTTGCGGCATCAGACTCGGGGCGATATCACCCACCTGCTCAGAGATCGCAACGATGCAGTGCTCAATCGAGCTTTGATTCGGAGCGTGCGCGAACGAGCGAGCGCTGGCGGGAATCAGTATCGCCTCTATTTGGGCGCGGGCGTTGCGCTCTCCAACCTTTCGCCGACCGCGCCGATGGACGATCGAACAGCCGCATTGACAGACCTTCGAGTGATGTACTGTGCAGTGGAGCATGATCGTCAAGGCCGCGAAGCATTGATGGGCGCTACCCGAATTGTTTCGCAGGACCCACAGGCGCCGCCCCCATCCTGCGGTTCCTGAGTGCACGTCCGGGCGTGCTCAGGCATGGGCACGCCAAGGCGGTGACGCCCAACAGATGTGGGATCTCTTTGAGAGCTGCTGGCGAGCCGAAGCATCAACGTCTGCTCACTGGTCGAGCTGAGGATAAGTCTGCTTTGGGATGAAACCCCGATTTCGGGGTGGGGCCAAACGGATGAGTTGACCGGGCCGGTGGTAACAAGCTGGCCGCCGCGGCGGCATGGCCCGTTACCAGGTCGAGGTTCATCGATAGGGCTTGGGGCAGCCTTCCATTTGCAAGATATAATGCCCAGATTTTGCAATCTCCGCTTCTACAACAGGGTTGGCCCGTTCGCTGTGACAGAAAGTGCAGCGCTCCGATTTCAGCGCCTCCGCTGGCCGATTTTCTCGGCTCCACACGGGGGACCGTGTCGCAAACCCTTTTGGCGC
>CADEEA010000093.1 GCA_902826245.1 uncultured Alphaproteobacteria bacterium | reverse complement strand
TGCACGCCTTCATAGATGCACGAGAGAATATTGCGCTGCGCGGGATAATTGAGGTTGGTTTGCTTCGAGACCATGGCGTTGCCGCCGATCGCAGCCATCGCCCCGCCCGGCGTGAACGGGCCGTCCTTGATCTTATATCCCTTCACATCCCACGGCGCCACGTGATTGGGTTTGCCCTTGAGCCAAGTCTTACACGCTTCAACGGCCTGGCCCGCGGGAACGACTTCGTTGATGAAGCCGAGGCCCTTCGCGTCCTGCGGGGACTTATCCTGACCCTGCAAAATCATCATCGCCGCGTTCTGCACGCCGATCAGGCGCGGCAGGCGCTGCGTGCCGCCGGCGCCGGGAAGCAGCCCGACCTTCGCTTCAGGCAGGCCGAGTTTGATCTTCGGATTGTCAGCGACGACGCGATAATGGCCGGCGAGCGCGAACTCCAAGCCGCCGCCCAGCGCCAAACCTTCGAGCGCGAACGCCACCGGCTTGCCGCAAGTCTCCAGATCGCGATAAACGCGATTGAGCGAGAATCCGCGCTCGAAATTCGCCTTGATCTTGTCGTTCTCGCTCTTTGGCGCGCTCTCGGCGGCCGCGCCCCGCTCGTTCATCTCGCCAAGATCGGCGCCGGCACAAAATCCGCTCGCCTTGCCCGAAGTGAAGATGACGCCTTTGATCGCGTCGTCGGATTTGATCCTGCCGACAATTTCATAGAGGTCTCGGATCACGCCCGCCGTGATCGTGTTCATGGACCGGCCGGGCACGTCGAAGGTGATCAGCGCGATGCCGTCGCTGCCGACGTCGATCTTGAAGTTTTCCATATGATTTCTCCTAAGCTCCGATCGCCGATTTCAGTTCAGCGGAAAATTCGTTTGAGCGCTTCTCGTAGAACGGACCAACAGCAGCCATCGCGCTTTCGCGTGCAACTTCGAACGGCGTGGGTGGGCCTGGGTCGTATTCGATAGCGAGCTGGATGCGTCTCGCAGCCTCGCCGCCGGCAACCGCTTCGACAATGGTGAGCGCAAAATCAATGCCCGCGGTGACGCCGCCGCCGGTGAACACGTCGCCGTCGCGCACCACACGCGCACGCTCTGGAACGGCGCCAACCAGCGGGAGCAAGTGATGATAGGCCCAATGGGTGGTGGCGCGTTTGCCTTTCAGCAAACCCGCAACGCCCAGCACGAACGCGCCGGTGCAGACGCTCGTCAGGTATTGCGCCTGCGCGCCCGCCTCACGCACGAAATCCATGGTCTCCGCATCGGCGATGGCTTGCGAAACGCCGAAACCGCCGGGAATGCAAAGCATGTCAAGCTTAGGCGCGCTGGCGAACGTCGCCGTTGGCATCAGCCCCAAGTCGCAATCGGACGGCACGGCCTCCATCGTCTTCGCCAGAATATGCGTCTTTGCGCCTGGCATGCGATGCAGCACCTGCAGCGGCCCGGTGAAATCGAGCTGCGTCACGTTGGGGAACAGGATGAAACCGATGTTCATCACCCTACTTCCAGCACGGGGCTGCCAAATCTCTCCGTCATTCCGGACGCGCGAAGCGCGATCCGGAACCCAGGGGCAGACGCACGGCGCTTTGTGGCCCCCTGGGTTCCGGGCTCATCGCTACGCGATGCCCCGGAATGACGAAGTATGTGGGTACGAATGCGCATTATTTTCTCAGCATCTTTCAATCACCGTCGCCGTGCCCATGCCCGCGCCGATACACAGCGTGATCAGCGCGCGTTCCTTGTTTGCACGCTCGAGTTCATCGACCATGGTTCCCAAAATCATCGCGCCCGTCGCCCCAATAGGGTGGCCCATGGCGATGGCCCCGCCATTGACGTTGACCTTTTCCATGTCGAGTTCGAGCGCCTGCACCCAGCGCAGCACGACGGCGGCGAACGCCTCGTTGAGTTCCCAGAGGTCGATGTCCTTCTTGGTCAGCCCAAGCTTTTTCATCAGCTTGTTCGTGACGTGCTCGGGACCCGTGAGCATGATGGAAGGCTCCGAGCCGATCGAAGCGCCGCCGAGGATTTTCGCGCGGGCCTTCAAGCCCAGCGCATCGCCCATCTCTTTCGTGCCGATCAGCACCGCCGCCGCGCCATCGACGATGCCAGACGAATTGCCGGCGTGGTGCACGTGATCGATCTTTTCGATTTCAGGATAGCGTTGCTTGATTACGTCATTGAAGCCCGGCATCATTTCGCCCTGCATCTTGAAGCTGGGCTCTAGCGCGCCGAGCGATTGCAGCGTGGTTTCTGGGCGCATGTGCTCGTCATGGTCGAGCAGCACGCCGCCCAGCTGATCCTTCACCGGCACAATTGATTTCTTGAAGCGGCCCTCCTTCCAGGCTGTCGCCGCGCGCTGCTGCGACTGCACGGAATATTGGTCAAGGTCGGTACGCGAGAAACCGTATTTGGTGGCGATTGCGTCGGCGGCGACCCCTTGCGGCACAAAGTAGGACGGCATCGCGATTGAGGGATCGCTGGCCCACGAACCGCCGGTTGAGCCCATGGGCACGCGGCTCATGTGCTCGCAGCCGCCGCCAATAGCGAGTTCAGCTTCGCCGGACTTCACTTTCGCTGCAGCGATGTTGCACGCCTCAAGGCCCGAAGCGCAAAAGCGTTCGACCTGCACGGCAGCCACGGTTTGCGAATAGCCGGCGTTCAGCACAGCGATGCGGGGAAGATTGCCGCCTTGCTCGCCAATCGGCGAGAGCACGCCCATGTAGACGTCATCGACTTTGCTGGTGTCGAGATTATTGCGATCTCGGATCGCCTGCAGCACTTGCGTCGCCAGCTGCAGCGAGGTTTGCTCGTGCAGCGATCCGTTCGACTTGCCCTTGCCGCGCGGGGTGCGCACCGCATCAAAGATATAAGCGTCAGCCATGTTCTTCACTCCTTCATTTCCTCCCCCGCTTGCGGGGGAGGTGTCGCCGAAGGCGATGGAGGGCCCCCCCCCCTTCAGTCTCGCTTCGCTCGACAGCTCCCCCGTAACCGGGGGAGCAAACCAACGCCCTGGCGGGACCGGAGTCGTCCCTGGCGCCAAGCGCCTACTCCGCTGACCGCTCACGCCGGGCCGGCGCAAGCGCGGCAAATCTACGTTGCGGACTTTATCTTTCGCTGGGCCGCAAGAAGCGCAGAGGTCGTTGCATCGACAATTTTCTTGTAACCTCCAACAGTGGAATCTACGTTATCGACGACAGAAAAAAGGTTCGCTGCAATTGAAGCATCGAACGCATCGAGCTGGTTCTTTAGCGCTGTTAGTCTTGATTGAGCTTGGCCGACGTAGGTTCGAACACTCTGCTCGCTCTTACCTCTCAAGTCGCGCGTCGAAAACTGCTTCTTCAGCTCCGCCAGTCTCCGCAGGAGATCGATACGGTCGCCCGCATTCGTGGTATCTAGTACCGAACGCCGCTGCCTCCGGTTCGCCAGCAGGGTAAAAACTCCGCCTACTACGGCAGCCCCGATCACTCCAACCACGCCCCAGACTTCCGGACTCATAACCGCCTCCTGGCAACCTTTTGCAACTCTGTCTCAATCCTCCACCGCCACTTCGCCATTGAAGGAATTGGCGATGAAGCAGGCTTCGTGTGCTTTGTGATTCAGCTCCGCAATCTCTTCCGCGCTCGGGCGCTGGTCGCCGGACCATTCCACGAGCGGCTTCAGTGTGATTTTAGTCATCGCCATTTTGCCGTCGGCGCGCTTGGCGAGCACGCCTTCCGGCGTATCGACGTAAGCATCGATCACGAAGCCGCCGCGGCGCGCGAAATCGAGGAAGAAGAGCATGTGGCACGAAGCCAGCGCGGCCACGAACAATTCCTCCGGATCGGCGGCGTCTTCTCGCGACAGTGGAGGCCGCACCACGTGCGGGGAAGATGAGCCAACAATAGAAAAGCCGCCATCGAAAGCGATATCGTGGCCGCGGGAGTATTTGCCGTCAGAAAACGGCTGCTCGCCGCGCTTCCAGGTGAGGGTTGCGGTGTAGGTGCTCATGGCTTCACCCTTTCCGCTTTGGACTCCGTCATTCCGGGGCGCACGCAGTGCGAACCCGGAACCCAGGGGCAAACGCACGGCGCTCTACGATCCCCTGGGTTCCGGATCGCGCTCCGCGCGTCCGGAATGACGGCAGGATTTGTGTAGACCATGCTCAGAAATTCTCCGCGGCCAGCGCCATCACCGGCTCGGCGCCGCTCTTCAGCTTCGCCAGATGCGCGCCCGTGTCCGGCAGGATGCGCGCGAGAAAATAGCGTCCAGTAGCGAGCTTTGCGTCATAGTACGGATCGGCGCCCGCGCCGTTTTTCTTTGCCGCAAGCGCGGCTTTTGCCTGCAGCGCCCACATATAGGCAAGCGAGGTGAGGCCGAACAGGTTGAGGTAATCGTGCCCAGCCGCGCCGGCATTATCGAAATTGCTCATGCCATTTTGCATCAGCCACATGGTGGCCTCCTGCAATTGCGCCTTTGAGCTCTTCAACCCCTCAATGAACGGTTTGAGATCAGCCTCGTCCTCATGCGCTTCGGCGAACTCGTCGATTTCCTTGAAGAACGCGAAGATCGCGCGGCCGCCGTTCGCCGCCAGCTTGCGGCCAACCAAATCGAGTGACTGAATGCCGTTGGCGCCTTCGTAGATCATGGTGATGCGCGCATCGCGCACGAACTGGCTCATGCCGTGCTCTTCGATGTAGCCGTGGCCGCCGAAGATTTGCTGGCAATTGGTGGCGTTGGCGTA
>CADEEA010000092.1 GCA_902826245.1 uncultured Alphaproteobacteria bacterium | reverse complement strand
GCGCCGGCGGTTTTCTTTTTCGTCGTCATGCTCAGCCCTCCGAAGCCACTTCGCCAAGGCTCGCGCCGTCTTTACGGCGCCCGATCAGATCGGCGACCTTAAGGCTGCGGCGGTTAGCGATCTGACGCGGCGAGCTCTGCCGTTTCAGCGCGTCAAAAGTGGCGCGCACCATGTTGTACGGGTTCGATGAACCCTTCGACTTGGCCACGACGTCCGACACCCCAAGCACTTCCAGAACCGCGCGCATAGGACCGCCGGCGATCAAGCCTTTGCCGGCCGGCGCCGAGCGCAGCATCACTTTGCCGGCGCCCCAGCGGCCATCGCCGTCATGATGGAGCGTACGGCCTTCACGCAGCGGCACACGGATGAGGGTTTTCTTGGCCTCCTCGGTCGCCTTGCGGATGGCTTCCGGCACTTCACGCGCCTTGCCGTGTCCAAAACCGACGCGGCCTTTCTTGTCGCCGACAACGACAAGCGCGGCGAAGCCGAAATTCTTGCCGCCCTTCACCACTTTGGCGACGCGGTTGATGGCGACGAGCTTGTCGATGAGTTCGCCCTCTGCGCGTTCTTCGCCCTGGTTCTCCCGCGGCCTACGCGGGCCGCGGTCGTTGCCGCCGCCGCCCGCGCCGCCGCGGCGTGGGCCGCCGCGTCCGCGTCGGGGCGCTTCGGTTTGAGGCTCGCCGCCGCCGGCGCCAGTGGTTTGATCGCTCATCGCGTGATCCTCAGAAATCCAAGCCGCTTTCGCGGGCGGCGTCGGCCAGGGCTTTCACCCGGCCATGAAACAGATAGCGGCCGCGATCGAACACGACGCGTTTTTGGCCCTTTGCCAGAGCGCGTTGGGCGATCAGCTTGCCGATTGCGGCGGCGCCTTCCTTGCTCGAGGTCTTGGCCCCGGTTTTCTTGAAGGCTTCCTCTTGCGTCGAGGCGGCGGCAATGGTGACGCCCTTGGCATCGTCGATCAGCTGCACCGAGATATTCTTCGACGAGCGGAACACGGAAAGGCGCAGGCGGTCGCCGGCGGCCTTCTTCAGACGGGAGCGATTGCGTTGCGCCCTGCGGGCGACGGGATCGAGTTTGCGCGGCATGGCTTACTTCTTCTTGCCTTCCTTGCGGCGGATGAACTCGCCGGCATAACGCACGCCCTTGCCCTTATAGGGTTCGGGCGGACGATAGGAGCGGATTTCAGCGGCGACCTGGCCCACCATCTGCGCGTCGATGCCACTGATTTTCACTTCAGTCGGCTTCGGCGTGGCGAGCGTTATGCCTTCGGGCGGCTCGTAATTGATTTCGTGGCTATAGCCCAATTGCATTTGCAGGTTTTTGCCCTGCATCGCCGCGCGATAGCCGACGCCGGTCATTTCAAGGCTCTTCTCGAAGCCTTGCGTCACGCCCTTGATCTGGTTGGCGAGCACGGCGCGCGTGGTTCCCCACAACGCACGCGCGCGCGCGGTCTCGTGGCGCGGCTTCACCGAAATCGCGCCGTCGCCGAAACTCACGGACACGTCGTCGTGCGCACGGAAAGAGAGCGCGCCCTTCGGGCCTTTCACGCTTACGTCCTGGCCCTTCACCGTAACGGTGACGCCAGAAGGAGCGGGGATCGGTTTCTTGCCGAGGCGGGACATCTCAATACACCTTGCACAAAACTTCGCCGCCGACATTGGCGGTGCGTGCGGCGTTGTCGCTCATCACGCCCTTCGGCGTCGACAGAATCGAGATACCGAGCCCGTTGCGGACCAGACGCAAATCCTTGATCGCCGAATACACCCGACGGCCTGGCTTCGAAACACGCTGGATCTCATGGATCGCCGGTGCGCCTTCATAATATTTGAGCTCGATCTCGAGCTCCTTGCGGCCCGCGACTTCGATCTCGCGGAACTCGCGGATATAACCTTCGTCCTTCAGCACGTTGAGCACGCGCACGCGCAGCGTGGAGGCGGGCGAGGTAAGCTTAGAGCGCCCGCGCATTTGCGCGTTGCGGATGCGGGTGATGAGGTCGCCGACGGGATCGTTCAAATTCATGGCGGTCCCCTCACCAGCTCGACTTGACCATGCCGGGGATCTGACCTTTGGAGGCCAGATCGCGCAGCGCGATCCGCGAGAGTTTCAGTTTGCGATAGACCGCGCGCGGACGCCCGGAAAGCGCGCAACGGCTGCGCACACGCGTGGGCGAGGAATTGCGCGGCAATTGCGCGAGCTTCAGGCGCGCGGCGAAGCGCTCCTCCAACGGCAGATCCTCGTTCAATGCGGTCGCGCGCAGTTTGGCGCGGCGCGCGGCGAATTTCTTGCCGAGCCGTTCGCGCTTCTTGTTGCGTTCGATAGAGCTTGTCTTCGCCATATTTTCTTTCTCTCCCGATGCGTTCTGGGGTGGATGCCTCGCCAAACGAGGCATCAGTTCCGGAACGGGAAATCGAACTCCTTCAACAGGGCGCGGGCTTCGTCATTGCTGCGCGCAGTGGTGCAGACGACGATGTCCATGCCCCAAACCTGGTCGATCTGGTCGTAATTGATTTCCGGGAACACGATGTGTTCCTTGATGCCCATGGCATAATTGCCGCGGCCATCGAAACTCTTGCCGTTGAGACCGCGGAAGTCCTTCACCCGCGGCAACGCGATGGTGACCAGACGGTCCAGGAACTCATACATCTGGTCGCGCCGCAGCGTGACCTTGCAGCCGATGCTCATGCCTTCGCGCAGTTTGAACGCGGCGATCGACTTGCGAGCCTTTGTCGCCACCGGCTTTTGCCCCGCGATCGCCGTAAGCGCCGCAATCGCCGACGTGAGCTTCTTGGAATCCGCGGTCGCTTCGCCCACGCCCATATTGATCACGATCTTGTCCAGACGCGGGATCTGCATGTCGTTGGTGTAGCTGAATTGTTCGCGCAGGCTTTTCCTGATCTCGTTCTTGTAGCGCAGCTTCAGGCGCGGCTCGTAATCGGCGGGCTTGGGCGCGCGCGGACGCGAAGCCGGCGCTGCTTCCTTGGCGGGCTTGGCTTGCTTGGGCGTTTGCGCCTTCTTCTCTTTCGGAGCGTCAGACATCGATCTCAACTCCAGAACCCTTGGCCACGCGCACCTTTATCTTCGCGCCGGCCTTTTCGACGATCTTGAACCCCACGCGGGTCGCTTTGCCGGTTTTGGGATCGCGCAACGACACGTTCGAAATGTGCAGCGGCGCTTCCTTGGCGATGACCCCTCCTTGGGGATTGGCCATGTCCGGCTTGGTGTGCCGCTTGATCATGTTCACGCCTTGGACCAGCACGCGCTCGTCCTTCGGCATGACCATCAGCACCTTGCCGGAGCGGCCTTTGTCCTTGCCGGCGATGACAATGACGGTGTCGTCCTTCTTAATGCGGGCGGCCATTAGAGCACCTCCGGGGCGAGCGAGATGATCTTCATCTGGTTCTTGGCGCGCAGCTCGCGCGGGACCGGCCCGAAGATGCGCGTGCCGATCGGCTCGCCTTGCTTGTTGATCAGTACAGCGGCGTTGGAATCGAATCGGATGGTGGAGCCATCCTTGCGCTTCAGGTCCTTGGAGACGCGCACGACGATGGCCTTGTGCACGTCGCCCTTCTTGACCCGGCCACGCGGCATCGCTTCCTTCACCGAGACGACAATGATGTCGCCCACGGTGGCGTAGCGGCGCTTGGAACCGCCTAGCACCTTGATGCACATGACGCGCTTGGCGCCGGAATTGTCGGCTACGTCGAGATTGGTTTGCATCTGGATCATGACATCACGCTCCAGTGCGCCCGACCACTTCCCAGCGTTTCAGCTTGGACTTGGGCGGGCATTCTTGAATGTTGACGGTCTCACCGGTCTTGAAGGCGTTGGCTTCGTCATGGGCGTGGAACTTCGCCCGGCGCCGCACGGTTTTCTTCAACAGCGGATGCAGATAGGTGCGCTCCACCTGCACGACAACGGTTTTGTCGCCCTTATCGCTTACGATCGTTCCGGTCATTATGCGGCGCGGCATCGCTTCGGTTCCTTATACTTTTTTCTTCTGCGCTTTTTCGCGCAGCACTGTCTTGGTGCGCGCGATCATGCGGCGGACTTCGCGCATACGCGACGATTTCTCCAACTGGCCTGTGGCCTGTTGGAAACGCAGGTTGAACTGCTCCTTCTTCAGCTGCGCGAGTTCATCGCCCAGCTTGCCTTCATCGCCGGCTCGGAAGTCCTGCAGTTCCTTGCGGATTTCACGGTGCTTCATCAGAGCCCCTCCATCCGGGCGATGATCTTGGTGCGGACCGAAAGCTTCGCCGCGCCAAGACGCAGCGATTCACGCGCGATCGCTTCCGGCACGCCGTCGACCTCGAACATTATGCGCCCTGGCGCCACGCGGGCGGCCCAGAACTCCACTGGGCCCTTGCCCTTACCCATCCGCACTTCGACCGGCTTTTGAGAAACCGGCACATCGGGGAAGATGCGAATCCAGACCCGCCCTTGCCGCTTCATCTCGCGGGTGATGGCGCGGCGAGCGGCTTCGATCTCGCGAGCGTTGACGCGGTTCGGCTCGAGCGCCTTCAGCCCGAACTGGCCGAAATTCAACGCGGCGCCGGCCTTGGTGTTCCCTTTGATGCGGCCCTTGTGGGCGCGCCGGAACTTGGTTTTCTTCGGCTGCATCATAGCGTTTATGCCTCCGGCTCAGCTTCTTCACCGCGCGGCGGACGGCGTCCGCGACGGGGACGATCGCCCGGCGGGGGCCGATCCTCGCGTGCGGGCCGGTCACGATCACGGCGCTCACGGTTCTCGCCGGTGTCCATCGCGCGGCGATCCTGCGCCATTGGATCGTGCTCGAGGATCTCGCCTTTGAAGATCCACACCTTCACGCCGATCTTGCCGTAGGCGGTGTCGGCCTCGGCGACGCCGTAATCGACGTC
>CADEEA010000091.1 GCA_902826245.1 uncultured Alphaproteobacteria bacterium | reverse complement strand
AGACCATCTGCGCCGATTGCTGAAGCATGGCGGCCGCGAACGGGGCATAGGCGAGGGCGGCAACGATCAAGCTGGCGAAACGGGCGGTCATGGTCATCGGTCTGGCTCCCTGGACGAAGCGTCAGCGCTTCGATGAAGAGAGCTTAGCTGGGGACCTCAGGGGCCGATGTGACCAAGGGCACGGCGGCGGGCTTAGCAAGCCCCTCTGCTAGGATTTGACGGTGTTGCGGGACCCCTCATAAATACACTGCCATGGCCAAGAAACCGCTGCGATTCAATCCGTACCAACCAGGCAAACTCGTCTCGCCGTATATGTTTTTCGGTCGGCGCGAAGAGATGCGAGTGATCGAGCAGAGCTTGTTTCAAGCGAAGTGCGAGAATCCGAGCCATTTCTTGATCGAGGGGGAGCGCGGGATCGGAAAGTCATCGTTGATGATGCTCGCTGCAACCCTTGCAAGGGGTCAGC
Source organism: uncultured Alphaproteobacteria bacterium (assembly GCA_902826245.1). Classification (GTDB taxonomy): domain Bacteria; phylum Pseudomonadota; class Alphaproteobacteria; order Caulobacterales; family Aquidulcibacteraceae; genus Vitreimonas. Next base: position 4,426 of record CADEEA010000091.1, on the reverse strand, counting down.
TGAAAACGGACGTCATGATGAAGTTCGATTTCATTACGCTATCGATCGACGTAACGGGGCATCAGACCCAAGTTGCAGTCATTAGGTCGATAGCGAGGCAGCTAAAGCAGGCGATCGCCGACCGTAGTGTCGCCAAGGAGTTGGTGAAACGCGCACTTGACTTCGCAAAGCGAGTTGAAGCGTTCGGCGTGAGATTCACCGATAGCCAAAGCACACCTGACCCGGACGAGTGGCGTGATGAACTCGTTGAGAGTCTTATCGAAGTCATTAAGGACACTGGCGTCGAGGGCGTGTTCATCATGATCGACGAGGCTGATAAAGCCGGCGAGGATGCGCGTCTCGGCGAGTTCCTGAAGCTTCTGTCGGAGCGCCTTGAGATGAAAGGATGCTCTAAGGTCCTGTTCGGACTTGCCGGCTTGCCCACAACGGTCGCGAACCTGAAGGCCAGCCACGAGTCCGCCCCGCGACTATTCGAGATCATGCGTCTAGAGCCGCTAGAAGTCGCCGAGCGTCACCAGGTGCTGAAGAAAGGCCTACAGATCGCAAAGGAGAAAAACGGTTTTGAAACGACCATAACTGAAATGGCTGCAGATCTAATTTCGGAACTGTCGGAGGGTTACCCGCATTTTCTGCAGCAGTTTGCCTTTTGTGCATTCGCTGCCGATGATGATGACGAAATCACAGAGGATGACGTCAACGAGGGAGCCAACCACGAGAACGGGGCGCTTGCTCAGCTCGGCCGCAAGTTTTTCAACGAGATGTATTATGGAAAGGTCGGCTCTCCAGAATACCGGCAGGTGTTGAACGCTTTGGCGGAACACACTGATAATTGGGTGCCCAGGAAAGACATCATCGAGGCCACCGGTCTACCAAAAACCCTAATCGACAACGCACTTCGGGCGCTGAAGGAGCGAAATGTGATCCTGGTGGACGACACCCGAAAGGGGAAAGGCTTCTATCGCCTTCCGACGAAATCCTTCGCGGCTTGGATCAATGCCACGAAACCCTTTGACGACGGCGAGTTTCTGGTTGATCTGTTTGGGCCAGATAATGGAGAAAAAAGCTAATATTATCTGACGGTTGTGCCGGGTTGTAAGCGGTTGTAGCGCTTTTCTCATTCCCCCACCAGCCGCGCCACGCCCCCATAAGTATCCGCCGCGATCAGCTCTTGCGGGGCGCCGGCGGTTTTTGAGCGGAGTTCGGCGGTCCAGATCAGATCGTATGCGGCCGTCAGTTTTTTGGCTGACCAGGTCCGCGCCTGCGCGGCGACGGCGTCTTTCTCTTTCCAGAACACAGGCGGGCGGAGCTTTTCGACAGCTTCTGTCGGGCTCATGCCTTGGTCGATCAGGGCGCGGGCTTCGCGCAATTGGTGCAGCCGGCGCAACAACGTGCGTAGCGCCGAGACGCCCGAGAGCCCCTCGATCCGCGCCAACGCTTCCACCGCCCGTGCCGCGCGGCCGGCGATGGCGGCCTGGCTTGCCGCGTCGAGCGCGCTTTCATTTTCGTCGGCCATCAGCGCGGCGAGATCGGCCTCGCTGAGCGGTCGCCCGAGGCCGTGCGCATAGAGCGCGAGCTTGTCGATCTCTTGCCTCGCCAATCCGCGATCCGAGGGCAGGGCGGCGAGGAACGCCTCTTCCGCGCCGCGCTCGAAACTGAGCGACATTTCCTTGGCGTGGCTCTTCGCAAAAGCGGCGCGTTCGGCTTCGGTCTCTTCGTAGAAGGCGATGGCGGCGGCGTGCTTCGCTGCCTCGAACGCTTTGACCAACGGCGCCTTCGAACCGATGTCGCCGGCCTCGATGATGCAAAAGCCGACAGGCGCGCCGCGCTCGATGCTCGCCAAAGCGTGGAGAATAGCTTCGTCAGCGCTTTTGCCGCTGATGTTGGCCCAGACGATAGTCGGTCCGCCGAGCAGCGATTGGGCCGAAAGCGCGTCGGCGAGCCGCGCCGAGTCGCGCTTCATGTCGTCTTCGCCAAGCTTGGTCACCGCATAGGGATCGGACGATCCACCCAGCGCCCATGACAACAGAGACTGCGCCGCCTCGCGCGCGACGCTTTCATTTGGCCCATGCAGCATCACCGCCCGGATCGCTTTGTCCGGCGCGGAGAGAAATTTCCGAGCGCCAGCGCCGGTGATCTTCACGCGTGTTTCACTGAGCTTGGCGCGCCAGCGCCATACGGAGCGCGAGTTCCGCGCGGAAGCGCTGCGCCATGTTCTCCGCGGCGCGCTCGCGCGCGTCGTCCTGAGCGGTGATTTCGCCGAAGGCCGCGGTCGGGATGTCATAATTGACGACGGTGGACAGGGTGCCGCGCATCGCGGCGCGGCCGTCGCTCGGGGTCAACACGTAGGTCGCTACCAGCCGCACCTCGCCTCGTGTCGCCGATTCATCGCGCCGCAGCCCGAGTCGGGATATTTGCTCGTTCAGCGTTATCTCGAGCGTTGCGGGCGAGCCGGCGCCGCTCTCGGCCGTGAGCATGCGGTCGAGCTCGGTTTTCAGCACATGCCCGGCTTTGCCCTCGATCATGGCGATCTGCACCGGGCCGATCGCGCCGCCGCCGCCGGGCGAGTACATCGGCTGAAAGCCGCAGGCGGCGACGAGCAGGGTCAAACTGGCGATCAGTACGCGCATGCAACGCACTCCCAAATCGTTTTCCACTTCTCGTCATTCCGGACGCGCGGAGCGCGATCCGGGACCCAGGGGACACAAGTACGGCCCTGTCACCCCCTGGATTCCGGGTTCGACCTTCGGTCGCCCCGGAATGACAAGCAAACACCTAGCACTTCAGTCCGCCACGATATTCACGATCCGGTCGGCAACAACAATGATCTTGCGGACATTTTGGCCCTCGAGGAAGCGTTTCACGTCCTCTTGGGCGAGCGCGGCTGCCTCTACGTCCTTCTGGGGCAGACCCTTGGCCACCTCGATCTCGCCGCGCTTCTTGCCGTTGACCTGGATCGGGAGGTTTACGGTGGTGCGGGCGGCCAGCGCCGGGTCGGCCTTGGGCCAGGGAGCGGTGGCGACGAAACCCGTCCCGCCGAGCGCTTCCCAGCACTCCTCGGCCAGGTGCGGCATGAACGGGGCGATGAGCTGGGCGAGGATGCGCAGCGCCTCGCCGCGGGCGAAGACGGAGGCTTCGTCGTCGCCCTTCAGCTTGGCGATCGCGTTGACCAGTTCGTAGGAGCGCGCGACCGCGACATTGAAACGAAAATGCTCGATGTCCTCGGTGACGCTGGCGATGGCGCGGTGCGTCAGCTGGCGCAAGGCGTGCGCCCCCCCCGCCCCCGGGGGCGGGGGTAGGGGGAGGGGGGGTGCAGAAGGAACCGCGACGGCGCCGCTAGCGCTGTGTTCTTGGACCGCCGGCGTCTCGCCGGCGAGGACGCCGGCGGTCCAAGAAGAGGCGCCTTCTGCACGCCCCCCCTCCCTGCCCTCCCCCCGTTGGGGGGAGGGGGCGTCTGGACTTCCGGCCGCAGCTTGCGCCTCCACCAAACCCCAAACACGCTGCACAAAACCCCACGCGCCTTTGACGCCGGAAGCCGTCCATTCAACATCGCGCTCGGGCGGTGAATCGCTGAGCACAAACCAACGCGCAACATCGGCGCCGTAGTCTTGTACAAACGCGTCGAGATCGACGACATTCTTTTTGGACTTCGACATTTTCTCGATGGCGCCGACAAGAACTTCTGCGCCAGTCTTTTTCTCTAAAAATATGCCGAACTCGACCTCGTCGACCTCTGATGGGTCCAGCCATATCGGCACAACTGTGAATGTGGCTTCGGATTCTGGAATGTTTGCGAGCGCCTCCGCGTTTTCGATATCCCACGCACTATCTGGCAACGCAGGAACGCCAGTGGCTATTTCTCGCCAACAATCGCCGCTCCACTCAACTTCCATTCGAGTCAGTGAGCGTTCCGCCCGCCAATACGTCTCATGCACCACCATGCCCTGCGTGAAGAGGCTCGCGAACGGTTCGCCGCTCGGCAAATCCAGATACCCGCAATCGCGCATCGCGCGGGTGAAGAAGCGCGCGTAGAGCAGGTGCAGCACGGCGTGTTCGACGCCGCCGACATATTGATCGACGGGCAACCAATACGAGGCGAGCTTCTTGTCGAACGGCGCGTCGGGATTTTGCGCATCGGTGAAACGCGCGAAATACCAGCTTGAATCCACGAAGGTGTCGAGCGTGTCGGTTTCGCGCGTCGCCGCGCCGCCGCACGTCGGGCACTTGGTGTGCTTCCAGGTCGGATGGCGATCCAGTGGATTGCCGGGCTTGTCGCGCTCGAAGGTGACGTCTTCCGGCAATTGGATCGGCAAGTCCTTCTCCGGAACCGGCACAACACCGCACTTGGCGCAATGGATCGCCGGAATCGGGCAGCCCCAATAACGTTGCCGCGACACGCCCCAATCGCGCAGCCGCCATTGCGTCGTCG
>CADEEA010000090.1 GCA_902826245.1 uncultured Alphaproteobacteria bacterium | reverse complement strand
CCGTTCGCAACTAGAAGCGCGGAAGTGCGCGTTAGCGTCTCAGTTACCTTGTTGGGCAGAAACATCCTATAATGTCGTGCCGCGCGATTTGCCGCGTGGGGAGGCGTTAGCCCCGTGAGAGACGAAGACAAGCAGGTCTTTGAGGACGCTGTCGCGGCCATCCGCGACGAGGGCCGCTATCGCGTGTTCGCCGACATCATGCGCGAGCGGGGGCGCTTCCCGCGCGCGCGCTTGCGGCTGGAGAACGGCGCGACGCGCGAGATCGTGGTCTGGTGCTCGAACGATTATCTCGGCCAAGGCCAGTCCCCGGAAGTGCTCGACGCCGCCCACGCCGCGCTCGACAAAGTCGGCGCCGGCGCTGGCGGCACCCGCAATATTTCCGGCACCACGTCCTATCATGTCGATCTCGAGCGTGAACTTGCGTCGCTCCACGGCAAGGAAAGCGCGCTGCTGTTCACATCGGGCTATGTTTCCAACGACGCCACGTTGTCGACATTGGCGAAATTGTTCCCCGACCTCTGGATTTTCTCCGACGCGCAAAATCATGCCTCGATGATCGAGGGCATCAAGCGCGCCAAGTGCGAGCGTCGCGTGTTTCGCCACAACGATTTGCAGCACCTGGAAGCGCTGATCAACGAAGCGCCCGCGCACGCGCCAAAGCTGATCGCGTTCGAGAGCGTCTATTCCATGGATGGCGACACCGCGCCGATCGAAGCCATGTGCGATATCGCCGAAGCCTATGGCGCGATGACCTATCTCGACGAAGTCCACGGCGTTGGCCTTTATGGCGAGCATGGCGGGGGCGTCGCCGAGCGCGACGGCGTCATGCACCGCGTCGATTTTATCGAAGGCACGCTGGCGAAAGCGTTCGGAACCATGGGCGGTTACGTCACTGGCCCGGCCGTCGCCATCGACGCCATCCGCTCAGCCGCTTCCGGCTTCATCTTCACCACTTCGCTCGCGCCCTCGATCGCAGCGGCGGCGCTGGAGAGCGTTCGCATCGTCAAAGCCTGCCCGCATATGCGTGACCGCTTGGCCGAACGCGCAGAGCGGCTGAAGGCGATGCTGAAAGAGGCGGGGTTGCCAGTGATGGCGGAATCCACAACCCACATCGTTCCTGTGCTGGTGGGCGATGCGGCGCTGTGCAAATTGATTTCCGACAAATTGTTGTACGAACATGGCGTGTATGTGCAGCCGATCAATTATCCCACCGTTGCACGCGGCGCGGAGCGCTTGCGCTTCACACCGTCGCCCTTCCATGATGACGCGCTGATGGATGCTCTGGTTAGATCGCTCCGTGACGTTTGGGCGGAGGTGATGCAGGGCCGCGCGGCGTGAGTGATCGCCCGCAGCGCGAGGTGATCTTCGAGATCACCCGACTGGGCGATCTGCAGCGGGTCGCCGCAATTGATGTCGAAACCGGAACGGAAGTCGTGATCCAAGCGCCGGCAAACGCCGCCCTGGTGGATGTGCGCGCGCTGGCGATGCGCAAGCTGGAGCGGGCCATCCGGGAGGAGGAACCTGCGCCGGTTCCGGAGCGGGGCAAGCTGATTTAACGTGAATAGAGGGTGCGGCCTTCGACAAGCTCAGGCTGACGCAGATTTGCGTCACGCCGGCGAAGGAGTGCGTCACGCTGAGCTTGTCGAAGCGCGCCGCCGCGCGCAGGTGCCGGCGATCCGTCTAACGCCCCGCTTCCCCCGATGGGTCTCGCCCCCTATGGTACGCCGAATCCGGAGCTTCCGAAATGACCCAAACTGGCTCACAAGCCGCCGCGTACGGCGGCTTTTTCAGCGCCGCTCTGTCGCGGGCCGATGCAGATGTCGCGACTGCGATAAATGCCGAATTGCGTCGCCAGCAGCGGCAAATCGAGTTGATCGCCTCGGAGAACATCGTCTCCCGCGCCGTACTGGAAGCGCAGGGTTCGGTACTCACCAACAAATACGCCGAAGGTTATCCGGGCCGCCGCTATTATGGCGGCTGCGAGCATGTCGACGAAGTCGAGCGCCTCGCGATCGATCGAGCCAAACAATTGTTCGGCTGCACTTTCGCTAATGTGCAGCCGCACTCGGGGGCCAACGCAAACCAAGCTGTGTTCTTTGCGCTGCTGCAACCGGGCGACAAATTCCTCGGCATGGATCTCGCTTGTGGGGGCCACCTCACGCACGGCTCACCGGTGAACATTTCCGGCAAATGGTTCAAGCCGGTCGCCTACGGCGTGCGCGAGGACGATCATCTGATCGACTATGATCAGGTCGCTGAAATCGCGCGGCGCGAGCGTCCGAAGCTGATCCTAGCCGGCGCCTCTGCTTATTCACGACAGATCGATTTCAAGCGCTTCCGTGAGATCGCGGACGAAGTTGGCGCGGTGCTGATGGTGGACATGGCGCACTACGCGGGGCTGATTGCGGGGGGCGTTTATCCCTCTCCCTTGCCGCACGCGCACGTGGTGACGACGACGACGCATAAGACGCTGCGCGGCCCGCGCGGGGGCATGATCCTCTCCAACGACGAAGAGATCGGCAAGAAGATCAATTCGGCGGTGTTTCCCGGCCTTCAGGGCGGGCCACTGATGCATGTGATCGCCGCGAAGGCCGTGAGTTTCGGGGAGGCGCTGCAGCCGGAGTTCAAGCTCTACGCCAAGCGCACGCTGGACAACGCGCGCGCATTGGCGGCGCGGCTGATCGAGAATGGCCTGGCGGTGGTGTCCGGCGGCACCGACAGCCACCTCATGCTGGTCGACCTCAGACCCAAGCGCGTCACCGGCAAGGCCGGCGAACAGGCGCTCGAACGCGCGCTCATCACCTGTAACAAAAACGGCATTCCGTTCGACCCCGAAAAGCCGATGGTTACGTCCGGCGTGCGGCTGGGTTCCCCAGCTTGCACCACGCGTGGGTTCGGTCCGGCCGAGTTTCGCGAGGTCGCGGACTTGATTTGCGAGACGCTGGATGGGCTATCCAAGAACAATGGTGACAATTCCGCGGCCGAGGCGGCAGTAGCGGCGAAGGTCGAGGCGCTAACGGGGAGGTTCCCAATATATTGAGGAGCGGTCATTCCGTGCGCCCTAGGTCCGTCATTCCGGACGCGCGGAGCGCGATCCGGAACCCAGGGGAGCGTAGAACGCAGCGTTCGGGGCCCTGGGTTCCGGGTTCGGCTTTCGCCGCCCCGGAATGACGGGGCATTATTGTTAGTCACGACTCTGCCTAGTCTCTGAGCTACCGACTACTCACTACTAACTATTCCCGCGAGCTAGCGAGCCCAAATGCGTTGTCCCTTCTGTTCCAACGAAGATACCCAAGTCAAAGACAGCCGCCCGACGGAAGACGGCGCGGCCATTCGCCGTCGACGCCAATGCGACAAGTGCGGCTCCCGTTTCACCACGTTCGAACGGGTGCAGCTGCGCGATCTGGTGGTGCTGAAGCGTTCTGGCCGGCGGGTGCCGTTTGACCGTGACAAGCTGGCGCGCTCGCTCGCCATCGCACTGCGCAAGCGCCCGATCGAGCAGGACCAGATCGAGCAGATGATTTCCGGCATCGTCCGCAAGCTCGAAAGCCAAGGCGAAACCGAGATCACCTCGGAGACCATTGGCGGCATGGTGATGGAGGCGCTGGCCCAGCTCGATCCTGTGGCCTATGTGCGCTACGCTTCAGTCTACCAGGACTTCCAGGAGACCTCCGACTTCGCGAAATTCATCGAGGAAGCGCGAAAGAAGAAGCGAGGCGCAGCGGGGACGGACTAGCCTGAATTCGCGAACATGCCAGCGATCGGCACATGATCGCTGGCCTTCTCCAGCGCGCGCGCTTGCTTGAATATTTCTACACCCTGTAATCCATCGGCTGCTTGCGGCGAAAGCAGCAGATGATCAATGCGGATGCCATGATCCTTTTGCCAGGCGCCGGCCTGATAATCCCAAAATGTATATTTGTGTGCTGAGCCGTCGCTTTGCATGTACGCGTCGGAATAGCCAAGATTGAGCAGTGTACGATAGGCCGCGCGTGATTGTGGTTTGAACAGCGCATCGCCCTCCCAGGCACGTGGATCCCAGCAATCGACCTCACGCGGGATGACGTTGTAGTCGCCGCAGAGGATTGTCCGCTCCTCCAATTTCAACAGCTCGCGTGCGTGTTCGGTTAGCGCCGCCATGAAATCCAGCTTGAGCGCGTACTTCTCGGTGTCGGGTGGGTTGCCGTTGGGGGCGTAAATGGAGGCCACGCGCACCGGGCCGTCTGGCGTTGCGATCACGGCCTCCAGATAGCGGGCCTGAGTGTGGGTAAGCCCAGGCACCCCGCGCACGCACTCCTCGATGCGGTGCTTGGAGAGTATGGCGACGCCATTGTAGCTCTTCTGGCCCAACGTCTCGACATTGTATCCCTGTGCCTCGAACTCGAGGCGGGGAAAGCGTTGGTCCTCGCACTTAATCTCTTGCAGGCACCATATGTCGGCCGCGACTTCCTGGAACACTTTCAGCGCCGTCGGCAGCCGCGCGAGGATCGAGTTCACGTTCCATGTAGCGATTTTGAGGGGCATCGGCCGCGGAATCCTTGGCCCAACAGGGCCGCGTTGTGATAGCCTAGTCAGTTATGACCGTCATCCTCTGGGCCTTCACGGTGTTTCATTGTTGCGTCGGGCTCGCCAGCTTGAGGCAAGCCATCGGTCTGCTAACGCCGAGTGAACGAGCGCACTGGCGCTCGCAATCAGCGCTGCTGACTGCCGAACTATTGTGCTGGGTGTATCCGGTTATCGCGTTGGCGAGCATTAAGGCCGCATGGGACGCGTATGCCGACGATCACCACCTCGCCATGCCAATTCTGCTCGCGCCTATCGCTTGGCTCGTCTTCATGGGTGTAGTATTCGCGGTGGTGGATCTTCTAGAAGACGGGGTGCTTGGGAACGCGCGGCGAGGGCCGCCTCCGGGGTTTCCCAAGCATTAGAGTTTTGTTAACGCATTAGCGCCATATTCACCGTGTCTTCCCTTGGAGACACCCCACCATACCCAACGCCTTCGAGGG
>CADEEA010000089.1 GCA_902826245.1 uncultured Alphaproteobacteria bacterium | reverse complement strand
GTGCGCGCCACCCATTGCCCAAACGAAAAACCGCCCGCCTCGACGCGGCGTACGCTACGACCGAAGAAGCGATCGCGCGCCGCTTCAACGTGTGCCAATTATTGCTCCAACACCGGTTGGCCGGTGCGCTTGGCTTCGCGGGCGTGGCCGAGCATCAGCAGCGCCTCCACATCAGCCGGCGCAAGCGTCACGGCCGCTTGCGCATCCGCTTCAGCGAGGTCAAACGAATTCTGGTGCATGCGCGCCGCCGCGCGCAGGCGCAGCGCCAGCGCGTCCTGGGCGCGCAGATCGAGCGAGCGCGAGAGGTCTTCCTCGGAATGGCGCCAGTCACGCTCCATGGCGTAGGCGCGGGCGCGATCGATCAGCAGGTCGGGCAATTGGGCGGGATCGCTTTCGACGGTGACAATCGCCCGCGTCAGCGCACTCACCGCCTGCGCCGGCTCACGCGCCAGCAGCCAAGCGTTGCCGGCCTGGGAGTACAATTCCGCCCGCATCGCGGTGCGCTCCAGGCTGACTGAAGCGGCCAGCGACTCGAGCCGGCGTGCGCCTTCCTCGTGGCGGTTTTGCGCGACCAGAGCCATCGCCGCGCAGCGATAGCCTCCCAGCGCTTGCGCCTCGGATGCCCACGCCATGCCTTCCTCGTAGGCCCGCTCAGGACTTTCTTCGATGATCGCCACACATTGCTGAAAGCGCTCGGCGGCTGCGGTACTGACCGCGGCGGCGCCCTGGAGCAGGGCAAACGGCAAGATCAAAGCGGCAATGGACATGAACAGGCGTCTCCCCTCGGGGCCATTAGAGCAGGCCGGGCGGCAATTCCAAGGCGCCCAAGGCGCCAATCCGACCGAGAGAGCACGCTGATGCGCCTCGATTTGGCCGAAAGAAGCGTCTTAATGCCGCCCGCGGCCGTCCTCACGCGATTTGAACGATTTTCGCGGAAAATTGTTTTCATAAACATGGACGTGGCAGCCGAAATTGCCCCAGGTCTGGTTGCCAAAAGCATTGCAGAAAGGTCACATGCTCCGCGTACTGCAGATTACACCGCAGTTAAATACTGGCGGAGTCGAGCGGACCACGCTTGAAGTAGCGCAAGCGATCAGCCGCGCCGGGGGGCTCGCCTTGGTCGCCAGCGCCGGCGGTCGTCTCGAGCCAGATCTCGAGGCGGCCGGCGGCCAACTGGTCAAGCTTCCCGTCCACAGCAAAAATCCGATCACAGTCCTCGCCAATGCATGGAAGCTTGCGCGCCTTGTGCGCGAGCGCGGCGTGCAGATTATTCACGCTCGTTCGCGCGCGCCGGCCTGGAGCGGATGGCTGGCCGCGCGGCTGACCGGCGCCGCCTTCGTCACCACCTTTCATGGCATCTACAATGCCCGCAGCGCGGCGAAGCGCTTCTACAATTCGATCATGGCGCGCGGCGACGTCGTCATCGCCAATTCGCACTACACGCGCGCGCACGTTCTGCGCAGTTTCAAGATTGCGCCTGAGCGCGTGGTCGCGATTCCGCGCGGCGTCGATCTCAGCGTGTTCGATCCTGCGAGCGTGAAACCAGAGATCGTCGCGGCGCTGCGTGCGAGTTGGGGATTGGCGCCCGGCGGCACGCGATGCGTCATTATTGCGCCGGCGCGGGTGACGCGTTGGAAAGGTCAGCACATACTGCTCGAAGCCGTGAAATTACTCACAAGCCGGAGGCCGCATGTCGCGAAGTTCATCCTCGCCGGCGATGCGCAGGGCCGTGATGCTTATCTAGCCGAATTGCAGAGCTTCATTGCCGAAAATCAACTGCAGGAGAGTGTAGCGATCGTCGGGCACATAGGGCAGATGGCGGCGGCGTTTGCGGCGTCCGATATCGCCGTTTTTCCAGTCATCGAGCCCGAGGCGTTCGGGCGTGGCGCTGTCGAAGCGCAAGCGATGGGAGTGCCTGTGATTGCGTCCAATCTTGGGGGATTTACTGAGACGGTCGCCGATGGCGTCGGCGTATTGTCGCCGCCGGGCGATGCGCGCGCGCTTGCGGACGCCTTGGAGCGCTTGATCGAGATGGGTGCGCAAAAGCGCGCCGAAATGGGCCGCGCGGGCCGCGCACGTGTTAACGCGCTCTACACCAAAGCTGCGCTCCAAGAGGCGACGCTTGCTGTTTATCGCCGCGTCCTCGCCGAATCGCGGCATCGTGGGAAGCGTAAGCTGCGGGGCGAAACGGAACATGAAGCGGGAGACAAGGCATGATCTGGCGTAAGCCGGCGTCGCCGCCGCCCGGAGAGCTCAGTGCGGCGAAAACTGTTCTCGTCATCCACCTGGGAAGCCTCGCCGCTTTCGTGCAGGCGCTTGCGGCCGCGAAAAGCATTCGCGAATTTCATGTCGGCGCGCGCATCAATCTCCTCACCACCGAAACGACCAGCGAGTTGGCGCAGAAGTGCCCTTACTTCGATACCGTCGAAGCTGACGGTAAACCGAAGGAGGCGCAGGCGATCACGCAATTGATCGCACGCGTGCGATCCGCGAAGTACGACATGATCTACGATCTCGAAGGTTCGAGCCGCACCAATAACTACTTTCAAGGCATGCGCCCTTGGCCGCCGCGTTGGTCTGGGCCGGTGTCGGGCTGCTCACACCCCTATCTCGATCCAAACAGGGCGCTTCTCAATCCCATCGATCGCTACCAAGCCCAATTGGCCGCGGCCGGTCTGGGCGATACGCCTTTGATGCCGGATCTCTCGTGGCTGCGTTCAGCGCTGCGTGACCCGCCGCGGCTGCAGCCGGATTATTTCGGTTTGCGCGGGCGGTTTGTCCTGCTGCTGCCGCGCGGATCCGATGCCGAACCTGGCCGGCGCTGGCCCGAGGCGAAATATGTCGAGCTCGCCGGCAAACTCGCGCGCCAGGGTGTGACCCCGGTCGTGCTGGGCGGGCCGGAGGAACGCCCAATCGGCGCAGCCATTCTTAAGGCTGAGCCGACCGCCAAGAACCTGGTCACCCGCCCGGATTTTTTCCAATGCGTAGGGTTGGCCGATCGATGCTTCGCCGCCGTCGGAGACGACGTGGACTTGATGCATGTGGTCGCGGCCGGGGGCGCCACGTGCCTGGTGTTCCTCTCGTCTCTGGGGAATCCCGAACAGGCGGCCCCTCGCGGGAAGGGGGGCGTGGTGGCCATGACCGCCGCGGTGATCGCTGATCTCCCAGTCGAGCAGGTGGATCGGCAATTGCGCAACTTTGGCGTCTATCATCAAGCCAGCGCTTGAAGCCCGGCTCTCTCCAAGCAATATAGCGCATTCCGAATCCGCGCCGGCAGGCGTTGGCGCGGATAATGTCAACAGCAACAGGAGAAGGCCCGATATCCAGACGTCCATATGCCGCGCCGCCGCCGTCCAAAGACGGCCCGCGCGTGAACGAGGAAATACGCGGCGTGCTGCGTGTGCTCCTTATCGATGCAGAGGGGGAAAAGCAGGGGGAGATGCCGCTGTCCGCGGCGCTGGAAGCAGCGCGCGAAGCAGGCCTTGACCTCGTGGAGGTCGCCCCGAACTCCGTACCCCCGGTGTGCAAGATTCTCGATTACGGCAAGTTCCGCTTCGAGGAGCAGAAGAAGAAGGCCGAGACCCGCAAGAAGGCCAAGCGCATCGAGCTTAAAGAAATCAAGGTCCGCCCGAATATCGACGACCATGATTACGAAGTGAAGATGCGCGCCATCCACCGCTTCTTCGAGGAAGGCGACAAGGTGAAAGTCACCCTGCGCTTCCGCGGCCGAGAAATGGCGCACACCCATCTGGGCATGGAATTGCTCGAACGCATGCGCACCGAGTTGGACAAGATCGCCAAAGTCGAACACGAGCCGCGCTTCGAAGGCCGGCAAGTGGTCATGGTGATGGCGCCGCGGGCCTAAGAACGATGCGCTGAGCCTGCGTTCAGCCTGAAGCAGCCCAGATCGTCGCAATTGAGGAGTGTCGTTTCCATGCGCGCTTTTTTTGTCGCCGCCATCGCACTTGCAGGCTGCACTCACGCGGAGGAGGCCCCAACCACGCCATCTCCGCCAGCGTCGCAACTGGCCCAGGACATCCGCGCCGAGAACGAACGCCTCGCCCGCGAACTCAGCGCTGAGGGAGTATTCGCCGCCGGCATCGGCGAAACGGTCGATCTTGGCGGCGGGCTCAATGTGCGCCCACTTGCCGTCATCGAAGACAGCCGCTGTCCGAGCGACGTGGTGTGTGTTTGGGCGGGGCGCCTAGTGCTGCGCGCCAATGTTTCCGGCGTCGAGCGCGAGCTTACTTTAGGCCAGCAGTTTGCGACGCCGAGCGGCGCCCTCGTGCTTGCAATCGCAAGTCCTGGCCCGCGACACACATGGCCCGAAAACGAAGTTCCGCGCCCGGCCTATCGCTTCGGATTTCGCCGCGGCGGTTAAGGCTGCCAAAGCGCCTCACCCGCGCGTGGTGCGCCGACGCTTGGTCATAACCCAAAGGTTTCCCAGCAGAACAGTCAGCGCCAGTCCGAAGCCGCCGGCATTGAGGCCCGTGACCCAATCGGCATGATCGGTCAGGAAGCTCGCGGCCTCTTCCTTGCCGCCCTGTTCGATTGCGGCTGTCCCCGCTTCGACGATCTGGTCGCCAATCAGGCCGAAATCGAGATTGTCGGGCAGGCCGAAGGTGGTGAGGGAAACACCCGAAAGATGCGGCAACCGGTCAGGCGCGTAGAGCAGCGTAATCCCGAAGGCCAGCGCCAGGCTGGCGGCGATGGCGGTCAGCCACCGCGAGCCAGCCACGGCCGATAGCGCGCCGGTGAATTTGGCTTTCTCCTGGCGAAGCATCGCCTGGGCTTCTTCCAAGGTCTCCGGTGCGGTCATCGGCGCGTCTCCCTGGCGCCTGGATAGCACTCGGAACGGCTTGCGGGAAAGCGCTTCCCCATGCTACACGCGCGCCCTTTCGTGGGTGGCCCGGCCCATAAGGCATGCCGTGGCGGCCCTTTTGCGTGCGTGCACGCTATCCCAGGAGGGAAAAATGCCGAAACTGAAGACCAAGAGCGGCGTCAAGAAACGCTTCAAGCTCACGGCCTCGGGCAAAGTGAAGGCCGGCCCCGCCGGCAAGCGCCACCGCCTGATCAGCCACAA
>CADEEA010000088.1 GCA_902826245.1 uncultured Alphaproteobacteria bacterium | reverse complement strand
AAGCCGCATTGCAATATCGGCACGATTGGTCACGTCGACCACGGCAAGACGACGCTCACTGCGGCGATCACTATGGTGCTGGCCAAGAAGGGCGGCGCCAAGGCGATGGCCTACGCCGACATCGACGCTGCGCCCGAAGAAAAGGCGCGCGGCATCACCATCAACACCGCCCACGTCGAGTACGAGACGGCTAACCGTCACTATGCCCACGTCGATTGCCCCGGCCACGCCGATTATGTGAAAAACATGATCACGGGCGCTGCGCAGATGGACGGCGCGATCCTGGTGGTGTCGGCAGCCGACGGCCCGATGCCGCAGACCCGCGAACACGTGCTGTTGGCCCGCCAGGTCGGCGTGCCGGCAATGGTGGTGTTCTTGAACAAGGTCGACCTAGTCGACGACGCCGAGTTGATCGAACTGGTTGAGATGGAAGTGCGCGAGCTGCTCTCCAACAACCAATTCCCCGGCGACGACATTCCGATCGTGCGTGGTTCGGCGGTCGCGGCGGTCGAAGGCAAGACCCCTGAGATCGGCGAAGAGGCCATCATGAAGCTGATGGATGCTGTGGATTCCTACATTCCCCAGCCAGCGCGTCCGCTCGACCAGCCGTTCCTGATGCCGGTGGAAGACGTTTTCTCCATCTCCGGGCGCGGCACCGTTGTGACTGGCCGGGTCGAGAAGGGCATCATCAAGGTTGGCGAGGAAGTCGAGATCATCGGCCTTCGCGACACTGTGAAGACCACCTGCACGGGCGTTGAAATGTTCCGCAAGCTGCTCGACCAAGGGCAGGCTGGCGATAACATTGGCGCGCTTCTGCGGGGCGTTGAGCGCGAAGGTGTTGAACGAGGCCAGGTTCTGGCTAAGCCGGGTTCGATCACGCCGCACAAAAAGTTCGAAGCCGAAGCCTACATCCTCAACAAGGAAGAAGGCGGACGCCACACCCCGTTCTTCACCAATTACCGTCCGCAATTCTATTTCCGCACCACAGACGTGACCGGGATTGTGGAATTGCCAGCGGGCACTGAAATGGTAATGCCGGGCGATAACGTGAAAATGACGGTGTCGCTGATCACCCCGATCGCCATGGACCAGGGCTTGCGCTTCGCTATCCGCGAAGGCGGCCGCACCGTTGGTGCGGGCGTGGTGTCGAAGATTATTGAATAATCGCGTTCGGCTAGCCGCAAATGCTTAGGGCCGCCCCATCGGGGCGGCCCTTTTGCTTTCGATTGTCTGGCCAGACGCGCTTAGAGGCCGCTCAATATGTCGCGATAGAGGCGATTACCGCCGTTGAAACTGGCGCCGGATTGAGATTGTTCGCGTGCGGATCCGGTTCCAAAATTGATATTGAAGCCGATATGGATGACGTCCACTTCGGTGCTTCCGTCAAAATCGCTGACTTTATAGCCTGCATCGATACTCCAGGGGCAGTCGGCGAACCGGTAGACGGCGCCGATCCCGTAGATGTTCGCCGACGGGCCGCCATCGAAATCGATGTAGCCTAGATCGAGTGTGGCGCCGAAATTGTCCGAGAAGAAATAAGTTCCGTCTGCATGGACGTTGGTGGCGCCGCCGCCGTCGAAATCGGCGTAGCTGAGGGAGCCGTTAATGGTCGCCTGCGGCATGTATACTTGTCCGCCGACGCCTATGTTGATGCTGTCGCTGAAGGCAATGTTGTTGTGGCCGACGAAGCCGTACAGAGCATGGTGGTCATTGCGTTTGCCGGCTGAGATATTGACGTAGCCGAGGCCAATGTTGCCCCCGGTGTCGAGCCGGTCAGAAGCCGCGTCGCCCTGCAACAGCCACCCGTTTGAGAGCTCGTGATTATAGCTGAGGTCAAGGCCATAGAGGTCGAGGTCGAATGCGCCCGCGTCAAAGTTTCCATAATGGACACCGACCGAACCTGTGTCGGCGGACGCTACCGCGGGGGCGATGAGAGCTGCGGCGATTGCCGCGCCGGTGAGGAGCTTTTTCATGGGTTTCCCTGTTGCTGATTTCCGTTCTGGTGAGTTTCCTGGACGGCCATGCGCCGCCCTCGTGCCAGAACCCGAGGCAACTAATTTGCTGATTTTAGCTTAAGAAAGATTAATCGCGTCTAGCCTGGGGCGCGTAATGCATCTGAGCGGGGCGGCGCCCGCATCTCCAAGGTGAGCAAGGACGCCGTTGCGAGGCGCGAGGGAGACGTTGGATGGAACGGTTTGTATTCGTCGCGGCAGTGACGTTCGCGGTCATATTCGCGCTCGTAGCCATGGTGGGAAACGGCCATTGGAACGTTGGGCACGGGGAATTCAACATCGAATTCCGCGATGAAAGGGTCGACGAGATAGTGGCCGTCGCGCCGGGGCGCATGGAGGCGCGAAATTTTGCCGGCGACGAATTGGTGCTCAGGCATATTGCTGCCCGCGTCACCATAACACCCGAAGATCGCGCCGATTTCTCCATTGAGATCGACAATCCAGGGCGCGTTCCGATGCCTCTTGTGAGCGCGGAAAGGGGAAATGTGCGGGTCAACGGTCAATTGGGCGGTCGGATTTCGGAGTGCCGCGACGGCGGCGGCGTGAAGCTCGAGGGCTATGGCGAGTTCGCGCCCGAGGACCTCCCTCAGATCAGTATTCGTGCACCCAGGACGCTAGAGGTGAGCGTCAACGGCGCAGGGGCGACCCAGATCGGCTCAAGCGAAATCCTGATCCTGGAAGCGTCGGGCTGCAGCTCCGTTTCAGCGGGCGATGTGGTGGGCGCGCTTACGGTGGAACTCAGCGGAGCGGGGGCGGTGACAGCTGGCAATGCCCGGTCCTTGAGGCTGGAGGCGACTGGCGCCGGCGATTTCTCCGCCGCAGCGATAGCCGAGGGCGCGGTTATTGAGATCACCGGGGCGGGTAAGGCGAACTTGGCGAGCGTTACAGGGGCCCTCGAAATCGACAGCACCGGAGCAGGCGGGGTGTCGATTCATGGCGGCGCATTAAGCGAAGCCAATATTGAATTGAGCGGCGCAAACGATGTGGAGATCGCCGCTCCCATCCAGCACCTGATTGCAGATATCATCGGCCCCGGATCCATCCGGGTGACCGCCACTGTCGGCGACGTGGAAGCTGAGATAAAAGGGCCCGGCAGCGTGGATTTGGCCGCTGTTTCAGGGCGCATCATCCGCCAAGAAGTGGCGGGCCCCGGCGCCTTTCACGTAGGGCCCTGAACAGCGAATGCCGAATTGCGCGAAACTTCCTTGACGCTCTCACGGAGCGCCTGTATCTGACGCGCCTTCGAGCCGGCTGTAGGTGTCAAACCTAGACGCGGTTCGCAAGCAACGCGCCGCTCGCTTCAGCGGTCCGTGGATCGCGCTAGGGTCGAAGGCCCCGTTTCCACAGCGTTTTTTGCGAATTTCCTCGTCTTTGCGCGCGCCTGTGGCGGCTTGATGCGGCATTTTAGTCGGCTTCGTCCCCGCCGGGGGCAAGGCCGGCGAGTTTTGCGTTTCGGCGAGTTTCATTGGTTTCGGGAATTTTGGGCGATGATGCAGCAGAACATCCGGATCAGGCTTAAGGCCTTCGATCACCGCACGCTCGACCTCTCCGCCAAAGAGATCGTGTCGACCGCCAAGCGCACCGGCGCGACCGTGATCGGCCCGGTGCCGCTGCCTACCCGCATTGAAAAATTCACGGTGAACCGCTCTCCCCACGTGGACAAAAAGAGCCGCGAGCAATTTGAGATCCGCACCCATAAGCGCGTGCTCGATATTGTACAACCTACGCCGCAAACGGTCGATGCGTTGATGAAGCTCGACCTCTCCGCCGGCGTTGACGTTCAGATCCAAGTCCTGGGTTGATTGCGATGACCACCAAGCCACAACGCACCGGCGTGATTGCGCGCAAAGTTGGCATGATGCGCGTGTTCGGCGATGACGGCGCGCATACGCCGGTCACCGTGCTCGACCTCGAGGGTTGCCAAGTCGTTGGTCGCCGTACAATTGGCGCTGAGGCATTCATGGATTCCGCCGGTGCTGCGGTGGCGCTCAAACCGAAGAAGTCGCGCAAGAACGAGAAATCGAAGCCTCCCGCGCGCGAGGCCAAGGGCGACGGCTACACCGCCGTACAACTTGCCGCTGGCGCTGCGAAGGCAAAGAACAAGACCCAAGCCGAGCGCGGACAATTCGCGCGCGCCAAGGTCGAGCCGAAAGCCATTGTTCGCGAGTTCCGAGTTTCTGAGGAAAACCTCCTCCCGGTCGGCGCCCTCATCAGCGCCGACCATTTTGTTGTCGGCCAGAAAGTCGACGTCGCGGGCGTCTCCATCGGCAAGGGTTTCGCCGGCGCCATGAAGCGCTGGAATTTCGGCGGTTTGCGTGCCACCCACGGCGTCTCGGTCAGCCACCGTTCGCACGGCTCCACCGGCCAGCGCCAGGACCCAGGCAAGGTTTTCAAAGGCAAGAAGATGGCCGGGCATCTGGGCGATGAGCGCGTGTCTGTACAAAATCTGCAAATCGTCCGCGTCGATCCCAAGCGCGGACTTTTGTTTGTGAAGGGCGCGGTCCCCGGCGCCGAAAATGGCTGGGTGGAAGTGCGCGACGCGGCCAAAACGGCGCTGCCGAAAGATGCGCCGATGCCGGCAGCCCTTCGTCAAGCTGGCGCTGAGTGAGGGCGGACATGAAACTCGACATTCACACCCTCGACGCCAGGAAAAGCGGCTCGGTCGATCTCGACGAGGCCGTGTTCGGCATCAAAGAAGTGCGCGGCGATATCCTGCAGCGTATGGTCAAGTATCAATTGGCCAAGCGCCGCGCCGGCACGCACAAGACCCAGTCGCGCGGCGAAGTTTCGGTCACACACTCCAAGCTTTACAAGCAAAAGGGCACCGGACAAGCGCGTCACGGCTCGAAAAATGCGCCGATCTTCCGCGGCGGCGGCCACGCCCACAATCGCCTGCCGCGCGATTACAGCCACGACCTCACCAAGAAATTCCGCGCGCTCGCGCTGCGCCACGCACTCTCGGCCAAGGCTCTCGCTGGCGAGATTTTCGTGGTTGAAGCGGCGGCGCTGAAGGAAGCGAAGACGGCGACGCTGGTGAAGCAATTGGGCAAGCTCAAGATCGGCAATGCGCTGATCATCGCTGGTGCGGAAGTGGATGCGAATTTCGCCCGCGCCGCGCGCAACATTCCGAACCTCGACGTGCTGCCGAACGCGGG
>CADEEA010000087.1 GCA_902826245.1 uncultured Alphaproteobacteria bacterium | reverse complement strand
ATCGGCTATCCGGTGCTGATCAAAGCCGTCGCCGGCGGCGGCGGCAAAGGCATGCGCAAGGTCGAGAAGAAGGCCGAGTTCAAAGTGGCGCTGCAATCGGCCAAGCGCGAAGCGGCGGCGGCCTTCGGCGATGATCGCGTGCTGTTGGAAATGTACGTGCAGCGCCCGCGCCATATCGAGGTGCAGGTGTTCGGCGATACGCACGGCAATGTCGTGCATCTGTTCGAGCGCGATTGCTCGCTGCAGCGCCGCCACCAGAAGGTGATCGAAGAAGCGCCCGCGCCGGGCATGGACGAAGCCACGCGCAAAGCCGTCACCGACGCCGCCGTGCTCGCGGCGCGCGCCGTGAACTATGTCGGCGCCGGCACCATCGAGTTCATCGCCGACGCCAGCGAAGGCCTCCGCGCCGACCGCATCTGGTTCATGGAAATGAACACGCGCCTGCAAGTCGAGCACCCGGTGACGGAGGAGATCACCGGGCAGGATTTGGTGGAATGGCAGCTGCGCGTGGCGAGCGGGGAGAAGCTGCCGTTGGAGCAGGAGGACCTCAAGATCAACGGCTGGGCGATGGAAGCGCGGCTGTATGCGGAGAATCCGGACGCTGGTTTCTTGCCATCGACGGGCAATTTGGAATGGATGTATCGCCACTCGATGTACGACGATCCGTCAAGCGTTCGTTTCGATTCCGCGGTCGAGCAGGGTGATGTAATCACGTCGCACTATGATCCAATGATCGCGAAGATCATTGTTCACGATGAGACTCGTCGCGCAGTCGTTGACCGTCTGCGTGAAGCTTGCGCCGAGGTGCAAATCGCGCCGGTTCGGACAAACGCGGGCTTCCTTGCGCGTTGCTTGTCCGATCGCGATTTCATCAGTGGTGGGATCGACACTCAGTTCCTTTCGAAGCGCGGCGACGTAATTGCGGTTCGCCCCGAGGCATCGACCAAGATACAACAAGCGGCCGCGCATCATTTCGTAAGGGCGGCAAGGCGAAAGCCAGGCGTGAAGCGCACTGCCCCGTCGGCGGAGGAGAGTGGGTCGCCGTGGGGTAGGCTGGAGGGCTTCCGCTTGAATGCCGCGCCCTGGCGAGCCGTACGCATGCTCTTTGATGGCGAGGGTTTGATTGCTGATCCGACGCCTAGCGACGAATTCAGCACGTCTTTGTTGATCAGCGGAGCGGTCGTCGTGTTCGAGCGCGGCGAGGCGTATGCGTTCACCCTCGACACCGGCGAGCGCGCCGAGGGCGAGGCCGCCGCTGGCGATGGCGCGATCCTCTCGCCCATGCCGGGCAAGATCGTGGCGGTGCATGTGAAGCTCAACGCCAAGGTGAAAAAGGGCGATGCCCTCTTGGTGCTCGAAGCGATGAAGATGGAGCACACGCTCACCGCGCCGTTCGATGGCGCAGTGAGCGAACTGAAAGCGCGCGCGGGCGAGCAGGTGAGCGAGGGCTTGGTGTTGGTGAGGTTGGAGGCGGGGTGAACGCCTGAACTCACCCCAGCATAAATTCCGCTTCCACCGGCGTGGGGTGTTTGCGTTTATCCTGGCCGTAGGTTTCGTTCACATCGACGACAGTCAGCGCAGGCACGTTGGCATCGGCGGGAACCACAGCCCCCGGCCCCATGCGCGTACCGGCGCCGATGAAAGCATAAGCGCCGACGCGCACCGGGCGCACCAGCACGCGCAGGCCGGCTTCGGTTTTCTGCCGCACGTGCGCGGACAACTCTACTTCGCGCGCGAACACCACGCGATTGCCGATCTCCATCATCTCGCGATCGAGCACATCCATGCGCACCGGCCAGTCCACGCCATAGCCGATGCGCGATCCCCACATGCGCAGCCAGGCCGAGTAGAAACCCGGGATCACCCGCAGCAGCGCCTCCAGATATGGCAGCGCGTCATAAAACGCCTGAAGATGATGGCTCGCCAGCCAGGAGCAGAACACGCGGTCGTTGATCGCCAGTACGCCGGGCTTCATCGGCGCCCAGCGCAGCATGATGCGTTGAACCATCGGCGGAAACAGATAGATCACGAACACGACCAGGAATGCGCTCCAGCCATTCGTCCAAGCCGCGAACACGCCAAGCGCTGAAAACGCAGCGACTGTAATCAGTAATGGAAAGTACGAGAACAGCCGGTTGACCGGGCTCATCATGCCGCGTCGACGCGCGCCGCGCCGGCGAGCAGGGAAGCGATCTCTTCGGCGCTACGCGCCGCGCGCAACTTGTCACGTACGTCCGGGCGTCGCAGCAACCGCGATACCCGCGCCAGCGCCTTGAGGTGATCGCCGCCGCGGTCGGGCGGCGCGAGCAGCATGAAGACGAGGTCCGCGGGACGCGAATCGAGCGCGTCGAAATCCTGCGGAGTCTCAAGTCGTGCGAAGGCGCCAATCGGGCGCGTGATCCCGGCTACGGGCGCGTGGGGAATGGCCACGCCATCGCCCATGCCGGTGCCCGACAAGCGCTCGCGCATCAGCACCGCTTCGAATGCGGCGCGCGCGTCGATCCCGGCGGATTTGGCGAGCGCATCGGTCATCGTTTGTAGGGCGTGACGGCGTGAGGTCGCCGGCAAACGCGCAATAATCGCGTCAGGCGCGAGTAGATCGCTCAGTTCGTTCATGATCATTTCGCTGTTTGCAGGAGCGGCGCCAAGCTTGGGGGCTTTGCTAGGCGTTGTGGGCTGGCGGCCTTTCGGGGTCGATCCAGCCGACGTTTCCATCTGTGCGTCGGTAGACAAGGTTAAGACCTCCGTGCGCGGCGTTCCTGAACAGAAGCACCGGACTCTCCGATAGATCCAATTGCATCACCGCCGTGGACACCGTCATCGTACGCACCGCCACTTTGGTCTCTGCGATCACAAGCGGTGGAGCTTCGGCGTCCGCCAGTTCGTCTTCGCTGGCGCCGTCTTCTTCCTTCAACGGGGCGAGCACATACGCCGAGGCGTCCTCGGCGGGAAGGGGTGATTTGCTCTCGCCGTGATGATTTCGCAGTCGCCTTTTGTAGCGTCGGACACGCTTTTCGAGCTTTTCCATGGCGTCGCCGAAGGCTGAGTGAGCGTCACCGCCGAGACCTTCGGATTGTAATGAGATTCCCGAGGATAAATGCACGGCGCAGTCGACTTCGATGCTTGCGCCGTTCTTTGCGCCACTTTTCGCCACAGTGACGACGGCATCCGTGGCGCGGTTGAAATATTTGCCGACGCTGCTTGTGAGTTCGTTTTCAATTCGCGTCCTGAGCGCTTCGCCGACATCGATGTGTCGTCCGGCGACTTGTATGCGCATGTGCGAGGCCTCCTTGGAGTCGTGGACTATCCGCTGCAGGCGGAGGGCTCTCGGGGGACCGGGCTCCGCCCCCCGAGGAGCGCCGCCGATCTGCCCATTATAGGTAGGGCCGATAGGGCCAAGCGTCAATTCGACGGGCGCCATCAAAGGCGCCTAAGGTTCATTCACTCTGGTCGCGAAAAAGCGCGTCCCGGAACGGGACATCGTCGGGAATCTTCTCTAACAGGAAGGGCTTGAGGGGAAAAATGCAAGCAGCTGCAGGCGAGGCGGCGACGCCGCGATCGCAATGGGGCGATGTCGTCTCCATCGCGATCTGCACCTTGGCTTGGGGCACCACCTGGTATGCGATCACGCTGCAGCTCGGCGTCGTCGATCCCATCGTTTCCCTGGTCTATCGTTTTGGGCTTGCCGCGGTGTTGTTTTTCGCCTGGTGCGCGCTGCGGCGCGAGCCAATGGGGTTGACGCCGGCTCAGCACAGCGCCGCGATCGGACTTGGCGTGTTCAACTTCGCCATCGACTACGCGCTGGTCTACTGGGCGGAGGAGCGGGTTGCGTCGGCGGTTGTCGCGGTCGTGTTCGCCTCGCTCGCGTTCGCCAATCTCGCGACATTCCGCGTTGTGTTTGGGCAGCGCGCGCCAGCCTTGGCTTGGGGAGCGGCCGGTCTGGGCGTACTTGGCGTCGGCTTCCTGTCGTGGGAGGAGCTTGCCGCCTCCAACATGAGTGCGCGCGCCCTTGTGGGCATTGGGCTCACCGTGATTGGCGTGATCGCCGCGTCCGTCGGCAATGTTTTTGCGCGCCGCGGCGAACTCGCCGGCGCCAATGTCGCCGCCTTCACCGGCTGGGCGATGTTTTATGGGGCCATAGCGCTGGCGGCGTTTGCCTTCGCGACCGGCCGGGAGTGGACGTTCGAGCCGACATGGAGATATGCGCTGTCGCTGCTGCATCTCTCGCTGTTTGGTTCGGTGATTGCGTTCTTCCTCTATTACGGTCTGGCGCGGCGGCGCGGCTACGCGACTGCGTCTTACATATCGGCGCTGACGCCGCCGGTAGCGATGCTGGTTTCGAGCCTGCTGGAGCAAAAAAGCTGGGGCGTGGCCGCGCTCGGCGGCGTGGCGCTCGTGCTTGTCGGTCAGGTTCTGCTGCTGCGGGTGAAGCGGAGTTAGGCCAGCGCCTTGGTGTCCGCGGACAGGTTGGGCGTCACCAGCGCGGTGATCACTTCGCCGAAACGCGCCGCTTCGCGCTTAAGGTAGGACGCGTCCTTGATGTCGGCGTGGCGCAGCACCAAGCGCCCCTTCACATCGGCTACCCAATACTCTGCCAGGCCGCCTTTGGCGTAGTCTTCGAGCTTCTCGCCAAGATCGTCGCTAAGCGTGCTGTCGGAAACCTCCACGATCAGCTTCACCGCCGCAGCCGGGATAGGGCCATCGAGATCGACGGGCGCCTCCGCTGGATTCCACACCACGATATCCGGCATCGGCTCGAAGTCGTTTCCGAACGCCACAGACACCTCGCTCCAGACCTCCCACGGTTGTCCCAGGGCCTGAACAGCAGCCTCGAGCGCGGAGACCAGCTTCATTTTTACGCGCGCATGGGGCGCAAATTGCGGGCTCATTTCGGCGATCATCCCCCGTCGCAGCTCAACGCGCGAGTCGCCCAACCCGCCCGATCGCGCGAGGCGCTCGAACTCGGCATTGGTGAAGGTCTTCAGCTTGAAGGGCGCGTTCATGCACCGATCCTAACCCAACACGCATCGCCCGCCAAGTTGGCCGCTACGGTAACGCGCGCAGCGCGGCCTCCGCGCCGGGCATCAGAGCGCGCACGCCTTCGTCCTGGCTCAGGCTTGCATTAGCCCAGACGACATAAACGAACGCCGCGACATTGTGTTTGCGGGCAAGCCCTGCCTGCGAGGAGAACGCGTCGCGCCATGACGCCAGCGGCGCCGGCGCAGATATTTGCGCGAGCCACGCGCTCCATTCCTCGGCGGCGAATATCCCGCGCTGCGCCATAACCAGGATTGGGCGCGCGAGGCGCTCGAATTCGCCGTAGATGTAGAAATGGCCCTCCGGCGCGATCTGCGTAGCGATCGCGTCGCGAATGCGGATGAGGTCGTCGCGTTGCGACGCGGGCGAAGCCGCGAATTGCAGCAACAGGTCCGAGCCGTGCGCAACGCCATGGCGCCAGCCTTCACTCTCGTGGAAGCCGCGATAATCGCGAACGGCGACTAAGTAGGCAAGCGATCGAGTGAGCGCATCGGCGCGTGCGGCTTCGCTGAGGAATGGGGTGAGCCTGTCGGAGCGCACCAGCTCCGACAGGACAAGCGCGGCGAACGGGCGCTCAAAACCGCTCGGCTCAGCGCTCTCCAGGCGCGGCAGCAGGTCGCTCACCAGCGCGGTTTGCGTCGGCGCGTCAAGTTGGCGCTCGCGCAGCATGTGGCTAAGCGACTCAAAGCCGATCTGGTCACGCAGCCAGGGATCGGGCGAGGCTACGCAGGCGACGATGGCGCGCGCAAACCGCCGCCGCTCGCGAGCATCCGCGATTTCGAACTCCGCGGATTGGAGTGCTTCGAGGCGGGCGCGGTCGTAGCCCGGCGGGGGGCACGAAGCCGGCTGCTGTGCGCCTGCTGCGGGGACGACGGCGAGGACCAGGGCGGCGGCGAGGAATAAGTTGCGCATCGGCGCATCTGGGTCTCCGCGCCATTGCTCGCAAGGCTGCGTACGACCAAGAGCAGGCAGTCCGCGACAGACTGCGCCCTCGGCGTCTCCGGCCGAACAACACCCCTGCGCTTGGCGTTTGCCGCGGGCTCGGCTAGCAAGCCCGCGAACATGACGCCGCGCGACAAAATCCGAAACTTTTCAATAGTGGCCCATATCGACCACGGCAA
>CADEEA010000086.1 GCA_902826245.1 uncultured Alphaproteobacteria bacterium | reverse complement strand
GTGAGCCCGGCGGGATTCGAACCCGCGACCCCCTGATTAAAAGTCAGATGCTCTACCGACTGAGCTACGGGCTCGCCCGGTTCGTTTACGGCGCGGTGTCTGCAATCGCAAGGTCTAGTCGCTGACTTGGTCAGCGTCACCGGTCCGGCCTTCTATCCTTGGGGAGCGCTTGCGCCCACTTCGCGGTGCACCTCTCCGCGCCCCCTCAAGGTTTAGCACCGTTTCAGATACTGCGCGGAGCCGCGGAACCTGTGGACGAATCCGCCTGAACTACTGCATATCGTCCCCCGGCGCGAGCGTGGCGAAACTGGTAGACGCAGCGGACTTAAAATCCGTTCGCCCAAAAGGCGGTGCGGGTTCAACTCCCGCCGCTCGCACCAAGGGGAAGACGAGAAATTGTCAAGATTGGCCGCTCCGCTTGTATCGCTCGCGCCGATGGCGGGCGTGACCGACATTCCGTTTCGTCGTCAGGTGAAGAATTTCGGCGGCCGCTATTGCGTTTCGGAAATGGTGGCGTGCGAACAATTGGCGCGCGAGCGGCTCGACATGGTGCGCCGCGCCGCGGGAGCGGGCGTGATCTCGCCGCTTGTGATCCAACTCGCGGGCCGTGAACCACGCTGGATGGCGGAAGGTGCGCGTATGGCTGAAGCTGCCGGCGCCGACGTGATCGACATTAATATGGGCTGTCCGGCCAAGAGCGTCACTTCCGGTCTCTGCGGTTCGGCGTTGATGCGTGATCCGGTCACAGCGCTGCGCCTGATCGAAGCGACAGTCGGCGCGACAGGATTGCCGGTCACACTGAAGATGCGCCTTGGCTGGGATCATGCGAGCCTGAACGCGCCCGACATCGCCAGAAGCGCGCAAGCGGCGGGGGTGCGCATGCTCACCATCCATGGCCGCACGCGCAATCAGTTCTTCGCGGGCGCTGCGGACTGGGCGGCGATTGCGCCGATCGTGGACGCGGTGAGCATCCCAGTGATCGCCAATGGCGACATCTCCAGCGCCTGCGATGCACGGCGCGCGCTTTTGCTCTCGGGCGCCGCCGGCGTCATGATCGGGCGCGCCGCGCAAGGCCGGCCTTGGCTCCCAGGCGCCATCGAGCATGCCCTCAAGCATGGCGGAGAGGCGGCGGCGCCCGAGCGCGCGCAATCGCTCGCTTCCTTGCTCACGCTCTACGAGGATACGCTGGAATTCTACGATCGCGGACTTGGTGTGCGCGTGGCGCGCAAGCACATCGCCTGGACCATCGACGCTGTCTTTGGCGCCGGCGCGCGCGAGCGACGCAAGGCGATTTGCATGCTGGAGGATTCATCGCGCGTGCGTGAGGAATTGTGCGTGCTCTTCGATGGCGAGCCAGAGCGGGCCGCTGCCTAGAGCCTGTTCCGATCCGATGGAATCGGATCGGGGGCTCTAGATTCTTGTTTGGTCGCATTTTCTTGCGCCGAACCGGCATCCACTTCGTCGGAAAATGCTCTAGAAAAGGACGCCAAAAAAGCAAAACCGCCGCGGATTGCTCCGCGGCGGCTGCTTATTATTAGAACGTGATGATCAGAGTTCGCGGCTGATCGAGAAGTTTACGATGCTGTCAGCGCCGGAAATGTCGGTGTCGTGATAGCGCAGGTCGAAGTTGAACCCATGCATCGCCTTGGAGACGCCGAGGTTCCAGGTGTCCCAATCGTCGCCCGCGAGAGCGTTGTCGTCGAAGGTTTGCGTTCCCACGGCGGCGCTAACCGACAAGGCGTCGCTGATCGCGAACGCGCCGTTCAATTCGTAATAGAGTGACTCGCCGACTTCACCGAAATATTCGGGCGAGTAGCCGAGTTGGGCGCCGACCGTGAATTGCTCGCTCAGATCCATCGACGCGCCGACAAGGCCTTCGAAATAATCCATCTCGCCGCCGATCGCCACATCATCGCCGTTGGGGTAGAAGTAGCCGACCAAGCTTAGATCCCAGCTCACCGGCCCGGTGGTCGGTGTGATGCCGACATAAGCGTCGAGTTCCATGCTGCCGTCGACGCCGAATTCGACGTTGGAAGCCCAAGCGCCGGCATAGACCATGTCGTTCGACCAATCGAAGCTGCCTTGAATGGCCGCGCCGCCGTCGGTTTGCGACAGGCCGCGGAAGACGTAATCCGTGGTCATCGAAACGGAGGCGGAAGTCTCAGCGTTGGCGGCGCCGACGCCGGCAATGCTCGCGCCAGCCAGCATGGCGACGCCCATGATCTTTTTCATATTGCGCATCCTCTTTCCCCGCGGGCTTCTCCCCGCGCTATTGGCGAACATCACTTGTTAACGTGAACGACCGGTAAACTCCGTGGAGGGCGATTCTATTTGTTGCCGAAATGTCACGCGCCTCCATTCTGGGCCCGAAAGGGCGCGGTTAAAACCCGGGTGCGGGGAAAACTCGCGGGGTGTGTCGGCGCTGTGACAGCAGTGCAGGTTCAAGCGCTCTTGAGATCGGTCCGGGACGCTTGCCTCGGTGCTCGCTGATGCGTTACTCGCGCCAATGTCCGACCTCACCCAGCTTGGCGGCAAAGCCGCTATCCCGGCCAGCCCGGACCAAGCCGTGCTCGAACGAGCTGCCAATCCGCACGCTGGTGCGCTCTACCTGGCCCGCTTCACCGCGCCGGAATTCACCTCGATCTGCCCGGTCACCGGCCAGCCGGATTTCGGCATTCTCGTGCTCGAGTACGCGCCGAAGGATTGGATCGTGGAGAGCAAGAGTCTGAAGCTCTTCTTGCAGAGCTTTCGCAATCACGGCGCGTTCCATGAGGATTGCACTCTTCACGTCGCCAAGCGGGTGATCGAAGCCATCGAACCCAGTTGGCTGCGCATCGGCGGCTATTGGAACCCGCGCGGCGGCATGCCCATCGATGTGTTCTGGCAGACCGGCGCGCCGCCTGAAGGCTTGTGGCTGCCGGATCAGGGTGTGGCGACCTATCGGGGAAGGGGCTAGTGTCCCGGATTTGAAGTTCGCACAGTCAACTGGATCAAGAGCGATGCGAACTTCAAATCCATCAGGGACACTAGGGTCAATGAGTCATAGTGTGGCTGATGAATCTGAAATTCGCTCAGCGCTCGCCATCTTGATCTTGCGAATTTCAGATTCGCCACACTAGGTACCGCGGCAATGCTGCTTCCCCACAACCCGAACGCCTTCACGCGTTCGCCGCTCGACCGCGCCGGCCATCGCCGCGTCGACTCTGATTGGCTTACGCGCGCGCTCGCTGCGCCAGAGACCAAGCTGATCCCGTTTCACAAGCACCGACCGTTCGTGATTGAAGAATACGGGACGGTCGCCCTAGGTTGGCTCACCAGCCATGCCCGCGCCTCGCTTGCGCCTGGCGATGCACTGACGCTTTTTCTCGGCGTGGACAGCCATGGCGCGCCGCACTTCGCCATCGATATCGCCGATGCAACCGCGCTCGAAAGCATGGGCCGCTTCGACGATCTGCGTTCGTTCGGCGCCATCCTGCCGCGCGACGATCTCCCCATTCTCGGAACCGCGAAGAGCATTTTCGAGTGGCATGGCCGGCACAAATTCTGCGCCAATTGCGGCGCGCCGACGCACGTCATTGAAGCCGGTTGGAAGCGCGAGTGCGCCGCGTGCAAGGCCGAGCATTTTCCGCGCTTCGATCCTGTGGTGATCATGCTGCCGGTGCGCGGCGATGACTGCGTGCTGGGAAGGCAACCGAACTGGCCGCGCGGCATGCATTCTGCGCTCGCGGGTTTCGTCGAGCCGGGCGAAGCGGTCGAAGAGGCGGTGGCGCGCGAGACGCTGGAGGAAGCCGGCTTGCGCGTGCGCGAGGTCGCCCTGCATTCGACGCAACCCTGGCCGTTTCCCCATTCGCTGATGATCGGCGCGATAGCCCACGTAGAAGAAGGCGAGATCGTCGTCGATCCAAAAGAACTCGAAAGCGCGCGCTGGTTCACGCGCGACGAAGCGCGATTGCTGTTGGCGGGAAAACTCCCCGGCGCCTTCTGCCCACCGCCGTTTGCGATTGCGCATCAATTGTTGAAGAGCTGGGTGGGCTGAGGACCAATGGTCTTGGATGTCGATCCATTCTAGAAAACTGAACTCCGTCATTCCGGACGCGCCCCCGGGTCCGGCCAAAGGCCGGCCCGAGGATGAACTCCGCGCGATCCGGAACCCAGTGGCAACAGTCGCGCTCTATGATCCCCTGGGTTCCGGGTCTTGCTGCGCAAGCCCGGAATGACGGGGCAGTGCACGCAAACACCAATTGCTCGCGCGGTCGGTAGAATGCCCACGACCTAATCGCACCCCACACAATCATCGGGCTTCTCGCGTTCGACTTGCACGGTGACGTGGGCGATGCCGAAGCGCGCGGCGATGCTTTCGCGCAAGCCGACGAGAAACGCGTTGTCGCCGCCTTCGGGGCGCACGACATGCGCCGTCAGCGCCGCCGCATTCGCGCTCATGGCCCAGACATGGAGGTCATGCACCGCCATCACGCCTGGAAGCCCCAGCAAGTGCGCGCGCACCGCGCCGACATCGACGCCGCGCGGGGCCGCGTCGAGCGCGAGATCGAGGGATTCTCGTAGCAGCCCCCACGATGACCATAGGATTATCGCCACGACTGCGATCGAGGTCGCCGGATCGATCCAGCGCAATCCTGTCAGCCAGATCGCCGCGCCGGCCACGATCACCGCCGCGGAGACGCCAGCGTCGCCGAGCATGTGCAGATAGGCGCCGCGTACATTTACGTCATGCTTGCGCCCGGCCAGGAACAGCATCGCCGTCGCGCCATTGACGACAACGCCCGCGCCTGCCGCCGCCATGACGATGAGCGGCAACGTCTCTTCCGGCGCGGCGAGCCGGCGTGCGGCTTCCCAGATCAGCCCACCCGACACCGCCACCAGCACCAGCGCGTTGGCGAGTGCGGCCAGCACCGTGGCCTTCGAGAAGCCGTAGGTGTGGCGCGCGCTGGCGTTCTGCTTTGCAAGCCAAGCCGCGCCGCCGGCGAGTGCGAGCCCCAGCACGTCGGAAAGATTGTGTGCAGCGTCGGACAGGAGCGCGGTCGAATTCGCGAACAAGCCGGCGCCGGTCTCGATGGCGACGAAACCCAGATTAAGCGCGATTGCGATGCTATAACGTCTGTCGTTCGGCGCCGCGTGGTGGTGGTGGGTGTCGTGGGGGTCGTGCGCGTGCGAGCCGTGCATGCTTCATATGTGGCGCGGAATCAGGCAGACATCAACGGCTTGTTCAGTGCGGTTTTTCCGCTCGCGTGAACGCGCGCATAGTGTCGCGCTGGGCGATGATGAAAGCCTTGCCGACGCGGCCATAGGCGCGGGAGACGTCAAGCATCGGCGTGACGAAATCAGCGGCGTCCGCGCGGGGGGCGCTCTCTGCTGCTGTATGGGATTCCGACGAAGGTTCGTCTTCAGACGCCGCAGGCGCGTCCAACATCGCAATCAGCGCATCCTGTTGCGCCCGTATCATCGCGCGCATGCTGTCTGTGCTTCTACGCCAGGCCTGCAGCGTCGCTTGCGCGCCTTTGAGCGACGCCAGCATGGAATTTTTCGGCGCCGTCAGCGCCCACCAATTCCACGGATTGAGCGCCGGGAACGGCGCCACTTGCAGCCAAGCCATGCCGTCGCTGGCCAAATTCGCCGCTTTCCGCGTCCGCGCCATGTCAAACTCCGCGCCCCCGCGGAAGGCAATGTGCGCGTTCGCGCAGCGTCCGCCTTGATTCAGCTCAAGAGACTACTCAGTCCGCATCCGCGCTCAGTTCATGCCCCTCCGCCGCGGTGACGCGCACTGAGAGGATATCCCCCTCCGCGATCTCTTCCCCACTCTCTACATAAACCACGCCATCAATCTCCGGCGCATCGGCCTTGCTGCGGCACGCGTACGTTTCGGCGTCCTCATCCCAGCCGTCGCAAATCACATCCACATCGCTGCCGATCATGCTTTGCCCGCGCGCGTGGGCGAGTTCGGTTTGCACTTCCATGAAGCGATCGTATCGTTCGTCTATGTCGTCCTGATCGACGTGGTTTGCTAATTCACGCGATGGCGCGCCTTCGACGTTTTCGTATTTGAAGCAGCCGGCGCGGTCGATTTCCGCTTCCTCTATGAAATCCAGCAGCGTTTCGAAATCGTCCTGCGTTTCGCCAGGGAAGCCGACGATGAAGGAGGAGCGTATGGTGAGATCGGGGCAGATTTTCCGCCACGAGGCGATGCGCTCCAGCATCTTGTCCTGATTGGCCGGGCGCTTCATCGCTTTGAGCAAGCGGGGGCTCGCGTGCTGGAACGGGATGTCGAGATAGGGGAGGATTTTGCCCTCCGCCATCAGGCCGATCACCTCGTCCACGTGCGGGTAGGGGTAGACGTAGTGCAAGCGCACCCACACGCCCAGATCGCCAAGCTCTTTGCAGAGATCGTAGAATTTGGCGCGGACCGTGCGGTCCTTCCACTTGCTCTCGGCATATTTCACGTCGACGCCGTAAGCTGAAGTATCCTGGCTGATCACCAGTAATTCCTTCACGCCGCTTTTCACCAGCGCTTCCGCTTCCTTCAGCACCGCGTTGGCCGGCCGTGAGACGAGATCGCCGCGAATGCTGGGGATGATGCAGAACGAGCAGCGATTGTTGCAGCCCTCGGAGATTTTCAGATAGGCGTAATGGCGCGGCGT
>CADEEA010000085.1 GCA_902826245.1 uncultured Alphaproteobacteria bacterium | reverse complement strand
TCATCGAGCGCGTCGCGCTTCCGGGACAGCGCCCAGCGTTCGCCGGCAAGCACATTGAGCGCTTCCGCCTCATTCAGTTCGCGCCGGAGCGCGACATAGCTGAGCTTGAGATCGAGACGCTCTTCCGGCGTCAGGGGCGTCGCCGCATCGTCGGCCTGAAACGGATCATCACTCATCCCCGTCAGCCCCAGAGCCGCTTGCCGCCAGCCTTGGCGATGTCGGCGGCCAGCGCCGCCAGCATCTCGCGCTTGTCGCCAGCGCGTACGCCCTGGGCTTCGAGCTCCATGGTGTGGAGCGCGGCGGTGAGTTCTTTCTTCGCCGCCGCTTTGGCCGCCTCTTCGACCATGGCGTCCAGACTCTTGTTGGGGACCAGCGCATAGACGAGCGTGCAATCGAGAGCTTCGGCCGCGCGTTTCAAGGTGGCGAGCGTGATGGCGCCTTTCGCTTCGTTCTTCTCAAGCTCGGAGAGGCTGGCGGGGCGGATGCCGAGGCGGCGGGCCAATTGGGCGCCGGTAAGACCCAGGGCGTCGCGAAGGGCGCGGACCCAGCCCATGGGGGGCGCGGCCCCAAGGCCGGCAAAGGCTTTGAGGCGCTCGTCGAGCCGACGGCGGGCCAGAGTTTGGGCGGCTTTCACAGGGTATGACCTTATCTCGTGGCAGCTTAAGATAGGTTATAGCCTCTCTGATTGCAATTCTCTTTATGGCTATAACCTTATATTCTCTCCCTTGGGCGTCGCCACCTGCGGCGGCCGGGCGCTTGTGCTGACGCACGAAGCCGCGCCGCTTTGCAGATCCCAAGGAGCGTCTTCGCCCTCCGGGCTGCGCTCCCTGACGCGCGAGCCGCAAGTGCGAAGGCTCTTATTTTGCAAAGTCCTGCGAACCGGGCGCCTTAAAGGACGCTTTCCTGCACGGGCGCCATGCACCAGCGCGCTCAGACCTCTCGTCGCCGTTGATTGTCCCGCGCACATTATCAACAACTGCCTACATCATGTTGATTTTAACAATCTTTTGGGAGCCCCCTATTCCCACTCGATTGTCCCTGGCGGCTTGCTGGTCACGTCGTAAACTACCCGGTTCACGCCCTTCACCTCATTGATGATGCGCGTTGCGGCGCGGCCGAGAAAATCCATCGAGTATGGGAAAAAATCGGCGGTCATGCCGTCCGTGCTAGTCACTGCACGCAGCGCACACACATACTCATAGGTGCGCCCGTCGCCCATGACGCCGACGCTGCGCACCGGCAAAAGCACAGCGAACGCCTGCCAGATTTTGTCGTACAACCCAGCCTTGCGGATTTCGTCGAGATAGACTGCATCCGCCGCGCGCAGAATATCGAGTTTCTCGCGCGAAATGGCGCCGGGTACGCGGATGGCGAGGCCCGGGCCCGGGAACGGATGGCGACCGACGAAAATCTCGGGCAACCCCAACTCGCGCCCCAGCGCGCGCACCTCGTCCTTGAACAGATCGCGCAGCGGCTCGACCAGCTTCATGTTCATGCGTTCAGGCAAGCCGCCGACATTGTGGTGCGATTTGATCGTGACCGATGGCCCGCCGATGGCGGACACACTCTCGATCACGTCGGGATAGAGCGTGCCCTGCGCCAGAAACGCCGCACCGCCGAGAGCTTTCGCCTTCTCCTCGAACACGTCGATGAACAGCTTGCCGATAGTTTTGCGCTTGATCTCGGGGTCGTCCACGCCCGCGAGCGCCCCCAGGAAGCGCTCGCTCTCATCGGCGTGAATAAGCGGAATTTTGTAATGATCGCGAAACAGGCTCACCACCTGCTCGGCTTCGCCAAGCCGCATCAAGCCGTGATCGACGAACACGCAATGCAGCTGCTCGCCGATGGCTTCGTGGATCAACACTGCCGCTACACTGGAATCGACGCCCCCCGATAGCCCGCAGATCACGCGCCCGTCGCCAACCTGCGCGCGTATGCGCGCGATCGCTTCATCCTTGAACGCGGCCATGCTCCAATCGCCCTTCATCCCGGCGATGCGGTGGGTGAAGTTGCGCAGCAATTTCACCCCGTCAGGCGTGTGTACGACTTCAGGGTGAAACATGGTGGTGTAGAAACGCCGCTGCTCGTCGACGGCGATCGCGAACGGCGCGTTCTCGCTGGTGGCGATCACTTCGAAGCCGGGCGCAAGCTTGGTGACGCGGTCGCCATGGCTCATCCATACGGGATATTTGCCGCCGACCTGCCACACCCCTTCGAACAGCGGCGAGGCTTTCTTGACCTCGACATCGGCGCGACCGAACTCGCGCGCGTGGCCGCCCTCAACCACGCCGCCCAGCTGTACGCTCATGGTCTGCTGGCCATAGCAGATGGCGAGGATCGGCACGCCGAGCGCAAACGCTGCTTCTGGCGCACGCGGGCTCTCGCCCTCGGTGACGCTGGCGGGGCCGCCGGAGAAGATCAGCGCTTTCGGCGCGTAGGATTTCAGGAATGCGGCGTCGACCTTGTTGTACGGATGGATCTCACAATAGACCCCGTTCTCTCGCACCCGCCGGGCGATCAGCTGGGTGACCTGGCTGCCGAAATCGATGATGAGAAGGCGCTCGTGCATGGCTACAGAAGCGGGCTCGGCTGGATCGAACATGGTTCTAGGCATGGTTCGAATTGGGGCGCGTTGTCCCGTTGGTCAATGCCCGCCCGCCGTCGGGCGCTCTCGTGGCGGCTGTCAACGTTCTAATGCCAGCTTCGACGATGGACGTCCTCGTTTTGGCATTATGGCACACCTCACGGTATGGGGAGCCCTGCTAAGAAACGCCATTGAGGCGTTGTTCGATCTTTGTCCGAAGGGTTGGCCACTCCTCCCGGATCACCGAGAACCAGGCATTGTCACGCCATGTGCCGTCGGGTCGTCGCATTTGTCGGCGCATCACCCCCTCAAACGCGCAACCAAGCTTAAGCATCGCCGCCTGCGACTGGGTATTGAGCGCATCGGTCTTCAATTCAACGCGTTCCGCGGCGGACGCGAAAGCGTGCCCAAGCAGAAGCAGCTTGGCAGCTGGGTTGATCATGGTGCCCTGCGCCTCGCGCCGATACCAGGTTCCGCCTATTTCGACACAACATTCATTCGACCGGACATTGATGTAGCAGGACTGGCCTACGATTTCGCCATTTGTCGCGATCACGGCAAAGGGGATCCAATGGCCCTTCGCTTGTTCGGAGCGAAGATAGTCGAACCAGGCTCCAAAGCCACGCTCGGCAATCGGGTAGGGCATGTGCTGAAAAATACGGAGATCGGAATGAGCGGCGGCTACCAGGCCGTCGCGGTGGCGCGCCTCGAACGGTTCAAGCACAACATGTGCGTTCTCCAACCTAGTAGACGAAAGCTCCATGCCAGCCTGCCAATTCAGCCTTTGCTCTCGACTTCGTACTTAGGCAGGTCCGAGCGCAGCGTTTCGTAGAGGCGCTCCACAAAGCGCTCGGCGTCATCGTCGACGAAATCGTCGAAATAGGCGTCGAGATTGCTCTCGAACACGTACTCGCCGTCCTCGGCGAAGATAAAGCCTAGTTCCTCATCAGTTTCGACATGAACGATGACGATATGAGTCTCTTCGTCCTCGTCTTCGCCAAGGGTAAAGGCCAGCCTGCGCGAGCGGATGTGGCGCTCAAGGATCGGCGCCAGAGCTTGCAGGGCGGCCAGGTCGTCGAAGGTCTCGTCCTCAGTGAGTGCTGCTTCAAGACGTTTGCGCGCTGAATCTACTTCTGCGTCGAAATCTCCGAGCGGTGCTGCGTGTTGTTTCTTCGCCATCAGGCCGCTTCCAGGAGGCTCTGGAACACAGCCGCCCCGCCAGTGCGGCCAAGTGCTGGATCGCAGGCGCGCTCAGGATGGGGCATCATGCCCAAGACGTTGCCGCGTTCATTGACGATGCCGGCGATGTCGCGGGCCGAGCCGTTGGGATTGTCGAGATAACGGAACACTACCCTGCCTTCGTTCTCGAGGCGGTCGAGCGTGTCTTCGTCCGCGACAAAGCGTCCGTCCCCATGTGCGATTGGAATCTCGGTCTCCCGCGCCTCGCGATAGGCGCGTGTGAACGTGGTATTGCCGTTGGCGATGGCGAGGGGAACCTCCTTGCAGGCAAACTTCAGCCCCGCATTGCGGGCCAGCGCGCCGGGCAGCAGGCGGGTTTCGGTCAACACCTGGAAGCCGTTGCAGATTCCCAAGACAAGGCCGCCGCGCTCGGCGTGGGCGATGACGGCGCGCACGACTGGGCTCTTCGCCGCCATGGCGCCGGAACGGAGATAATCGCCGTAGGAGAAGCCGCCCGGCAGCACGACCAAATCGGTCCCTGCCGGGAGTTCCGTGTCCTTGTGCCAGACCATGCTGGCGGCCCTGCCGGAAATGCGCTCCAGAGCGCGCGCGGCGTCACGGTCGCAATTGGAGCCCGGAAAGACGATCACCGCTGATTTCATGACGCCCATTTACGGTGCGTCGCGACGAATTCAAAGCCCGCCGGCGTTTTGATCTAAGGCAGCTTGTGGGCAGAAGCCGTCGCGCTGTGTTAAGAAAGCCGCATGCCAACCTGGTTGATCATCGTCGCGCTCGTCACCATCCTCGCCACTGGCGCACTGACATTGGTGTTGCTGAGAATTAATCGGCCAGGGCCGAAAGAACCGCGAAAATAGAATTCGCCGCAGGCGGCTCAAGCGAGGTCGCTGGGCTTCAGCCTCATGAATTTCTCCGGTGCGGTCCAGCGGTCGGGCAGGTGCGCCTGCCCCCAAGCCGAGAGTGCTTGCAGCACCGGCATTAGCGCCGCTCCCTTCGGCGTCAGTTTGTAGCCGTAACGTTTCGGGCGGCGCTGGTAGAGCTGGGCGCTCACCAGGCCGTCAGCTTCCATCTGCGCGAGCCGGGCGGTGAGGATGTTGGTTGCGATGCGCTCGGGACCTTCCAGA
Organism: uncultured Alphaproteobacteria bacterium; assembly: GCA_902826245.1. Classification (GTDB taxonomy): domain Bacteria; phylum Pseudomonadota; class Alphaproteobacteria; order Caulobacterales; family Aquidulcibacteraceae; genus Vitreimonas. Next base: position 2,465 of record CADEEA010000085.1, on the reverse strand, counting down.
AACTGCGTGAAACGCTGCTTGCCGTTGACGAGATCGCGCAGCAGCACCAGCGTCCAGCGGTCGCCGATCTGCTCGAGCGCAGCGGCGATGGGGCAACCGGATCGGAAGTCGGGCGCGGCCATGAAATCCCCAGTAACTTGTCACTTGCAATGTACTATATAATGACTTAACGAGGTCTTCTTCAAGCGGGAGGCGAGGATGACCAAAATTACCGGCGGATGTCTCTGCGGCGCGGTGCGCTACGAAAGCAGCGGCGCTCAGGCGATGGCGGGGATCTGCCAATGCGTGGACTGCCGCAAATCGAGCGGGGCGGGCCATTGCGCACACATGGGCGTTCCCGAACCCGGCGTCAGCGTCAGCGGCCCGACTACCGCGTATGCGCGCGCCGCAGATAGCGGCCACATCGTGACGCGCCATTTCTGCGCAACCTGCGGTTCAGCGCTGTTCTCCAGCAACGACGCGATGCCGGGGATGATCTTTCTGCGCGCATCGAGCCTGGACGATCCCAATGTGTTCGTTCCGCAGATGGTCGTATACGCCTCGCGCGCGCCGGCTTGGGACCGACCTGGAGAGGGATTGCCACGCTTCGATACAATGCCGCCCGGAATGTGAGTACCCATCGCCCCTGTCGAGACTGGTGCTTTCAACCAGGGACGAGGCTAAGACATGCTCTGACGCAGGTGATATTATCTGCGCCGCGCTGCATTAGGTTCGCGCGATGGCGATGGAGCCGGCACGCGGAAGAGCTGGGGGAGAATTCATGATGAAGCGACGCATCCTGGCCGCAGCTTTAGTGCTGGCGCTAAGCGCGTGCGGCGCTGAACCGGCTAAACAAAGCGCAGGCGGAGCGGCTATCCAAGTCGATGGCTCCTCGACGGTATTCCCGATTTCAGAGGCGGCGGCTGAACAATTTGGCGCCTCCCAGACCGCTGCGGCGCGCGTGACCGTGGGTGAAAGCGGGACCGGCGGAGGCTTTCGAAAATTCTGCCGCGGCGAGACGCAAATGCAGGGCGCATCGCGCCCTATCTTGACGGAAGAAATGCAAGCCTGCGCGGCGGCGGGGGTGACCTACGTCGAGGCGCCGATCGCTTTCGACGGACTGACGGTCGTGGTCCATCCCAGCAACACGCTCGCCAATATCGGCATGGCGGAGTTGCGGCGCACCTGGGAACCCGCGGCGCAGGGGCAGATCACCAACTGGCGTCATATCAACCCGCGCTGGCCTGACCTCGGTCTGCAATTGTTCGGCGCGGGCACCGCTTCGGGCACTTTCGACTATTTTACCGAGGCCGTGGTGGGCGCCGCCAAATCATCGCGCACCGATTACACGCCGACTGAAGACGACAACGTCACGGTCACCGGCGTTGCCGGCAATCCGGGCGCGATGGGTTATTTTGGCTACGCCTATTTCGATCAGAACCGCACGCGAGTGAAAGCCCTGTCGGTCAACGGAGTCGCGCCATCGCACGAGAGCATCGCCGCTGGGGATTACCCATTGTCACGGCCATTGTTCGTGTATTTCAACGCCGAGGCGCTACAGCGCCCGCAAGTGCAGCGCTTTGCTCAATACCTTCTGGCCAATGCGGCGCGGATCGCGCCAGAAGTCGGCTATGTGGCGCTGCCCGAGCGCGCCTATGCGACCTACGCCGAGCGCGCGCGCACCCGCCAAGTCGGAACCGCCTTTGGCGGACGCCAGGACATCGCCGCCACCATAGAGGAAGTGCTCGCGCGTGAGTTGGTGAGCACGGCAGGAGAGTAAGCGCGCATCATCGTCGCGCTGGCTCACAATCGTGTTGCTGCGCGTCATACCAATGCGGGGCGCGGCGATCTAAAATAGAGGCGCTCAGGCGATCTCGACGCGGTAGCTCTCGATCACCGTGTTTGCGAGCAGTTTTTCGCACATCTCGCGCACTTCCGCCTCCGCGGTCGCAGGATCGAGATCGCCGTCGAGTTGAATTTCGATGCGCTTGCCGACGCGGGCGTCCTCGACGCCAGCAAAGCCCAATTCCTTCAACGCGCCGGCCACCGCCTTGCCCTGCACGTCAAGAACGCCGGGCTTCAGCCCTACCGTCACTATTGCTCTCATCGCCAACCCCAATTCAAATCAGGCCCATCGCTATCCTCACCCGCCCCCGGGGGAGTGTCACGCGTTAGACGCAGCAACGGGATGACGGTGCGTTAATGTACGCTCTCGCCCCCTCCGGCCGCTGCAGTCTTCACGATGCCGAGCCGGCGCGCGACTTCCACGTACGCTTCCGTGACGTTGCCGAGATCGCGGCGGAAGCGATCTTTGTCCATTTTCTCGTTGGTTTGCACGTCCCACAGTCGCGCTGAATCCGGGCTGATCTCGTCGGCGATGACAGTGCGCACCATGTCGCCCTCGTAGAGACGGCCGAACTCAAGCTTGAAATCCACGAGCTTGATGCCGACGGCGCCGAACATGCCGAACAGATAATCGTTCACGC
>CADEEA010000084.1 GCA_902826245.1 uncultured Alphaproteobacteria bacterium | reverse complement strand
TTTCCGGCTCCTCCCTCCGCCGTCATTCCGGGGCGCACGAAGTGCGAGCCCGGAATCCAGGGGAGCGTAGAACGCAACTCTCACAACAGCTTTCTCTCTCAACCAACGCAGCAGCAAACAGCAAAGCGTTGGCCCCTGGCTTCCGGGTGCATCGCTGCGCGATGCCCCGGAACTACGGGGTTTGGGTTTGAGCTTTTCCAGCTTCCTGGCGGAGGGAGAGGAGTAGGAGCGGCGCACTTTTCGGTTGACGGCGATTGATTGAACATTCAAACAACACGCCATGAGCGCGCGCGAGAAGATCGTCCTGGCGGCCATGGAGCTGTTTTGGCTGAAGGGCTACAACTCGACTTCTATTGCCGATCTGTTGAGCCGCACACAGCTCAATTCCGGCAGCCTCTATCACGTGTTCCCGTCCAAACAGGACGTATTGATCGGCGTGCTCGAGGCCTATCGCGACGGTATTCACCAGCAATTACTCGCCCCGGCCTGGGCTGGGGTGGACGATCCGATCGCGAAGATATTCGCCCTGCTCAGCCATTATCGAATGCTGATCGTCGAAACCGACTGCGCCTATGGCTGCCCCGTCGGCTCGCTTGCGCTGGAATTACATGAGCCCGATCCCAAGGTCCGCGAATTGTTGGCCGCGAATTTCGAGAATTGGACCGCCGCTATCGAGCAATGCCTGAGCGATGCGGGCAAACGCCTGCCGCCCGAGACGGACCGGCGCGCGCTTGCGCAATTCGTGCTTACCGCCATGGAGGGTGGCGTGATGCAGGCGCGCACGCATCGCGACGTCAGCTATTTCGACCGCGCTGTCACACAATTGCGCGCGCATTTCGATTTGTTGGAGAACGCGGCGAAAGTGCCGGCGTGAGATCGGGAGGAAGTACATGATCAATTGGCTAGCGGTTTTTGTGGCGGCTCTGTCGGCGTTTCCGTTGGGCTATCTCTGGTACGGGCCGTTGTTCGGGAAGGCCTGGATGAACGAGGTCGGCATGACCGAAGCGAAGGCGCGGGCCGCCAATCCGGCGATCATGTACGGGGGAGCGTTCGCGCTGGCGCTGCTGCAGGCCTCGACGTTCGCGATGTTTCTGGGCGACACCCGTAATCCAGACGCTGCGCTCTACGGGCTCTGCGCGGGCCTGGCCTGGGTGGGGGCGGCGATCGGCGTGCAATATCTGTTCGAGCAGCGCAGCCTGAAATTGTTCCTGATCAACGCCGGCTACAACACCATCGCGTTCACGCTGATCGGCGCGATCGTCGGCGCCTGGCATTGAGAAAGTCGCCAAGGGACTCGCTCGACAAGGCCATCGCGACAGCCTTGCCTGGCGCCGGCAGCGAAGGCCGGATTGATGGGTGTCGATACCCTTTCCGGCATCGTTGTAGCACAAAGAAAAAGGCCCGGCGTGAGCCGGGCCTTTAAGTTCGTACTCCAACCCAAAAAGAATTCAGCTCGAACCGCTGGCGGCAAGTGAGTCGCCGAACACGCCGCCGAAAATGTTCGAGGCGGTGGGGCGTTCCGGCGCGTGCTGTGGCGTGTGCGAACTGGTTTGCTGGCCCGATAGCGGGTCCTGCAGATAGCGGCACTGGCCTTCGAAAACGGCGCCCATTTCCACCGACAGGCTCTGGTGGACGATGTCGCCCATGACGTGCGCATTGCGGGCGAGCGTCACGCGGCGTGCGCGGACGGAACCCTCAACGCGGCCGTGCACGGTGACGCTCTCGGACACCATGTCGCCCTTGATCATGCCGGTGTCGCCGACGGTGACGGCGCCGCCGCGGACATTGCCTTCGATCTCGCCATCGATCTGCAACTCGGCGCCGTCGGCTTCGATGGTGCCGGTGATCTTGACGCCGTTGGCGATGATGGAAGCGATGCCGGCGCGGCCGGCAGGTTGTCTGCGTGGTGCTACTGGTTCCGGCATTGAGGGCATTCCCGTTGGTGTTTCTGGAGGTCTACCCTTGTTCGTGAACATGCCGTCCTGCCCTTAAGAAATTAACAGGGTCAACCGCCCTGCCGCGGAACCACACTTCATAATGCAAGTGTGTGGCGGTGCTGCGGCCGGTCGACCCCATGGAGCCGATGCGTTGGCCGATCGCGACCTGCTCTCCGCGCTGTACCTGAATATCGCGCAAATGCCCATAGCGGGTCTTGAAGCCGTGCCCGTGGTCGATCTCGACCGTGAACCCGTAGCCAGAGCGCGAGCCGGCGAACACGACAGTGCCAGGCGATGTCGCCACCACCGGCGCGCGTTCGAACGCGGCCATGTCCAGGCCTGAATGGAAAGACGGGCGGCCAGTGAATGGATCGATCCGCTGGCCGTAACCGGAGGTCTCGCGATAATCTACGGCGACCGGGCGGGCGAGCGGCGTGGCGTTGGCGACATCGCCGAGGCGGCGCGATTCGGTGACGCGCGCGGCGACTTGGGTGACGCGCTGGGCGAATGCGGGATTGAGTCCGCTGTCGCGCAGATAGGCGACGAAATCTTGGGGCACCAGCGGGCCGGAGGCTTCGGCGCTGCCTTCAGGGCCGGTGAGCGAGGCCATGCTGACGCCGGTCATGCGCAGCACGCCGCGCACTTGCTCTCCACGCTCGGCGACCTGGTCTTCGAGTTCGGAGAGCGTACGTTCTTGCTCGGTCTCGAGCCGGTCCGGGCGGGCGCGATAGCCCACCGTGGTAACCTGATAAGCCTCAGAAGCGATCGCGCGCGACTGGCGCGGCTCGGCCTCGTCGATCGAGGCGGTCATGATGATTCGGGCCCCGTCGCGTTCGACCGGGCGGCTGGCGGCCAATTGCATCGAGCTGCCGCCGGCATATTCGAGCAGCGAGCGCAGCACTTCGTGGCGGCTCTCGAACTCAGCGGTGGCGCGATCAAACTGGCGGGTGCGCTCCTCGAGCAGCGCCTGAGCCGCAGCGGCCTGGGCGCGCGATTCGTTCAGCCAACGCTCGTATTTGGCGCGGTCGCGCTCAACTTCCGTGTTGGTGGCCGATTGCTGGGGGCCCTGGAGCAGAGTGTTCGCGGTGGCGTAGACGCACCAGCCGGCGATGCCCACCGCGCTAAGCGCCAAAAGGGCCTGCTTGCTGGGCGAGAGCGAGACATATCTGACCGTCCCACCGCTGCGGTGATAGATCTGACGCTCTGGAAAAACGCGATCAAAGAACGCTCGCGCACGTGATCCGAACTGGCTCATGGTCCGCCACCGCCCACCAAAGGGTTAATAACCAAACGTACTGCTAGCCCCGCCGGAGCTGATCCAACCTGAAACGCTGTCCAATTGCAACAGGCGCCGAGCGCCGTTTACAGGAATTTCAGATTTCTTATTTTCCAATCCGAGCCGAAACCCGGATTTTGAGGCAAATCGGTTAAAAATCCTGCCCTTATTCACGGCGTGGAACGAATCGTCTTCAGCACATCATCCACATGTCCTGACACCTTCACCTTGCGCCAAACAGCGGCCACGCGCCCTTTCGGATCGATCAGGAAGGTGGCGCGCTCCACCCCCATGTATTTGCGCCCGTACATGCTCTTCTCGACCCAAACCCCGTAGGCGGCGCAGACCTCGCCGTCCTCATCGGACCCGAGAATATGGCTTAGTTCATGTTTTTGCGCGAATTTTTCGTGTTTTGCGCAGCTGTCGCGCGAGACGCCGACAACAATCGCGCCTAAGTTCGCAAATTGCTTGGCTTTTTCAGTGAAGTTTAGCGCTTCTAGCGTACATCCTGGGGTGTCGTCCTTGGGGTAGAAATACAAGACGACGTGCTTGCCCTTATAGGCGCTGAGCTTGGCGCGTTCCCCGCCCGCGGTCGGCATGTCGAAAGAAGGAGCGGGGTCCCCGGGCTTGAGTTCTTTGGGCATCAATTTTCTCCTTGCGTCCTACTGCTTTAGGGCTGGAAGTCTGCTTTGCATGGCAGCGCAGGGAAGCGCTAGACAGTCGCCTGGGGCGGCGGAGAGGCGACGATGATACGCCGCTCGGCAATAATCGCGGTCGAGATCGTGCTCGGACTGGTCGCGGCGCTCGCGATCGGCCTTGGAATCGCGTGGTGGCGGCTGTCGCAGGGGCCCGTCGAACTCAGCTTCTTCCGCGAACAGATGGCGGTGGAGCTCTCCGCGGCGCGCGGGGGGCGTCCGGTCGAGATCGAGCGGGTCGAGCTGGCGCTTTCGCGTTCGGCCATCGCGCTCGAGCTTCGCGCCGTGGGCGTCAACGTGTTGGACAACAAGGGCGGGGTGCTCTCGCGCGCCGAGCGCGCCCGCATCGAGCTGCGCCTGCTGCCCTTGCTGATCGGGCGCGTCTCGCTGGTGGGAGCGGAATTCGAAGGCGGCGAGGTGACAATCTCGCACAAATTGGACGGTGCTTGGCACATTGCGTTCGGCCCAGCGGGCGCGCCGCCCGACATTGTGGTGCCCCCGCCGCCGCCGGAAGAGACCTGGAATCAGCGCGTCAATCGCGTGCTGGACGGACTGGAAGCTGCATTTCGACCCGTTGGCGCCGGCGGCGCGCTACGGAGCATAAGTCTAACCCAGGCGCGCTTGGCGATCATTGAGGAACGCACTGGTGCGCGCTGGCTGGCCGCGGGCGCAAACATATCGCTTGCGCATCAGGGCCCCGCGCTGAAGCTGGAGGCGGACGCGCGCCTCGAAGGTGCGCAGGGAACAGCGCCAGCGCATCTGCTCATCACGACCGATACGCGGTTCCGCGCCGCCGAAGTGGAGTTCGGCGCTGACGAAGTGCGCCCACGCGCTCTGCTTTCGCCGGCAGCGCTCGGCGCTTTTGCGGGACTTGACGCACCGCTGACGGCCACTGTGTCCATTGGGCTCGATCGCGAGCGCGGCATTACGCGCTTTGAGGGCGACGCCGTTATCGGGCGTGGGGTCGCCGATATGCCGGGGGGGCGCTTCGATCTTTCTGGCGGCCAAGTGCACGGCCGTTACGATATCGCCAAGGACGAATTGATCTTCGATCGCTTGCGTCTCAATGGCGCCAGAACCCGTATCGACGGCGCGGTGCGGGTGCGCGATTTGCGCGCGGTGCTGAATGCGCGTCCGGGAGAGCCAGCGGCCTTCAACATCGCGTTGCCCTCGCTGACGCTCGACGTGCCCGGCACGTTCGCTCAACCGATCGCACTATCGGAGGTCGAGGCGACAGGCGCGATCATGTCGGCCGAGAGTGCGATCACGCTGACGCGCGTGAGCGCCCGGGCCGGCGCGGCTAGGGTCGAGGCGGCGGGCCGCTTCTATTGGGCCGGAGCTGGCGCCGACCGGGCCACGCACATGGGCGTGCAATTGCGCGGTCACGTGGAAGGCGACCTCAGCGTGCGCCAAGTTGTACAGATGTGGCCGATCGGGCTCGGCGAAGGCGCGCGTGCGTATCTTGACCGCAGCCTGGTCGGCGGGCGCGTGCTCAACGGGCGTTTCGATCTCGACATCCGGCCCTCCGATCAGGCTGCGGGGGTCCTGCGCGATGCAGCGATTGATGTCCGCTTCGGCGTCGAAGCCGCGGAAATGCGTTTCGTGGATACGATGTCGCCGGTGATTGCGGGGCGCGGTTCGGCGGTGTTGCGGGGCAACCGGTTCGAAATGGCGGTGACCGAAGCCCGGCTGAACGGGCTTGTGCTAACCAATGGACGCGTTGAAGTTCCCCGCTTCAAACCGCGCGGCGCGCTGACGACCATATCGGCGCATGCCGAGGGCGAGGCGCGGCAGCTCTTGGAAATCCTGGCGCAGGCGCCGCTCAGCCTGGGGGAGCGTTTGCCGGTGGATGCGGCTTCTGCGAGCGGGCGCGTCAGCGTTGACCTGCGCTTGCAGCGCCCTAACGAGAACGAGGTCGCGCCAGAACAGTGGCGCTATTCGGTGCGCGGCGCAGTGCGCGATTTCGCCGGCTCGATGACGACGCGGCGCGTGGCGTTATCCCAAGGGCAGCTGCGCATCGATGGCGACCAGAATGCGATCGTCGTTTCCGGCCCGGTGCGCGCAGGGCAATCGGATATTTCCGAAGTGCGTTGGACGGAGCGCTTGAGGGCGCGGGGCCCATCCTCGTCCGAATACAGGATCGCCGGCAATTTCGACGCCAACGACCTTACCCGCCTCGGTTATCCGATCGCCAATCACGCACAGGGGCGCATCGGCGTACGTGTATCCGGAAGAGGGCGCGGCTTCGATGTCGATCAGGCGCAGATTGACCTTGATCTAACCGAAGCCGCAGTGGAAGCGCCACGCTCCTTCTGGACCAAACGCGCGGGCCAGCCTGCGTCTGCGCGCTTCAATGTCGCGCGCCGCAGTGACGGCGGCTTCGCGTTCGAGAATATCGATGCACACGGCGCGGGTTTGTTCGCGCAGGGCCGCGTCGTGCTTGCGCGAGATGGCGGCGTGGTCGAAGCAGAAATTCCGCGGCTGACCATTCAAGGCCGCACCGATGCGCGTTTGAACATGACCCGGGCCAGCGACGGCGCCTTGGTAGCGACGATCGGCGGCGCTCTGTTTGACGCCGCGCCCTTTATGGGCGTCGGCGATGCGCCGGAAGCCGAGGGCGGCGCGCGTAACGTGTCGGCGGTTGTCCCTGCGCCTTTGCGGGCCAATGTGACGGTAGATCGGCTCAAGCTGCGCGGCGGCGCCACGCTTTCGAATGCGCGTGTCTCCCTGGAGACCACGCGCGGAATTCTGTCTCTGTTGACGGCAGAGGGCGCATCTTCGGCGGGGCAGCCATTCTCGCTTGGGCTAGGCCCCCGCCCGGGCCATCCTGACGGGCGCATTGTGTTCAGCTCCGGCGATGCTGGATTTGCGGTGCGCGCGCTCACCGGCGCCGACAATGTGGTGGGCGGCGTCGCCAGCGCCAGCGGCGAGTGGCGCGCAGGGCAGGCGCGATTCGATGTGGCGATGCGCAATTTTCAATTGGTGCGCCTGCCGGCGATGGCGCGATTGCTTTCATCGGCCGGCTCGCTCACCGGCTTGGTAGAGATGCTCAATGGCGATGGCATCGGTTTTTCGGTCATGGAGGCGCAGATGACCTATGCCGACAATCGCCTCGCTTTCACCGAGGGCTCGATGCGCGGGCCCTCCCTGGGACTGACCGCATCGGGCGGTTATGACATCGGGCGTGATAATCTCGACATTGACGGCGTGGTGGCGCCGTCGCCGATGCTCAATCTCTCCATGTTGGGTGAAATCCCGGTGATCGGCGACATCCTGGTGTCGCGGCGCGGCGAGGGCGTGGTGGGCATGACTTATTCTATCAATGGGCATGTCGGCGAGCCGCGCGTCGGCGTCAACCCGCTATCGGCGCTGACGCCAGGGATACTGCGCCGTATTTTCGAACCGCTGCCGCCACGCGCCGCGCCGCCGGCGCGGGCGCAGCCGAGTGCGGCGCCGGGGTAGGCGCCAATCGGGGACCGCTGGCGTCGCGCTTCGACAAGCTCAGCGTGACGCCATTCTTCGTCAGCCTGAGCCTGTCGAAGGCCGCACGCTGTCGGGGCCGGCGGCCCATGTTGTACCTAGAATATGTTGCAAAACAGAGTAGCTCAACACCCATTCCCGGAGGCGAGCGTAGCGAAGCAGTCCGGGAGCCAGGAACACGAACCGTTCGCGATCTTGGGCCCCGGACTTGGCCTGCGGCCAATCCGGGGATGGGTGGAAAACGATTCAATCTGTTTGCAACGCGCGCTAACTCACCCGCAACAGCGCATG
>CADEEA010000083.1 GCA_902826245.1 uncultured Alphaproteobacteria bacterium | reverse complement strand
TTCGGCATCAGCACGCAATAGCGGCCGGCGAGCGAGAGGTAAGTGGTGAGCGCTGCGCCCTTGTTGCCGCGCTCTTCCTTGACCACTTGGATCAACATGATCTGGCGACGGCGGATCACTTCCTGGATTTTGTAGCGCCGAGTGAGGATGCGGCGGCGGCGCTCGTCGAGCGCTTCCTCATCTTCCTCGGCGTTTTCCGATTCCTTTTCCGCCGCGGCGAGCTCCGCTTTGATCTGCTCCTGGTCGGCGGTTGGGATCGCGTAATAATCGGGATGGATTTCCGAGAACGCCAGAAAGCCGTGGCGGTTGCCGCCATACTCAACGAAGGCTGCCTGCAGCGACGGCTCAACGCGCGTCACCTTGGCGAGATAGATATTGCCTCTGAGTTGTTTTCTGCTCGCTACCTCGAAATCGAAATCTTCAACGCGGTTTCCGTCGAGCACCGCGACCCGGGTCTCTTCCGGGTGGGCGGCGTCGATCAGCATTTTCTTGGCCATGTGGCTGGGCTCCGTAAACGTCGCACGCATTGACCGCTTTGCGGCTCATGTTGAGCACGGATGGGGTCGGGCGACGTAATGTCGTGGGTGAAATTAGGCCCGCCAATCTTAGCCCACGGGCAGCGCTGAGGCTGCTGGCGTTAGGGCTGGTGATCGCGCAGGTCATAAGCGGCTCCAAATTGGCGCCGCTTTCGGAGAGCGGCGCTTACGCTCCGGCGGGGGACGCGCGTCTCTGGGTCCAAAAAGCGAGCGCCGCCCTCATTGCTTCGGGGGCGCTCCGCAGGGCCAGCGACCGGATCCGCGGTGCGGGAGCGCGCCGGGCGCTCCTGGGGACCTCCCCCTGACGGCGCACGCGACGATAGCGCACCATTGCATGAATTCGTGAAGGAAAGAAAGCGTGTTCCGGGGCTGGCGCTGAGCTGCGTTTTAGTGCGGCGTTCACCTTCCTTTTCAACTCGATAGCAAGCGGAGGCTGGTAGGGTCCGGGCCTCCATGGACCCCACCAGGCGCTCCCTCATTCTCTCCGGGGCGACTGCGCTCTCGAGCGCGGCGCTGACTGGCCGCGCCTGGGCGGACGCGCCGGCGGCGGTCCGGGGCGTGGCGCTTGCGCCAACGGAGGGGGGCGTCAGGCTCCGTGTCGCACTTGAGCGGCCCACCCAACATAGGACTATGTTCCTAACTGGTCCAGATCGCTTCGTGATCGATCTCGCCAACGCGCGGTGGGCCATGCCCCAAGGCGAAAGCGGCCAGGGGCCGGGGGCCGGATTGGTTCGGCAATATCGTTATGCCCCCAGGGACGGGGGCGCCCGTTTGGTGCTCGATCTCGATCGGCCGGTCACGGTTGTTCGCCATGAGTTGACCGGCGGGGCGTCGCCGTCGCTGGCCTTCGACCTGGCGGCTGAAGGCCTGGCCGCCCCTCCGCCCGCGCCACTGGAAATGAGCGGCCGCGCTGGCCGGCGTACAATCGTGATAGACGCAGGCCATGGCGGCCGCGACCCGGGTGCGATCGGGGCTACTGGCGTGCGCGAAAAGGATGTCGTGCTCGACCACGCGTTGCAATTGCGCTCGGCGCTGGAAGCGCGTGGCCGGTACCGGGTGGCGCTCACCCGCGACAGCGACCGTTACGTTGAACTGGCTGATCGCGTGAGTTTCGCCCGCGCCCAGAACGCGGATCTGTTCATCTCCGTGCACGCCGATTCGGGCGCCAATTCGGAAGCCCGGGGCGCCTCGGTCTATACGCTCTCCGAGCGCGGGGCCAATCGCGCCCAGAACCTGATGGCGGCCCAGGACTGGGACATCAATCTCGGCGAAGCGCCCCGGGATCCTGCGGTCGGCGACATTCTCGTGGATCTGACCCAACGCGAAACCACCAATCGCTCGGCGCAATTCGCCCAGGTGCTGATCCCCCGGCTCGGCCAAGCCGTCCCGCTGATCTCGAACACCCACCGCAATGCCGGCTTTTTCGTGCTGCTGGCGCCTGACGTGCCGGCCGTGCTGGTTGAAACCGGTTTTCTGAGCAATGTCGCCGACGAACGCCGGCTCAGCGACCCGCGATCCCGCGCTGCCTTGGCCGAGGCGATGGCTGGCGCCGTGGACACATTCTTCTCCGCTCCACAGCTATACGCCGCGCGGGCCTGAGCAGGCGCCCCGGGCTTGCGGAGCAAGACCCGGGACCCAGGGGATCGTAGAGCACCGCTGTCGCGCCTGGGTTCCGGATCGCGCTCTCCGCGCGTCCGGAATGACGGAGTTTGTTTCGCCGGATTAACGTTTCGAGCTGCCCTTTGGCCGCCAAACTCGGCGGCCATAATCGCGCCGTATTGGAAGACGACGCCGACCAGGTATAGGAACGCGCGAGCAGAAGCGGGGCGCATCTTGCGAGACGAGTACGAAGATCAAACCTCCTGGGGCGATGAGCGCCGGCCTGGACTTTTCAGCGGGCCGCTGTGGCGGCGCGTTCTGGTCGGCCTCGCGGCGGCCGCCGGGATTGGCGTTATCGCGTTCAGCGTGTTCATCATCGCAGCGCTGCAGGGCCTGCCCAGCATCGACCAGCTGAAGAATTACGAACCCCCCGTGACCAGCCGCGTTCACGCCGGCGATGGCGCACTGGTGGCGGAATTCGCGCGCGAGCAGCGCGTGTTTGTGCCCATCGAGCAGATTCCGGATTACGTGAAGAACGCCTTTATCGCCACTGAAGACGCGCGCTTCTTCGAGCATTCCGGCATCGATTATCGCGGCCTGGCGCGGGCGATGGTGTCCAATGTCGGCAACGTGCTGCGCGGACGCCGGCTCGAGGGGGCTTCTACGATCACCCAGCAGGTCGCTGGCAATATGCTCACGGGACGGGCGGCGGCCTGCGAAGGCGGCATCCGTGGCCTCTTCTGCGCGGTGTACACCAAATTCCGCGAAGGCCTGATGGCCCAGCGTATCGAGAAAGCGCTCGACAAGGACCGCATTCTGGAACTGTATCTCAACCAGATCTATCTCGGGAACCGCGCTTACGGCGTCGGCGCCGCGGCGCTCAATTATTTCGATAAGTCCCTCAACGACCTCACGATTGGCGAAGCCGCGTATCTCGCAGTGTTGCCGAAGGGGCCAGGAAATTACGATTTGAGCGTGCCGGCGAAGCGCGCGCGCGCGATGGAGCGGCGCGAATACGTGATCTCGCGCTTGCTGGAGCGAAACTACATAACGGCGGAGCAAGCGACCGCCGCGCGGGCGGAGGAATTGGTCACGCACGATCGCCTTGCGGGCGATCAATACATCGCCGCTTCGCACTTCGTCGAAGAAGTGCGCCGTGAGATCTTGCGCCGTTTCCCCGATCGCGGCGAGCGCGCATTGTACGAGGGCGGTCTGTCTATCCGCGCGACGCTTGACACACGATTGCAATTGGCCGCCGCGCGCACGCTGCGCGCCGGGCTCGAATCTTATGATCGCCGCCACGATTGGCGCGGTCCAGTCGCAAGCGGCGATCCTGCCGGCGATGTTCCGGCGCAATTGCGCGCCGCTGCGGCCCCCCCGACATTGGCGAACTGGCTACGGGTGATGGTGACCGGCACAGGCAATAGCGCCATTACCGTCACCGACGAAAACGGCGCCACGGGACGCTTGCTCAACGATGACGCGCAATGGGCGGCTCAAGGCGCGCGCCGCAATCGCGAGCGCGCACTCGCGCGCGGAGCGATCGTCTACGCCACCCGCGGCGGCAATGGCCGTTACACGCTGCGGCAGGCGCCGGAAATTCAGGGCGCTCTGGTGGCGATGGATCCCCATACCGGCCGTGTGCTCGCCATGGTGGGCGGCTATTCGTTCAATGAAGCGACTGGCCTTAATCGCGCAACCCAGGCGCAGCGTCAGCCCGGGTCGGCGTTCAAGCCCATCGTCTATGCTGCAGCGCTCGATTTCGGCTTGACCCCGGCGACGCTCGTCGATGACGGCCCGCTTGCGATCGAGGCTGGAGATGGCACCAATTGGTCGCCGGAGAATTACACGCGCGAATATTATGGCCCCACCACGCTACGCCGCGGGTTGGAAATGTCGCGCAACGCCATGACCGCGCGCGTCGCCTACGAAATGGGCGCAGACCGTGTGTTGGAATATGGCCGACGCCTCGGGGTTTATGGCGACAATACTCAGGCCGTGTTCGCACTCGCCCTCGGGGCCGGCGAAACCACTTTAATGCGGATGACCACGGCCTACGGCACCTTCGTCAATGGCGGGCGCCGTATCCAGCCGATCTTTATCGACCGCATCCAGGATCGCACCGGGCGCTCAATCTTCCGCGCCGATCAGCGCGATTGTCAGGGCTGCAACGCTGAGTGGGGAAGGCAGGCGCCGCCGAGCCTGCCGGACGTGCGCCAGCAAGTGCTCGATCCGATCACCGCCTACCAGATAGTCGCGATGACGCAGGGCGTCGTGCAACGCGGCACCGGTTCTGTGATCAACGAATTGGGTGTGCCGCTAGGGGGGAAAACCGGCACCACCAACGATTACAAGGACGCCTGGTTCATCGGCTATTCGCCCGACCTGGTCGTCGGCATCTGGGTCGGCTTCGATACCCCGCGCGACATGGGGGAAGCTGAAACCGGCGGGCGCATTGCCGCGCCGATGTTCCGCGATTTCATGCGCGAAGCGCTGCGCGGGGTTCCCGCGACGCCGTTCCGCATCCCCTCGGCGCCTGAGCCTTGCGTCTCCAACGGCATTCGCATGGTGCGCATCGATCCGCGCACCGGATTGCTTCCGGCCTCGGATGTCGCTTCCGACGACACGATCCTGGAGTTTTTCCGCTGCGGCACCGAGCCGACGCGGAATGTCAGTTCCTCTCCGTTCGTGTTCGGCGGCACCGACCCCATCGACCCACGCGCCCTCTCCGGGCTCGAAGGCGTCTACGCGCCCACTGAAGGCGACGGCGCGCGTTCGCCGCAAAACAACCAGCAGCAGCAGCCGCAGACTGAGGAATCGACGGGGTTGTATTGAGGGCAAATGCCACAAACACTTCCTTGAGAATTCTTGGCTCCGTCATTCCGGGCTCGCGGAGCGAGACCCGGAACCCAGGGGCGACAGCCACGCACTACGATCCCCTGGGTTCCGGGTTCCGCCTCCGGCGGCCCCGGAATGACGGCCTCTGTAGATGGTGTGTTATGGCCTTGGCATCAGAAGGTTGGCGCTCGCGGCGTCCGCGCCTATCTTCCGGGCTTCAGATTCCAGGAAACTCCAATGCGCGCCGAAATCGTCCAACTTGCCGAACAGATCGAATCCGCAATCGCTTTGCTGCGGAGGCGTCTTTGACTGGGATCGCGCCATTGTTCGCTTCGATGAACTGACCGCTCTCTCCGAGCGCCCGGACTTCTGGAACGATCCCGCCAAAGCGCAGAAGTTCATGCGCGAGCGCAACAAGCTCGAAAGCGGCATGAACTCGATCCTGACGATCGAACGCGAATTGCGAGACTCCACTGAGCTCGCCGAGATGGCCGAGGCCGAGGGCGATGCAGCGCTCGTCGATGAAGCGCAAGCGACGCTGGTTAAGACGCAGGAGCGCGCCGCCAAGGCCGAGCTCGAAGCGCTGCTCTCCGGCGAAGCCGACGGCAACGACGCTTATGTCGAGTTCAATTCCGGCGCGGGCGGCACCGAGAGCCAGGATTGGACCGAGATGCTGCTGCGCATGTACCTGCGCTGGGCCGGTGCGCGCGGCTTCAAGGCCGATCTGCTCGAAGAGCAGGGCGGCGACACCGCCGGCATCAAATCGGCGACCATCCTGGTGCAAGGCGAAAACGCCTATGGCTGGCTCAAGACCGAAGCCGGCGTGCATCGTCTCGTGCGCATCAGCCCCTACGATTCCAATGCGCGGCGCCACACCTCGTTCGCGAGCGTCTGGGTGTATCCCAAGATCGACGACAGCATCGACATCGAGATCAACGAAAAGGACGTGCGCACCGATACCTATCGCTCCTCCGGCGCCGGCGGCCAGCACGTAAACAAAACCGACAGCGCGGTACGCTTGACCCACATGCCCACGGGCATTGTCGTTGCCTGCCAGGCTGAGCGCAGCCAGCACAAGAACCGCGCCGCCGCCTGGGACATGCTGCGCGCGCGTATGTACGAAGCGGAACTGCAAAAGCGCGAGGCGGCGGCTCAGCAGCTGCAGGATTCAAAAACCGAGATCGGTTGGGGCCGCCAGATCCGCTCCTATGTGTTGCAGCCCTACCAGATGGTGAAGGATCTGCGCACCGGGGTGGAAACCTCCGACACCGCCGGCGTGCTTGACGGCGATCTCGATCAATTCATGGCGGCGTCGCTGGCTGCGCGCGTGAGCGGGGCGGGCGAAGCGAAGGTGGAAGATATCGAATAGGGGCTGTGCGAGCCCTTCACACACGCGTCAGCTGGCGCGGCCTTCAACAGCAACAGCGTCACGCTGAGCCTGTCGAAGCGCGACGCCGGGCGTTGCGCCTGTCGTCCTTAGGAACGCATTCCTCAACTCGAATTAAACCGCAACGCCTGCGCTGTCGCGGCGGCGGTGAGTTCGGCGAAGCGCTCGATGCGGGCTTCCGCTTCTGGCGGCGTACGCAAGAGTGCGGCGGTGCGCTGGGGTGCTGCGTGCAGGCGTCGCGCGAGCCGGCGCGCGCAAGCGCTGGGATCGTTGAACACGCGCAGCAGCGCTTCGTAACGCTCGGCGAGCGGCCAGGCGGAGCGGAGTTTTTGCGTTTGGGTGTTTTGGCTTTGGCGCGCGCGACGTGCGGTCGGCGCCGCGGCCCGCGGCGCATCCGCGAAGCAGCGGAAACTGACGCGCCAGAGCTCTGGATGTTCGGCCTCGAAACGCATAAGTTTGCGTACACGCGTACGCGAAGCCGGCCGCTGCAAGCGCGGCTCGGGTTTCGGCAACGCCGCCGCCTCGATCAACAACAGGCGCCGCATCATCGCCTCGCCAGCGCGCAGCCAGGCGGCGATCATCTTGTACGTCACGGCAGCCAGCGTATTGCGCGAAGCAACCGCGCGCGGGTCGCCGAACAAAGCATGCAGCATGTGCAAAAACGCCGCCGCCGCGCGCCATAGATCGAGCGGCGCGGCGCGTGCGGGGGTGTCGGTTGAGGGCGGAGCGTTCATGGCGAAGGTCAGTTTATGCCCGCGCCAATTCGGTCGGATAGTTTTCGCACGCATGCTTGATTTTGCTGGGCGGGAGCGGGTTTTTCGCGGGGGTAGAGCGGAATCTATCCACGTCTTCTGGACCGCGATGCACTCGTAGCGCGCCATGTTGCCGCGAGCACTTTCATCAAGAACCCAGCGTCGTCATTCCGGGGCGGCCGTAGGCCGAACCCGGAACCCAGGGGATCGTAGAACGCAAATCCCGCCTCAGCTTTCTCTCAACCACGCAGCAGCAAACAGCAAAGCGTTGGCCCCTGGCTTCCGGGTTCATCGCTGCGCGATGCCCCGGAATGACGGTGCTTCATTGCTCATGCCACGGATCGTCGTGTGTACAAATACCAGCGCTCCACCCTCACCCCGCCTCTCCCTCCCAAAGGAGGGAGAGGAGCACGAGCGGCGCTGGAACCCTCGCCCCCCGAGAGGGGGGAGAGGGCAGGGTGAGGGGGAAGCGCTGGCGGTGGGTGTTGTACGGGATCCTATGCGCGCCGGATTTCGCTATTACCATCAGCAGCGTCATTCCGGGGCTCGGCGATAGCCGAGAACCCGGAACCCAGGGGAGCGTAGCGCGCAAGTCCCGCAACAGCTTTCGCTCTCAAACACGCAGCAGCAAACAGCAAAGCGTTGGCCCCTGGGTTCCGGGTTCATCGCTGCGCGATGCCCCGGAATGACGGTGCTGGGGTTTGTTGGAGCGGTGTTTGTGCTTGAGGTTTCGAGCTCCTCCCTCCGCCGTC
>CADEEA010000082.1 GCA_902826245.1 uncultured Alphaproteobacteria bacterium | reverse complement strand
TGTAAATCTGCCCGCGAGAGCGTACGCTGGTTCGAATCCAGCCCCTTCCACCAGCGCCTTTGGCGCAGCGTTATGGAATCAAAGCGAAAACCCCCGATTTCTTGCTATCAGGTTTTTCCCTGCCCACGAAAATCTGAGCGTTCGCGCGCAATAATCTTGCGTTGAGGGTGGCGTTTTCGTCCTCAAAAATATTTTCCGCATTCGCCGCAGGGCGGGGGCGTGCGCGGATGTTCGTGCGTGTCGCAACCGTCTTGGCGCCGCGTTTCTCCGGCAAGGACTCATTAAGGCGCGGCGTCTCCGATGGGGGCGATGGCCGAGAAATCAGGCGCGGCGACCATGAGCAATTCTGAGCAATCACCCTCTACCCTCTCGCATCTTTGGACCATGCGGTTTGCGGTGTCGCCGAGCGCCATTATCGCGCTGTTCGGCACCTGGGGGTGGCTTACCCATTATGGTTTGTTGCCGCGTGAATTGGCGCTGGTTGCGGGCGGGGCGCTGATGGCTGCCGTTTGCCTGGTTGCGCAGGGCGTCTGCAGCAACATGGCGGTCGAGGCGCGGCGGGCGCGCGCTGCTGGGCTCAAATGGTCGTTCTGCGCCGCGGCATTGGTCGCGCTTGGCTTTGACGCGGTATCGGCGATGGGGCTCCACCATGGTTGGCAGATCGCGGTCGCGGTTGCGCCAAGCGCAGGCGTGGTCGCGCCGCCCGATTGGTTGATGACCAGCCTGTTCGTGTTCATCGCCTTCGGCGAACCGGTCTCGTTCTGGATCGTGGAGGCGGTGAAGAGCGGCGGCGACCAGATTGGTCGCCCCGTGCGGATCGACCAAGACACGCCAAGCACGCAACCAAGCAGCGGGTGTTGAGAGCCTCGCAAAAGGCTTGACGGTTTTGAACGCCGATTGATCGCCATCAACTGGGCGAGGACGGGGCGTCAAGGTGGGGCAATCCGCGCTGCGCGATAGTGTCTGTGCTCCGAGCCCCGGCGTCTAAGGTTCTCCCACATGCAATGACGCCGGGGCCGGGCGCGGCGGGTTGAGAAATCGGTCTCTGTCCGTCGCGCCAAGGGAGACGCGTGGAAACGCCGTCTCCTCCCGTGTTTGGAAAGGGGCGGTGGCGTGCGGCATCTTGAGGACGGCTTCGGCCGTCGCTTTCCCTATCTGCGCCTGTCGATAACCGAGGCGTGCAATTTCCGGTGCACCTATTGTTTGCCCAACGGCTATCGCAAGCGCGCGCCTCACGATTTCCTCTCGGTTGATGAGATCGCGCGAGTGGTGCGCGCGTTCCGGTCGCTCGGTGTACACAAGGTGCGGCTGACCGGCGGCGAGCCGAGCGTGCGTGGGGACCTCATCGACATCATTGCGGCCGTCGCCGATGCAGGTGTTGAGAAGATCGCACTCACCACCAACGGCTGGACGCTTGCGCGGCGCGTCGAGGCCTGGGCGGAAGCCGGACTCACGCATCTCAATGTGAGCATCGACAGCCTCGACCAAGAGTCGTTCACCGCGATTACCGGGCATGACCGACTTGCGGAGGTCCTTGATGGGATCGAGCGGGCTATGGAACGCGGGCTTCATACCAAGTTCAACGCTGTGTTGCTGCGCGACACTCAGGGCAAATGCTTCGAGGAGTTCGCGGACTTCATCCGATTTCGGCCAGTCAGTGTTCGCTTCATCGAACTCATGCGCACGGGCGATAATGCAGACTATTTCCAAGCCCAGCATGTTCGCGGCTCGACGCTGTCCGATTGGCTCGGCGCGCGGGGTTGGTCAGCTGTTGCACGGGCCGCCGACGCCGGCCCCGCTATCGAGTACGAACATCCCGACTATCTCGGCCGCTTTGGCCTCATCGCGCCATATGCGTCGGGTTTCTGCGACACTTGCAACAGATTGCGCGTGACGGCGCGCGGCAAGTTGCGGTTGTGCTTGTTTGGCGAAGGTGGCGTTGATCTGCGCGACTTGTTGCAGGAGGATAGGCAGGCAACCGCGCTAGTTGAGCGAATCTCCGGCGCATTGAGCGGGAAAGCCCGAGGGCATGATCTTGCCAAGGGCCAGTATGGCGATACGCGACAGCTGGCCGAGGTCGGCGGCTAAAATTCTGCTTCATCAGCGTAGAGAGTCGACTGCGGCGCTAGGAGCGCGCGCCCCCAGCGCGCTGATGTTCGGTCGACCAAATTTCGGCGTCTGCTTCAGCCGATAGGCTCGGCCCTCGGGGCGCATGATTGTCGATCAACGGATCAGGCCGGGCGAGGCGTTCTAGGTCGCCCAGCTTGCTCAGGCGCACGTCTGCGCCGTTCACTTCGACGCCATAGCCGCCAAGCGTGGCGAAGGCGCGCGAGAGATTTTCCGGCGTCATGCCGAGCAACGCGGCAAGCACGCGCTTCTCGTGCGGAAGATGCACACTATCGCCACCGCCGGATTTCGCGCGCAGGGTGAACAGGTAATTGGCAAGTCGCTCAACGCCGCCACGCAATTTCTGATTCTTGATCGTGCGCACCAGGCCGCGATAGCAACCCGAGAGTTCGCGCGCCACGGCGACCGCGAAGCGGGCGTCCTCGGCCATCGCAGTGCGGATGGCGTCGCCTGAGATCATGAGAATTTCGCAGCGTTCGAGTGTGCGGGCCGACATCAGCGCATCCGCGTCCAACACCACTGCCGCGAGGATGAAGGTCGAGACCGGCCGCAGAATGGTGAGCGTGGTTTCCTTGTCTTTCCAGGTGCCCTGCAGTTCGACCTGCCCCTCAAGCAGCACATAGAGAAAGTCCACGGGGTCGCCTTCGAGAAGCAGCGTGGTGTTTGCCGGAAAGCGTTGGAGATAGGCGGCGCCCGTGACGCGGTTGAAGGTTTCGTCGCTGACGTTCGCAAATATCGGCAATGCGCGAACTTTGGGAGTATCGGTGGGGCGCATGTCCAGCCTCGTGCAATCAGCGAAGCGTGATGCTTACCGTGCCGCGCAATTGCGACTCTTGATCTCCATCAATTCGGAGCGCCGTTAGCGATCATCGCGCTTCATTGGGCTGATCGACATCAAGGCCAAGAGCTCCCGAACGCAATTGAGAGGCAATTTTTCGCCAGGCCGCGGTGCGACGGAGTTGCGGTCCTCGATTATTTCGACGCCCGGGCGGCTTTCGCTTAGCAGAGATCAAGTGAGGCGCGGCGCGCGCAGCCCATGGTCGCCTCGCGCCCACGCACGTGGGTGGGTTACTGGCGAGGGGCGAAGCGATGGTCACCGCTACCGAGAGACCGGCGTCTGGCGCGACGGGCGCGCTTTGGATGAGCACGATTGCGTTCACAACCTGCTTCGCGGTGTGGACGATCTTCTCAATTCTTGGCGTGCAGATCAAAAACGACCTAGGTCTTTCCGAGACGCAGTTCGGGCTCCTGGTCGGCACGCCGATCCTGACCGGCTCTCTGATCCGCTTGCTGCTGGGCGTCTGGACCGACCAGATCGGGGGACGCATCGTCTACGCTGGCGTGATGCTATCGGCCGCGGTGGCGACCTTTCTGCTCTCCTACGCCGAGACCTATCCGCAATTCCTCTTGGCTGCGCTTGGCGTCGGCATCGCGGGCGGCTCGTTTGCGGTCGGCATTACCTATGTCTCGAAGTTCTTCCCGCAAAAGAGCCAAGGGACGGCGCTGGGTATTTTCGGCGCCGGCAATGTCGGTGCAGCGGTGACGAAGTTTGCAGCGCCGATCGTGCTCGCGTCGATGGGTTGGGAAGCCGTGGCGCAGATTTGGGCCGGCGCGCTCGTTGTTATGGCGGTGTTGTTCTTCATCACCACGAAAGACGATCCGGATCTCGCTGAGCGGCGCCGGCTTGGCGTCAAGCCGCGCTCGCTCGCCGAGCAGTTCGGGCCGCTGAAGAACGTTCAGGTCTGGCGTTTCGCGCTCTACTATTTCTTCGTGTTCGGCGCTTTCGTCGCGCTCGCACTGTGGCTGCCGCGCTATCTGATCGGCGCCTACGGTTTCGACCTTCGCACGGCGGGAATGATCGCGGCCGCGTACTCAATTCCGGCGTCGCTGTTCCGAATCTATGGCGGCTTCCTTTCCGACAAGGTCGGCGCGCGCAAGGTGATGTATTGGACCTTCCTGGTCTCGATGCTCGCGACCTTTATCCTCTCCTATCCGGCGACGACCTATGTCGTGGACGGGATCAGAGGACCGATTGAGTTTCGCTTCGCCATTGGGCCGATCGGCTTCATCGTCGCCGCGTTCGTGCTCGGCTTTTTCATGAGCTTGGGCAAAGCGGCGGTCTTCAAGCACATCCCGATTTATTACCCCAAGGACGTTGGCTCGGTCGGCGGTCTTGTCGGCATGATTGGGGGCCTTGGCGGCTTCATTTTACCGATCCTCTTTGGCGTCCTGAATGATCTCACCGGCGTATGGACGAGCTGCTTCATGTTGCTGTTCGCGATCGCGACGGCATCGCTGCTGTGGATGCACTTCGCTATCCTGCACATGGAGCGCGAAGCAGCGGCTGGCGCGCTAGAGGGGTTGCCACAGCTGCCGGAAATGCAGCCGATCCACACACCCAAGCAAGCAGAAGCACTTGCGCCGAAGCTGATCACCGAGTGGCGTCCGGAAGATGCGGATTTTTGGGGCAAGACGGGAAAGGCCACCGCCAACCGCAATCTCTGGCTCTCGATTCCCGCGCTACTGTTGTCCTTCGCGGTGTGGATGGTTTGGTCTGTCGTCGTCGCCAAGCTGCCCGCGATCGGCTTCGACTACGACACCGATCAGCTCTTCTGGCTGGCGGCGTTGCCCGGGCTTTCCGGCGCCACGCTGCGTATCTTCTACAGCTTCATGGTTCCCGTATTCGGTGGTCGGCTGTGGACGACGCTGACGACATGGTCGCTACTCATCCCTGCGCTGGGCATCGGCTTCGCCGTGCAAAATCCGGAAACGCCGTATTGGGTGATGTTGGGTTTGGCGTTGCTGTGCGGCTTCGGCGGCGGCAATTTCGCTTCGTCGATGTCCAACATCAGCTTCTTCTTTCCGAAGAAAGAGAAGGGCAATGCGCTCGCGCTCAACGCCGGTCTCGGTAATCTCGGCGTCAGCGTCATGCAATTCATCGTACCGATCATCATCACAATGGGCGTGTTCGGCGCGCTGGGCGGCGCCCCGCAGCTGACGGGCGAGGGCGAGCAACTCTTCTTGCAGAACGCGGGTTTCATTTGGGTTCCGTTCATCGTCGCGAGCGCGTTTGCCGCCTGGTTCGGGATGAACGACCTCTCTACCGCCAAGGCTTCGTTCGCGGACCAGGCGGTGATCTTCAAGCGCACGCAGAATTGGATCATGTGCTGGCTCTATACCGGCACGTTCGGGTCGTTCATCGGCTATTCGGCGGCGTTCCCGTTGCTGACGCGCACGCAGTTTCCGGATGTCAATGTGCTGCAGATCGCATTTCTGGGGCCGTTGGTTGGCGCGCTGTCGCGCTCGCTGACTGGCTGGGTGTCGGACAAGTACGGCGGCGCCAAGGTGACGCTCGCGGTCTTCGCGCTGATGATGCTGGGCACAGTCGGCGTGCTCTACTTTCTCGGCGCTAAGGATCAGCCGGGCGCCTTCGCGGGCTTCTTTGCAAGCTTCATGCTGCTCTTCTTTGCGAGTGGCGTCGGCAATGCGTCCACATTCCAGATGATCCCAGCGATCATGCGCAAGGAAGTAGCGCGACTTGAACCGCAAATGAGTGCGGAGCAACAATTCAAGCAAGCCGAGAAGGAAAGCGCGGCCATCACCGGCTTTACCTCCGCAATCGCCGCCTATGGCGCCTTCTTCATTCCCAAGAGCTTCGGTTTCTCGATCTCCGCAACCGGCAGCGCTGAGGCGGCGCTCTACGGCTTCCTCGCTTTCTACGTCTCATGTCTCGCGATTACGTGGTGGGTGTATGCGCGACCGGGCGGCCTTTTGTTCGATGTCGAGAACAAACGACGTTCGCCTGGCCAACCCGTCGCAGCTGAATAGAGGAAACGACAGATGAGCCATGTCCTCGACCGCCTGCTGTTCTTCACACGCAAGACCGAGACCTTCGCGGACGGTCATGGTGTGATGAACAATGAAGACCGCACCTGGGAGGAGGCCTATCGCCATCGCTGGCAGCACGACAAGATCGTCCGCTCCACGCATGGCGCCAATTGCACCGGTTCTTGCTCGTGGAAGATTTATGTCAAAGGCGGCATCGTAACCTGGGAGACGCAGCAGACGGATTATCCTCGCACGCGGCCTGATCTGCCAAACCACGAGCCGCGCGGGTGCTCGCGCGGGGCCTCTTACTCCTGGTATCTCTACTCATCCAACCGCGTAAAATACCCGCTGGTGCGGGCGCGCTTGGTGAAGCTGTGGCGTGAAGCGCGCGCGCACAAGCCACCCATCGCGGCGTGGGCGTCAATCGTTGAGGATGAAGCGAAGCGCAAATCCTACATGACGCGCCGAGGCGGCGGCGGCTTCGTGCGCGCCAAGTGGGATGAAGTCACCGAGATTATCGCCGCGGCGAACGCCTACACGGTGAAGAAATGGGGTCCGGATCGCGTATTCGGGTTTTCGCCGATTCCGGCGATGTCGATGATTTCTTACGCAGCCGGCGCGCGCTATCTGCAATTGCTCGGCGGCGCCTGCGGTTCGTTCTACGATTGGTATTGCGATCTGCCGCCGGCGTCGCCCCAGACGTGGGGCGAACAGACCGACGTTCCCGAAAGCGCCGATTGGTACAATTCGGGCTTCATCATCGTCTGGGGCTCGAACGTCCCGCAAACGCGCACGCCGGATGCGCATTTCTATACCGAGGTGCGCTATAAGGGCACGAAGTCGGTCGTCATCAGCCCAGATTATTCCGAGGCGTCGAAGTTCGCCGATCTCTGGATCAGCGTGAAACAGGGCACGGATGCGGCGCTGGCCATGGCGATGGGCCATGTCGTGCTGACCGAGTTCCACCGCGACCGTGAGGTTCCTTACTTCCGCGATTATGTGCGCAAATACTCCGACATGCCGCTGCTGGTGCGGCTCGTCGCAAAGGATGGCGCTTATGTGCCTGAGCGGCTGCTGCGCGCGTCCGACTTCGCAGATGGTCTGGGTCAGGCCAACAATCCAGATTGGAAGACCGTCAGCGTCGATGAAGCGACGGGACAAATCGTCGTGCCCTCCGGCGCTATTGGATTCCGTTGGGGCGAAGAGGGCAAGTGGAACCTTGAAGAGAAGGACGCTAACGGGCGCGACGTGAAGCTGCGCTTGGGCCTCAAGGGGGCGCATGATGAAGTGGCGGAGGTGCTGTTCCCGTACTTCGCCAACACGGCGTCGAACGGTTTTGCGTCCACCGATCATCCGAGCACGCTGAAGCGCAACATTCCGGTCAAGAAATTGGCGCTGAAGGATGGCGAAGCGCTAGTCGCCAGCGTGTACGATCTCTTCCTCGCCAATTACGGCGTCGATCAGGGGCTGGGCGGGGAGCATCTGCCGAAGAGCTTCGACGACCTCGAACCCTACACGCCGGCATGGGCCGAAGCGGTGACCAGTGTTCCACGCGCGCAGATCATCGCCACGGCGCGCGGCTTCGCCACCAATGCCGAGAAAACCAATGGCCGCTCGATGATCATCATCGGTGCGGCGATGAACCATTGGTATCACATGGATATGAATTACCGGGGGGTAATCAATCTCCTGGTGATGTGCGGCTGCGTCGGCCAGTCTGGTGGCGGCTGGTCGCACTATGTGGGCCAAGAAAAACTCAGGCCCCAGTCGGGCTGGGCGCCTATCGCGTTTGCGCTCGACTGGGCGCGGCCGCCGCGGCAGCAAAACTCGACCAGCTTCTTCTACGCGCACACAGATCAGTGGCGATACGAAACGCTCGACGTCGATGAATTGCTCTCACCCACCGCGCCGGATGGTGATTGGGGCAAGACCTTCATTGATTATAACGCCAAGGCCGAACGCATGGGTTGGCTGCCCTCGACGCCGGCGTTGAAAGTGAATCCGATCGAGGTGTGCCAGCGTGCCAAAGCTGAGGGCATGGACCCGAAAGCCTACGCCGTGCGCGAGCTATCGGCAAAGCGGCTTGAAATGAGCTGCATGGACCCGGACGCGCCGGAAAATTTCCCGCGCAACATGTTCG
>CADEEA010000081.1 GCA_902826245.1 uncultured Alphaproteobacteria bacterium | reverse complement strand
TCATGAGCGCGTTCGGCTATCGCAAGCCTGCGGACCTGCCGCAGACGATCCCGCTGTTTCCGTTGGCGGGCGCGATTCTGATGCCGCGCGGCGTGATCGCCTTCAATATCTTCGAACCCCGCTATCTCAACATGGTCGACGATGTGCTGGGCGGAGACCGGGTCATCGGCGTCATTCAGCCCACAGCCGGTGAGGAAGCAGCGCCCTCCCCAACGCTTGTTGAAATCGGCACGGCGGGCCGCATCACCGGCTTCACCGAGACCGAAGACGGGCGTTATTTGATCACGCTCACCGGCATGTGCCGTTTCGAGCTCGAACGCGAGTTCGACACCGGTGCGCCCTACCGGCAAGCAATCGTGAGCTATGAAAGCTTCGCCGGCGATTTCACGCAGGCGCGCGGCGAGCGCATCGACCGCGACTCGCTGATTGCGATTCTAAAGCGTTATGCAGGACTGCACGGCTTTCAAGTGGATTGGGACTCGGTTGAGCAGGCGCCCACCGAGACCATCATAAACGTCGCCGCGCAAATATGCCCGTTCGATTCCGGCGCGAAACAGGCGCTGCTGGAGGCGAAAACGCTAGAAGAGCGCGAGCGCACGCTGGTTGCGTTGCTTGAATGGGACGCTGCCGACGGCGGCAGACAGCGGCCGATGCAATGAACGAGCCGGATCCCAAACTGCTCGAGGTCTTAGTCTGCCCACAATCACGCACGCCGATGCGCTACGATCGCGACCGACAAGAGCTGATCAGCGCAAGCGCGCGCCTCGCCTATCCAGTGCGCGACGGCGTGCCAATTATGCTTGTCGACGAAGCGCGCGAATTGGGTGCAGACGAATGAGCGTTTCCCGCCCCTGGCCGAGCGATCTCTTGTTCGACCGTGCCGCGAAATTGCTGCGCATCGCCTTCGACGACGGCGCTGCTTTCGATATTCCTTTTGAACTGCTTCGCGTGGAGAGCCCCTCCGCCGAGAACAAGGGCCATGGCGGCGTAACCACGCCTCCGCCTGTCGCCGGCAAAGCCAATATCGGCGTCACCAACGCCGAGCCGGTCGGGCGCTACGCGGTGCGCATCAGCTTCGACGACGGCCACGACACCGGGCTTTATTCCTGGGACCTGCTCTACGAGCTCGGTCGCGACAAAGAAGCGAAGATGAGCGCCTACCGAGAGACCCTGCGCCTGCGCGGCCTGCGCGACGAGGCGTGACTCAACGGTGCGGATTCTCAACTGAGACGAGCGCAGCCAGCATCAGAACCATCAGAAACAACACATGCTCCGCTACGATCGAGCCCATCAACGAACCGCGCCGTCCGCTTTTTGAAGCGAACAGCCGGTTGAACGCAGCCAGCGCGAATATTGATGCGGCGAGCGCGGTCTTGAACGCCATCAGCGCGCCATACCGCGTGTTGACGTCCGGAAACCAGACGCCGGCGACGAGGCGGAGATTTATCGCCCCACCGAAAGCCACCGCTGCGACGGCAAAATATCCCGCAAAAGAAAAGCGTCGCGCGACAGCAACGCTTGCCGCGTCATCTGCCCGCCTGAGGTAAAGCAAAAGAGACAATGCCCCGCCCATCCATATTCCGCCGCCAAGCACATGTGCGGCGTGTGCCGCCATCACAACGTTTGCCTGCCAGCCATCGAGCGCAGCGCTGTGCCCGAACAGCGCCAGCGAACCCACCTGAGCAGCGGAGACGCCAATGCCCAGAACGCCAAGCCTCGTTGCAAACGCCAAGATCGCCAGCACCGCCGTCAGCGTCAGGTGCAGCAGCCAGGCGCGTCCAAAGTCAGTTGCGAGAAAGAGCGCCTGCAGCCAGCCGGCGTCGAGAGCGTCTCCGCTCCCCGCTACGCCCACGGCCATCGCACCTATCCACGCTGCGCCTGCGCCTAACGCCGCCAGCGTTAGCATTCGCTTGACCCGGCGCGTCAGCGGATCGCACCGCGCGTAGAGTGGGAATGTCAGGGCGCCGAGCAGAAACAGCGATGCGCCTATGTGCGTGAACCGCAACAAAGCGGTCCATGCTTCGAGGTTCATGGCGCAACCGAAAACCGATAGCGACCTTCCGACGGATGCCCGTCGGCGGAGACGACGCGCCAGAACACTTCATATTCCTCCGCCGCCAAGGCGCCGGCGATCGGAACGGCGATCGTTCTGCGATTGCCAGCCTCGAGCGCGAGTGGGCCTAGCCCAACACTTGTCCCGCGCGCCGACGTCATCGTCACCCGTGCGAGCGCCGGCTCGATCCGTTCGGTGAAGCGCAAGCGCAGCGATGTCGGGGCTGGCGTCGCGACCTCCTCCGCGCGCGGCCACGACCTCTCCAGCAGGGTATGCGCGGAAGCGGGCGGCGCCTGGGCGGCGAGAAGCAAAGTGATCGTCGTGAAAGAAAAGAAACGTCGCAACATTTTGCGGCTCCTGGGTCGGACAGATTGGTCTACGTCAACACTCATCCCCGAATTTCCGGGGATGAGTGTTGCATGAGTTGCGCTTCGGCTGAGGCTAGAAACGATAGCCGGCGCCAATATTTGCGCGCACGCCGGGCTCGGCCTGCAAACCGTTGAAGTCTGAGATCGTCGGCACGCCAACCGAGGCAAATGCCGAAAACGCGTCCAGCGTGTAACGCAGTCCGGGGGCGACATAGAGGACGTGCCCGCCCGAATCCCGCTCGGTCTCACCGGCCTCTTCTTGTCTACCGTGCCATTCGCCCGACAGCTCAAGCACAAGATCGAGCGCCGCTCCGTGATGGTGCGCCGCTTCGCCGGCGTCACTGTGGGCGGGTGCGCCCGATACGCGATAGACGCCGGCTGCGCCGTACGCAAAACGATCGCCGAGGTTGGCGCCGAGGCCGTCGCCAGCAAAGGTATAGATGCCGCTGGCGCTGAAACTCCAACGCCCGGCGCCGCGAGAAGCGGCGAGGCCCAGGAAATAATCCCAGGAATCTGAGCCCGGCTGAAATTCAGCGTCGAACCGTTCGTCTTCTGCGTTCGCCTTTTTGGTTTCCCCAGTTGGCGCCTCGATCCCAAACAAGGCCGCCACCTGCGTGTTGGCTGCCTCTTCGTGGAAGAACCGCCATTGCGCCACGATCGATAAATCGCCCCAGCCCTCGGAATCGCCGAGGCCATGCGCCTCGCCGTGAAATACCCCCGGGCTTTCTTCGTGCGCATGACCCTCGCGGATGTCTTCGCGACGCACGTAAGGCAGGCGCGCCGTCACCATCAAATCGTTGCTCACGCCGTAGGAGAGCGACAGCGTGCTGGTTGTGATGCCGTCGAGGGAATGGAAATGCGCTTCCGGATCGCCGCTGCCAGCTGCAGCTTCCGCGGCCTCCGCCAACGTCTCGTCACTCAGCGCGTCGAAGTCGCTCTGATCGACGGAAATGCCGGCAACGACATCGCCCTCCTCCAAAGTGCCCGCTGAAATGGTGTTGACCGGCCCGCTGCCGCCGGAATTGCCCGGGCCTGCGGCGTGGTGGGCGAGGGCGACGCCAGAGAATGCGACGGCGAAATATGATAGCGCGGACACGCCCGCGCGCAGACAAGATTTGGTCATGAGTGTTCCTCGAATGAAATTGTGATGCGAGCGGCCCGAGGGCGCGCCCAACAACGCTCTGGCGATCACGCCAGAGCGTTCGATACAAATCAGACGATTGGAGGAGGCCCGGTGGCCCAGGGCGGCGGCGCGGCCAACCCCGCCCCGACGAAGACCCGGTCGGCGCCATAAGTTGGCGCGTCAGCAATGACCGGCATCGACAGCAAAGCCGGCGCGGCCACCGGAGGCGCGAGGCTGGCCGACGCCGCAAATACGCATGGGCCGAAGCTAGAGGCTTCGTCCTCGTCGCCACCTGATTGTCTGCGGTCCGCCTCGGTGACGAACTCGCCCGTCTCGCGATCGAGCACGACATCGATGGCGCCATGTTGCGAACACACGGTTACCGTAAGGAATCGGCCGTCGGAGCCGGGCGCAAGCATGTAGCCCACAGGCGTCAGCGAGCGCACGGCGAAGGCCAACATCGCCAACGCCAGGAAGATCTGGGCCCAGCCCGATCGTCGGTTGCTCATTGCCCCCAGCATGCTTCCTTCAGAAATACCCTGCAGCAGAGCCCGCGTCACCGAGTGACCCTTCTAGGTTGTGCGGCTCGACGCCGCACGTTCAATTCTTTCCCGCGGCGATCGCCTTCACTGCACTCTCAATGCTGGTTTCATAAAACGCCTGCTCTCGGTCCAATCCGTGCAGCGAGAATTCGCGCCTGATCGCCGCCGAGACCCCGGTCAAATACACGCGCACGCCACGTCTGGCGGCGCTCCGGGCCAAGCCCTTGATCGTATTTGCGGCGGTAGAATCGACGTACGGCACCGCTGAAAAATCGACGATGAGCACGCGGTGGGCGTCGCCGATGCGCTCAAGCACGGCGCCGATGGAGGCAGCGGCGCCGAAGAAAAACGCACCGGAGATCCGATACACGACGATTGTCGGGTCGCTCGCGGCGGCGCTTAAATAAGCGCCGCTCGCCTCAGTCTTGTCGGCCTCATCGTCGCGAACGAACGGCGCCTCCGCGGTCACCGCCGCCGCCTTCGACATGCGGTTGATGAACAACAACGAGCCAAGCGCAAATCCGATAATTATGGCCTCGGAAAGATCGCGGAAGATGGTGAGCGCGAAGGTTGTAACCAGCACGACCGCATCGCCGCGCGACGCCCGCAGCAGGCCGGCGATCGCGCGGCGCTCCACCATGTTCCACGCCACCGTGACCAGAACGGCGGCCAACACCGCCATTGGGATGAACTCGGCTAGCGGCGCCGCCGCCAACATCAGCACCAACAAAAACAACGAATGCAGCATGCCCGATACCGGCCCATGCGCGCCCGCCCGCACATTGGTTGCGGTGCGCGCTATGGTTCCAGTAACGCATATGCCGCCGAACAGCGCCGAACCTACATTCGCCGCCCCCTGCGCAACCAGTTCGCAATTCGAGCGATGCCGCCGCCCAGTCATGCCGTCAGCAACCACGGCTGACAGGAGCGATTCAATGGCGCCAAGCAGGGTGAAAGAAAGCGCGTTGGGCAGTACATCGATGGCGAGTTGCGGGCTGAATTCCGGCCAATGCGGCGCGGGAAGAAAATGCGGCAAAGCGCCAAAGCGCGAGCCGACCGTGTCGATCGGCAGATGCAACAGAGCTGCAATAAGCGATGCCCCGACAACAACAAGCAGCAAGCCCGGCCAGCGCGGCAGATAGCGTTTCAGCAGAAAGATCGCGGCGACGGAGGCAGCCGCAAGCGCTGTACTTGCAATATTGAAGCTTCCGACCGCGCTCCACAGCGCCGGTATTTTTTCGAGCAAGGCGCCCGGCTCCGGCGCAGCCAAGGTGAGCCCAAACAATTCCTTCACCTGGCTCGCAAGAATAATGATCGCGATCCCCGCAGTGAAGCCGACCGTGACCGGATACGGGATAAACTTGATATACGCGCCAAGCCGCAACCAACCGAGTGCGGCCAGCATGAAGCCGGACATGAACACGGCGAGCACGAGTCCGGCGATTCCGTGAGCGCTCACGCACGCCGAAACGAGCACGATGAACGCCCCCGCCGGTCCGCCAATCTGAAAGCGACTGCCGCCAAGCGCTGAGACTATGAGGCCCCCGACAATCGCGGTGATCAATCCCTGCGCTGGCGAGACGCCAGAAGCGATGGCGATCGCCATGGAGAGCGGCAGCGCTACAATCGCGACGGTAAGCCCGGCGATGGCGTCGGCCCGCAGCTGCGCCGCGCCATAACCCTCACGCAGAACGGTGACCAGCTTGGGCGTGAACAATTCGGCGAAGGTCGGCGCGGTGGGCGTGTTCATGGATCATTTCTCGCACCGCAACGTCATCGCGTTCGCAATGGGTGTCTAGGCTGCGCTACGCCGCTAAGCTCTCGCCTCGAAGCAGCTTCGGCAAATCGCCCGCCGCGCCGCCGGCATATTTCATAAAGAACCGCCGCGCCGGGCCGGCGGCGTTGACAGCAGCGAGGCCGAGCCCGCGCACCGCTCGCAACGGCGCGAAATCATTCGAGAACACGCGATCAAAAAACTCCATGCCCAGCGCCATGCTCACGTTATCGAAGCGCCGCCAGCGTTGATAGCGCTCCAGAATGGAAACATCTCCGGGATCGAGCCCCACGCCCATGCCGTCGGCGATGCACTCAGCTAAAGCGGCGCAATCCTTCAGGCCCAGATTCAATCCCTGCCCGGCGAGCGGATGGATGCCGTGGGCGCTGTCGCCCGCGAGTGCGGCACGCGCATCGATCATGCGCTCGGCCAGTTGCAGCGATAGAGGATAGCCGAAACGCGGACCTTCGAGCGAGAGTTCGCCAAGAAAATCGCCAAAGCGACGGCTTAGTTCGTCGAGAAAATCCCGCTCCGGCATTTTCAGCAACGCATCCGCCGCCGCGCGCGGCTCGGCCCAGACGATATTCGAGCGCTCGCCCTTGAGCGGCAGAATTGCAAACGGGCCGTTGGGCAGAAAATATTCATGCGCCACTGCGCCGTGTGGTTTTTCGTGCTGGATCGTCGCGACGATCGCAGTCACCGGATAGTCCCAACCGATGGTGCGGATGCCGAGCGCGCCGCGCACGAACGAGCGCCGTCCGTCGGCGCCAACGAGCAAGGGCGCA
Organism: uncultured Alphaproteobacteria bacterium; assembly: GCA_902826245.1. GTDB lineage: Bacteria > Pseudomonadota > Alphaproteobacteria > Caulobacterales > Aquidulcibacteraceae > Vitreimonas. The sequence goes on along the minus strand of CADEEA010000081.1, from coordinate 2,299 downwards.
CGCAGCTTCTTGCCGTCAGCCAAGGCTATTGTTGCGCTCGCAGCGTCCCGCTCGATGCCCGCGACCGACATCGGCTGGATCATGCGGATCGAAGGCCGCGCCTTCACCGCGCTGTCGAGCGCAAGGCGAACATGGCGCGCTTCCAGCATCAGCCCGAGCGGCTCGTCCGTATCGTGCAACTCAGAGCGGTCGAAATGCAGGTGCAGCAGCGACGGTCCGCCGCGGCGCGTTCCCTGACCCAGCTTGCCATCGGTCACGAGAATTTGTTCGATCGGTTGCGCAACCGCATCAAGCGTCCCGCCTAAACCTAAAGCGCGCCACATCCGAAACGAAGCGAAGGCGATGGCGAAGGCGCGGCCGTCGAACGCGGGCGCCAGCGTCTCAGCTGGTTTCGCCGCGTCAACGACAATGACCGCTACGCCAGCCTGATCCAGCGCCAGCGCCAAAGTCTGCCCCACCAGCCCGCCGCCGCTGATGATCACGTCTGCGTCGAAGCGTCCGTTGCTCATGGGGAACGATAGCGCGGCCACGAACGCTTCGCCATGCGGCCTGATGCGCAACAGAGCGTTTGACCGCCCCCCCTGTCGCATGAATGCCGCGGTAACCCTCTTCGCGGCGAAATCTTCACGGCTCATTTACCGGCAGGGCCAAAAGTCCGCCCGTACCTCCGGGGCAGAACGAGCACCGCCATCCATGACCGACGACGCCTATTCCGTGGGGGGAAGAACCGCCCCTGTCGCCCATTCGACGGCGGCTCGCGTCGCGTTGAAGCGCGCCGCCTTGTCCGTGGGCGCTGCGATTTTCGGCGCCTATGGCCTGGGCGCATTGCTCACTTACTCGCCGGAGGACCCCAGCCCCAACGTCGCAAGCGATGCGGCGACGCACAATCTTTTCGGCGGCCCCGGCGCATTTCTGGCCGACCTGCTGATGCAGACGCTCGGCGCAGGCGCGCATCTGGCGATGGCCGCATTCCTCGCCGCCGGCGTGCTACGCATCATGCGCCGCCAATTAGTGGCGCGCATCAATGGCCGGCGAATTTTGTTTGCGGCGCTGGGCGTGAGCTTCCTCGCCGCGGCTGTTTCCGCAATTCCGACCTATGAAGGCTGGCCGCTGAAGACCGGCTTCGGCGGCATTGTCGGCGACGGACTGGGTGGTCTGATCGGTGCGCTGCTCAGCGCGCCTGGATTGCCGTTTCCCCAGGTGCTCACCGGGTTCCTTTGCGCGCTCTCTGGCCTGCTTGCGATCGGCTGGTCGTTCCAGGTGCGTCCGGAAGACGTACGCCAAGCCGCCGCGATCGCGCGGCGCGCCGCTGTCGGCGGCGCCGGGGCTGCACAACGCGCAATTGGCTACGTAGCGGAAAAAACACGGCGCGAAGACGCGCCAGCGCCGCGCGAGCCGATCGTCGATCCCCGCGACGAACACCGCACCGAAATGCGTCCGCGTCCGGCGGTCCCGCGCGAACGCGCACCGGTGCGTCATGAAGAAGCAGCGCCCGTCGCCCAGCGCAAACCACGCGCGGAAAAGCGTAAACCCGAGCAACCCAGCGCCTTCCGCTTTGGGCGTCCGTTCGAACTGCCGGAAGCCGATCTCCTCACCACGCCAAAGCCCCGCGTCACGCAGACCGACGCACAGACGTTGCACGCGATGAGCCGTCAACTCGAAGGCGTGCTCGCCGATTTCGGCGTGCAAGGCGAAGTGCTGAGCGCGCGGCCGGGCCCGGTGGTGACCCTGTTCGAATTCGAACCCGCCGCAGGCGTGAAATCCTCGCGCGTGATCGGCCTCTCCGATGACATCGCCCGCTCCATGAGCGCCACCGCCGCACGCGTCGCCGTCATCCCCGGCCGCAACGCCATCGGCATCGAACTGCCCAACGGCAAGCGCGAGACCGTATTCCTGCGCTCGCTCTTGAACAGCGCGTCCTTCGTCGGCACGCAAGGCGATTTGCCGCTGGCGCTGGGCGAGACCATCGAGGGCGACCCCTTCGCGGCTGACCTCACCAAAATGCCCCACCTGCTCATCGCCGGCACCACCGGCTCGGGCAAGTCGGTGGGCATCAATGCGATGATCCTGTCGCTCTTGTACAAGCACACTCCGGAAGAGTGCCGCTTCATCATGATCGACCCGAAGATGCTGGAACTCAGCGTCTATGAGGGCATCCCGCACCTGCTGCACCCGGTCGTCACCGATCCCAAGAAGGCCGTCGTCGCGCTGAAATGGACCGTGCGCGAGATGGAGGGGCGTTACCGCTCCATGTCCAAGCTCGGTGTGCGCAACATCACCGGCTACAATGAGCGCGTGC
>CADEEA010000080.1:5295-10319 GCA_902826245.1 uncultured Alphaproteobacteria bacterium | reverse complement strand
CCGCCGCATCCTCTCGCCCATGGGCACGCAGGATGCGATCGAGTTCCTGCTCGACAAGCTCAAGGGCTCGAAGAACAACGATGACTTTTTCCAGAGCATGAATACGTAGGGCAAGCCCGATGCGCTGGGGGCCTTTCCTCGACCGCTTCTGGCGTCGCCCACCGACGCGCGAGGGGCGGAACGAGCAGAAAAAGGCGCTGGCGGCGATCTTCAATGCGCTGGCCATTACCACTCTGGCGACCGGGCTCGTTGGGCCGTCGATAAATCCTATGCTTGAAGCGAGCCTCTCGTTCTCGGACCGCCTCACTCTTGTAGCGAGTGGCGTTACAGCTCATATTGTCGCGAGAGCGATCTTGTGGAGCCTGGAGGATCGATGATGCCCTCCCCGGAAGTCCTGACGACAATCGCCATGATGTTCGGCGCCATGGCCGTGCTTCTGCTCATCCACGTCCTTCAAGGCCCCCCTCCGAAAGAGCCGCCAAAGATGGCGGAGTGAGCCGCGCCTAACGCCTAATTGTAGCCCAGGAAGGCGGCCCGCCCTCAACCGGCGCTCACGATCCATCTCCTTGCCCGATACCGGCCCGCTCACGGCTTCAACACCACGCTCCCTGTCGTCGTGCGCGCTTCCAGATCGCGGTGCGCTTGCGCCGCGTCAGCCAGCGCGTAGCGCGTGGGCGGCGCGATCTTCACGGCGCCGCTCTTCAGAACGCCGAACAAATCGGCGGCCGTTTCATCCATCAGCTCCGTCGTCGCGGTATAGTGAAACAGCGTCGGGCGGGTGAGGAACAGCGACCCTTTTTGCGAAAGAAGCAAAGGCGAGATCGTCGGGGGCGGCCCCGAGGCATTGCCATAGCTCACCATTATGCCAAGCGGGCGCAAGCTGTCGAGCGAGCCCTCCCACGTGTCCTTGCCGACGCCATCGTACACGACATGCACGCCCTCGCCCACGATTGCGCGCACGCGCGGCGCGAAATCGCCGTCGCCAAGTACAAGCGCATGATCGGCGCCCAGGGCGCGCGCAAGGTTCGCCTTGTCTTCGCTTCCCGTCGTCGCGATCACCAGCGCACCAAGATGTTTGGCCCATTGTACAAGAATCTGGCCGACGCCCCCGGCGGCTGCATGGATCAACGCCCACTGGCCTGGTTCCACGCGAAACGTCTTTCTCAGAAGATAACGCGCGGTCATGCCTTTGAGCAGCGAGGCGGCGGCGATGTCGAACTCGATCCCGTCCGGCAGCTTCACCGCCTTTGTCTCAGCAACGACATGCGCCTCGGAATAGGCGCCGACGGGGCCGCTGCAATACGCAACCCGATCGCCGTGCTTGAAGCGCGTCACGCCTTCGCCGACCAAATCGACAACGCCCGCAGCCTCCAGCCCCAAACCGCCCGGCAGCGCGATCTTGTACAGGCCCGAGCGATGGTACGTGTCGATGAAGTTCACGCCGATCGCGCGATGCCGCACGCGGATTTCGTGCGGTCCTGGCGTGGGCTCTTGGACTTCGGCTAAAGCCATTACCTCTGGCCCACCATGACGCGCGATGCGTATAGCCCTCATGTCAGCGAGCGGCGACGCACTGCATCGCTCCAATCCCGTCGACGCCATCTGCCGCATCCAGATCGCGTGAGGCGGCCGCCACGCGGTCGGTGGAAATCAATTGCAACCCGGTTTCCGCGAACGCAGCGTATTGCTCGCGGCCCTCACGTTCGAACCGGTTGTCCCAGGAATCGCGACCGCCCAAGGTTCCGAACATCGCCTCCACGCCCTGGGCATTGAGCGCGATGTTAAGCTCCGAGTTTGGCTCGTCGGTTCCCGTCCAAGCCAGCACCTTGGTCAGATCGATCCCGCGCGCTTGCAGCGCATCGAGATCTGACGCCGCCTCTATCGAGACCGAAAGCATCATTTCCGGCGCAAGCCGGTGCATGCGGGCGGCGGCGCTCTCGCTGTAGGTGATGAAGATCACTCTGTGTTCGGCATGCGCAGCGCGCACCTCGGCGACCACATCCTCGTACGCGACGCCTCGCTTTACATCGAGTTCCAGAATGGTTTTGCCCGCGGCCCAATCGAGCGCCTGGCGGAAAGTCGGCGGATGCGCGGCGAGCGCGGCGCCAGTCTCGTCCTCAAGATACAAATCCTGCAGCTGCGCCAGCGTCAGCTGGTCGACCGGGCCGGTTCCATTTGTCGTGCGGTCCAGGTCGTCGTCGTGCATCAGCACCAACACATCATCTTTCGTGCGTGCGATGTCGATCTCCAACAGGGCCGGGCTCAGGCTCAGCGTATGTTCGAACGTCTCGATCGCATTTTCGGCGTAGCCGTCAGCGGGGCCGCCGCGGTGCGCCGCGACGACGGTATGTCCGTTCTCGCGCAAGCAATCAAAAAAAGCGCCGACATCGCTCGGGGCCAGGGAACCAGAGCTCGCTGCGGAAGAAGCTGGCTGTGTCGGCGGCGTGCACGCGATCAGCGCAAGCAAGGATACGGCGAGGATCGGAAGTTTCACGACAAGTGCTCCTGAAAAAATGCAATCGTCCGTCCGTCAGCGAGCTGTGCGGCGGCTTGGTCGTAATGCTTGCCGCCTTCGCGGGTGAAGGCGTGATCCTGCTCCGCGTAGGTGTGCAGCGTGACTTTGGGGTTGCCGCCCAGCCCTAAGTGCATGGCATCCTGATCGGCCTGTTGTACAAAAGCGTCCTTGCCGGCGATGTGCAGCATCAGCGGCTTGGTGATGTTGGCGGCTTCGCTCACCAAGCCGGCGATGCCGACGCCGTAATAGCCGACGCTGGCGTCTGCATCGGTGCGGGTCGCTGCGAGGTAGGCCAGCATGCCGCCCAGGCAGTAACCGACAGCGCCGACCTTTGCGCCGCCCAAGGCGCGAGCATGCGCAATCGTCGCCTGGATGTCGCGCACGCCGGCGCCGGAATCGAAGCGCTTGAAATAGTCGAAAGCCTGCGCCCACTCGGCTTCGCTCTGGTCAGTGATGTCGATGTCCGTCCCGAGTCGCCAGAACAGGTCAGGCGCGACCGCCAAATAGCCTTCGCGCGCGAGCCAGTCTGCTTTGCCTCGCATGACGGCATTGACGCCAAATATTTCCTGGATCGCGATCACGGCAGCTCGGGGTGCGCCGGCGGGCCGGGCGATATAGGCTCTGAAAGCGCCGTCGGGTCCACGCACCTGTATCCAGTCGCCCATGCTTTTCGCTCCGTCTGTCTTGATCGGCCAGGGCGGGTTATAGACGGCGCGCGCGCTGAGCGCGAAGGATTCATGGCCCATGAAATTCACCGTCAATGTCGAATGCAGCCCGGAGGAAGCGCGCCGCTTTATGGGGCTTCCCGATGTCACGCCGATCAACGAGCAGCTCGTCGCCGAGATGGGTAAGCGTATGGAAGCCAACATGGCGCTGATGAGCCCAGAGACGATGATGAGCTCGTGGATGAGCGTAGGCACACAGGCGCAGGACGCCTTCGTGAAGCTGATGACCAGCGCGGCCGGCATGGCTAAGCCCTAATAGGGCTTAGAGGTTTTCACATGAAACCGGACACGATCGTGGCCTTGGCCTCGGGCGCTGGGCGTGCTGGCGTGGCGGTGATCCGGATTTCCGGAGCAGAAGCCGGCGCGGCGCTGCGTGCGCTGACAGGCGGCGAGTTGCCGCCGCCACGCTTGGCGACGCTGGCGAGGTTTCGGGATCCGCGCGATGGCGAGCACTTAGACGAGGGTCTGGCGCTGTGGTTCCCGGCGCCGGCGAGCTTTACCGGCGAGCATGTCGCCGAGCTTCACGTCCATGGCGGGCCGGCTGTGATCGAAGCCATGATTGACGCCTGCCTCTCCCAGGAAGGCGTGCGGCCGGCAGAGCCCGGAGAATTCACCCGCCGCGCCTTTGAGCATGGCAAACTCGACCTCGCGGAGGCGGAGGGTCTGGCCGATCTTGTGGACGCCGAAACCGAGGGCCAGCGACGCCAGGCGCTCCGCCAAGCCAAGGGCGAGTTGAGCGCGGTCTACGAGGGATGGCGTGGGCAACTGATTGAGGCGGGGGCATTGATCGAGGCCGAGATCGATTTTCCGGACGAGGGTCTGCCCGGCGCCCTGGCGCAGCGGGCAGCGCCGATCTTGACTAAGCTCGCCCACGACATGGGCGCCCACCTTGCCGATCATCGCGGCGAACGCGTCCGCGACGGCTACCGCATCGCCATCATCGGCCCGCCTAATGCTGGCAAATCAAGCCTGTTGAACGCGCTGGCGCGGCGGGAGGCGGCGATCGTTTCTGAGCTCCCCGGCACGACACGAGACGTGGTCGAAGTGCGCCTGGTGCTGGGTGGTTACCCGGTCTGGGTCGCTGATACTGCGGGCCTGCGGGAGGCGGCGGATGCGGTGGAGGCGGAGGGGGTGCGGCGGGCGCTGGAGCGGGCTGAGGAAGCTGATTTGAGGCTAGCCGTCGTCGAGGCGGACGCAGAGGTTCCGGCCGATCTGCGGGCAGCGTTGCGCCCCAGCGACTGGCTCATCCGCTCAAAGGGCGATCTGCGAAACCCCTCCTGCTCCCTGGACGCCGAAGGCGATCTGGGGCCCATAGGGGGTTCAGGCGCCATGGACCCCGGATCGCCGGCTTCGCCGTCGTCCGGGGAGCGACGGGTTTCAGCGGTCAGCGGAGAAGGGGTTGCTGCGCTGGAGCGGGACTTGGCGGCTCGGGTCGTGGAAGCGCTTGGTCGCGAAGAAGCGCCGGCGCTGACGCGGGCGAGGCACCGGCGGTTTGTCGAAGAGGCGCGGAGTGCGCTGGAGCGGGCGATCCCGGCGCTGGCGCTGCGGCCGGAACTGGCCGCCGAGGATGTGCGCCTGGCGGCTGCCGCGCTTGGCCGCCTGACTGGTCGCATCGATGTCGAGGACTTGCTCGACGAGATTTTCTCCAGTTTTTGCATTGGTAAGTAGCTGAGCGTTGACAGCGCGCGTGGCAAAAAATACGGGCCATTCGGAGCAAGCGGCCGGCCCACAAGCGGCCGGCCCACAAGCGGCCGGCCCACAAGCGGCCGGCCCACAAGCGGCCG
>CADEEA010000080.1:5074-5195 GCA_902826245.1 uncultured Alphaproteobacteria bacterium | reverse complement strand
GCCAGCCAGTGGCCAGCCGGCGGCCAGCCAGCGGGGCCGGCCAGTGGCCAGCCAGCGGCCGGCCAGCCAGGCGATCCAAGTGTCCAGTTCCACGTGGAACCGGAGGCGCAACGGACCCTCG
>CADEEA010000080.1:0-4974 GCA_902826245.1 uncultured Alphaproteobacteria bacterium | reverse complement strand
CCAGGCGATCCAAGTGTCCAGTTCCACGTGGAACCGGAGGCGCAACGGACCCTCGCGCAGGACCCAAGTTTCGGGTATGAAGCCGACCCCAATGAGCGCCGCCAACACCTTTGACGTCATCGTAATCGGCGGCGGCCATGCCGGCTGCGAGGCTGCGGCGGCTTCCGCCCGGATGGGCGCCCGCACGCTGCTGCTGACTCACAAGCTCGAGACCATCGGTGAGATGAGCTGCAACCCGGCCATTGGCGGCCTGGGCAAGGGGCATTTGGTTCGCGAAATCGATGCGCTGGACGGCGTAATGGGCCGGGTGGCTGACGCGGCTGGCATCCAGTTCCGGTTACTCAATCGCTCCAAGGGCCCGGCTGTACGCGGGCCGCGGGCGCAGGCGGATCGCAAGCTCTATCGCCAGGCGATGCAGGCTGCGATGGCGGCGCAGGCGGGGTTGACCGTCGTGGCGGCGGCAGTGGAGGATCTTACTTGGACCGTCGGCGTCCCTGCTGGCGAGACGCCGGCGGTCCAAGGGGTGACAACCCACGACGGGCGCAGCTTCCGTGCCCCGCGCATTGTGCTCACCACCGGCACCTTCCTCAAAGGCGTCATCCATATCGGCGACAAGCGCATCCCAGCCGGCCGCCACGGCGAAGCGCCGGCGATTGGTCTGTCGGATCGACTGTACGGCTCGGGCTTCGCTATGGGGCGGCTTAAGACTGGAACGCCAGCGCGCCTGCAATCCAGCACGATCGATTGGGCTTCTCTGGAGAAGCAGCATGGCGACGACGAGCCGTCGCCGTTCTCGTTCCTCACCGAGCGCATCGCCAACCGTCAAGTCGCTTGCGGGGTCACCTACACCAACGCTGAAACCCACCGCATCATCGAAGCATCGCTGTCGCAAAGCGCGGTGTATTCGGGCGCGATCCAAGGGCGCGGGCCACGCTATTGCCCCTCGATCGAGGACAAAGTGGTGCGCTTCGCGGAGAAGGGCGCACACCAGATATTTCTCGAACCGGAAGGGCTCCCGGAAAACGAGGATGGCGACACGGTGTACCCGAACGGGATAAGCACGTCGCTGCCAGAAGAGGTACAAGACCGTTTCATCCGTACCATCGGCGGCTTGGAGCGTGTGCGCATCAAGCGCCACGCCTATGCGATCGAGTACGATTATGTCGATCCGCGCGAATTGCTGCCGACGCTGGAAACCAAGCGCATAGCGGGTCTCTATCTAGCGGGACAAATCAACGGCACGACCGGCTACGAAGAGGCCGCTGCACAAGGCTTGATCGCGGGGCTCAACGCCGCGCGCGCAGCGGGCGGGAGCGCGCCCTTCGAGATCAGCCGCGCTGAGGGATACATTGGCGTGATGATCGACGATCTGGTGACGCGCGGCGTCACCGAGCCGTACCGCATGTTCACGTCGCGCGCCGAGTACCGGCTCTCGCTGCGTGCCGACAACGCCGATCAGAGATTGACGCCGAAGGGGCTTGAGGTCGGGTGCGTGGGCGCCGAGCGGAGACGCGCTTTCGCCGACAAAATGAGCGAAATCGATGCGGCGCGTGCATTGGCCCAGACGCTTGCCCTGACGCCGGCGCAGGCGGTCAAACACGGCTTGCAGGTGAACCAGGATGGGCAGCGCCGGGATGCATTGCAGCTCTTGGCCTATCCGGGCGTGACGATAGAGAAGCTCGCGGATGTCTGGCCCGAACTTCGGGGCTTGAGCGCCACGGCGCGCGAGCAGATCGAGATCGACGCCATGTATGCTGGCTATCTGACGCGCCAAGCGATCGACGTTGAGGCGTTCAAACGCGACGAAGACATGCGCCTCGATCCGGCGCTCGATTATGCGCGAGTTGGCGGGTTATCGAGCGAGGTGCGCGAGAAATTGTCGGCAGCGCGCCCGGTTACGCTTGGCCAGGCTTCGCGCATTGAAGGTGTCACGCCAGGTGCGTTGACCGCTTTGCTTGCGCATGCGAAGCGCAAGCCGAAGAGGGCATAAATAGTGCGCGACACGCTGTTCTTGATCCGGGCGCCGTTCGAAGATTCCGCCCATGGCGTCGGCGCTACCTGGTACTGCCACGATTGCGCAGCACTCGAAGGCGCGTTGCTCGCGAACGGGCAATGGCTGCGCTCGATCGACGTGCGACGGCTGCCGTTTCCGCGGCCGCGGCTGGAGCTTGTCGCGCTGATCGGAGAAGAGAACCAGGGCATGCCGGTGCTGGTCCTCGCGGACGCCGACAAGGCGCCGGCGGACGCGCCGCGGTTCCTGCGCCGCGCCTTCATCACCGATCCGCGCGCGATCGCGCGCTATTTGGCCTCGACCTATGGTGGGGCGGGGCCGCACCCATGAGCTCACGCCGTCAAGAGCCGGGCGCGTGAGCTACGGGCCGGCCGAATTCGCCCGCGAGTTAGGTTTCCCGGTTTCGCGTGAAACAATCGACCGCTTGGAAACCCATCGCCGGCTGCTGTCGGAATGGTCGGCGCGGATGAATTTGGTCGGGCCGAAGGAGCTGGAACATTTCTGGCGCCGACATGCGCTCGACAGCGCTCAGCTGCTGCAGCTTGCTCCGGCTGCGAAACGATGGGCGGACCTTGGCTCGGGCGCCGGCTTCCCCGGGTTGGTGGTGGCCGCCTTTCTTTCAGGACAGACCGATGCTGCGGTGCATCTCGTTGAATCCACAGGCAAGAAGGCGGCCTTCCTGCGGGCCGTGGCCGAAGAGGCCGCCCTGCCGGTGCACGTATTCAACCAGCGGATCGAGGATTTTGGCGCCGGCGAGGGCGCCTATGATGCCGTCACCGCGCGTGCGCTCGCGCCCTTGCCGCGACTCATCCTCTATGCGAAGCCGCTTCTCGATCGCGGCGCGCAAGGGCTCTTTCACAAGGGCGCGGATATCGACGCTGAGCTGGCCGCCGCGAAGGACGTCCTCAACGGGAAGTCGGGTGTTTCTTATCGGGCAGATGTTCTGGGGAGCCTCAGCGACCCGCGCGGGCGAATCATTCGCGTCGTGCGGGCTGATCGGTAGCGGGCGCCCGAAGGAGTTTGGGACATGCGCACTTTAGCCATCGCCAACCAAAAAGGCGGAGTCGGCAAAACCACCACTGCGATCAATCTCGGCACGGCTTTGGCCGCGACGGGAAAGCAGGTGCTGATCTTCGACACCGACCCGCAGGGGAACGCCTCTACGGGCATCGATATCCATCCCGGCGACAGCGCCATCACCTCCTATGAAGTGCTCACCGGCATGGAGCTGTTCGCGAAAGCGATCATGCCGACGAAGGTGCCAAACTTGTACATCATTCCCGCTGACGCGAACCTCTCCGGCATCGAATCCGAGCTGATGTCGGCCGAACGCGCGCAATTTCGTCTGCGCGACGCGGTGGCGCGTTTCCGCAGCGATGGCGCGCAACACATCGATTACATGCTGATCGATTGCCCGCCTTCGCTCAATGTGCTGACGGTGAATGCGCTCACTGCGGCGGATGCAGTGCTGGTGCCGTTGCAGACCGAGTATTTCGCGCTGGAAGGCTTGGCTCAGCTGGTGTCGACCATCAACGCGGTGAAAGCGAACCTCAATCCCGCGCTCGAAATTCAAGGCGTGGTGCTGACCATGTACGATCGGCGCACGACGCTGTCGGAGCAGGTGGCCACGGAGGTGCGCAAGCACTTCCCGGACAAGGTCTACGAGACTGTGATCCCGCGCAATGTGAGGATTTCCGAGGCGCCCTCGCACGGCCTGCCGGCGATCATCTACGATCAGAATGCAACCGGCTCGAAGGCTTATATCCAACTGGCCAAAGAGATGATCGAGCGTGAGCGGGCAGCGGCTTAACGGCCGGCAATTTTTACCGATGGGTAAGGATTACCTAGCGAAGCTTTAACCGGACGATTCGTACCGGGCGGAGTGTTGGTTATGAGCGACGGGGTGAGACCGCGTGGGCTAGGGCGGGGCCTCTCAGCGCTGCTGGGTGAGCCGGTGCGCACCGATGCGGCCAAGCCGCACGCGCAGGCACGAAACGTATTTGAACTGCCGCAACCGCCGGCGGCCAATGCTGAGCCGGGCCCCCGGCAAATAGCGATCGATCTGGTCGGGCGCAATCCGCAACAGCCGCGAAAGCACTTCGACGAGGGCGAGCTTGAGGAACTGGCCGGTTCGATCCGCACCCACGGCGTGTTACAGGCCATTCTCGTCCGCCCTGTCGCTGGCGGCAAATATGAGATCGTCGCTGGCGAACGGCGCTGGCGCGCAGCGCAACGCGCGGGATTGCATGCAATTCCGGCGGTCGTGCGCGATCTCAACGAAGTCGAAGTGCTTGAAATCGCCATCGTCGAAAACGTCCAGCGTACCGACCTCAATCCAATCGAAGAGGCCCAAGGCTTTCACGCGCTGATCGAGCGCTTCGGCCGCACCCAGCAGGACATCGCCGAGGCGGTCGGCAAATCGCGGCCGCACATCGCCAATCTGTTGCGCCTGCTGCAATTGCCCGAGGATATGCAGGAGATGGTGCGAGACGGGCGGCTTTCAGCTGGCCACGCGCGCGCGATCCTTACAGCGCCCGATCCGCGCGGACTGGCGCTGCGCGTGATCAAGGAGGGGCTCAATGTTCGTGAGATCGAGCGCCTCGCGCAGATCGCGAAGGACGAAAAGCACGGGCCGCGTGTCGCCCGCGCGGGCGAGGGCAAGAGCGCTGACACGCGCGCGCTGGAACAAAGCTTGGCGAATGCGCTTGGGCTCGATGTCGCGATCACCGAGAAAGGCGCCGGCGGCGAACTGAAGATTACGTACAAGACCATCGAGCAACTCGACGACGTGCTGCGCAGGCTCCGCGGCGGATTATAACCTCAGAACAACACAAGGGCGCGGAAGGGGAGACCTCCGCGCCCTCGCGCACTTGCCGGGAGCGGGAGCAAAACTCCCGACGAGTCCGTCAGACCATCTGCGCCGATTGCTGAAGCATGGCGGCCGCGAACGGGGCATAGGCGAG
>CADEEA010000079.1 GCA_902826245.1 uncultured Alphaproteobacteria bacterium | reverse complement strand
AACCCCATGAAAATCGCACGCCGTTCGTTGCTTGTCGCCGCGGCCGCCACGCCAGCGTTCGCACCACGCTCGGCCTGGGCGCAGCGTTTTTCCGCCGGGACTTTCACGCACGGCGTCGCGTCGGGAGATCCGCTCGCCGATGGCGTAATGATCTGGACGCGCTTTGCCCACAGCGGCGGCGGCCGCATCGGCTGGGAGGTGGCGAGTGACGAAGCCTTTGCGAACATTGTCCGCAGCGGCGCGACGCGCGCCTCGGCGGCGAATGATTTCTGCGCCAAGGTCGATGTGCGCGGGCTTCAGCCAGGGCGGCGCTATTTCTACCGCTTCCTCGCGGCATCCGGCCCCAGCGAAATCGGCCGCACCCTTACAGCGCCCGCCGCGGGCGTCTCCAGCCTGACGCTGGCGCTGTTCTCCTGCTCGAATTTTCCGTTCGGTTATTTTCACGCCTACGGACATGCCGCTGCGCGCGAAGACGTCGAGCTCGCCATCCATTGCGGCGATTATATCTACGAGTACGAGCGCGGAACTTATCCCAGCGATGCCGAGGCAATCGCCGGCCGTGTGCTCGAACCGGCGACCGAGATTGTCCGGCTTCGAGATTATTATCAGCGCTACGCGACCTATCACCGCGATGCAGATCTATTGGCGTTGCGCGCGGCCAAGCCACTGAGCGTGGTGTGGGACGATCATGAGCTGGCCAACGATACATCGCGCACGGGTGCGCAAAACCACCAGGTGGAAACCGAAGGCTCCTTCGCCGACCGAATCGCGGCCGCCTCCAAAGCGTACTTCGACTGGATGCCGATCCGGCGCCCTGAGCGCCGGGGAGTACGCATTTATCGCAGCCTGGACTGGGGCGATCTTGCGCGCATTCTGCTGCTCGACACCCGCCATATCGGTCGCGATCGCCAGCTCGATTACCGCACGCAATTATTCCCACGCCTCGCACAGGGCGGCGCGGAAGCCGCAGCAGCGCTCGCGGAATTCCGCGGGACCATGCTCAACAACCCCAACCGCACCATGCTGGGCGCCGAGCAGGAAGCGTGGTTCGCAGATACGCTCAGCCAATCCAAGGCGCGCGGGCAGACCTGGCAAATCGTCGCGCAACAATTGGTGATGGGCGAGCAGGTGGCGCCGCAGAACTTCTCGCGTTTGCTGCCGAGCGACACTGCCGGGGGAACACGGCAATGGATCGCCGGCGCCGAACAACTCGGCGCGCAAGGCATGCCGTGGAACCTCGATTCCTGGGGCGGCTACCCCGCCGCGCGCGCACGCCTGCTCGCCGCCTGCGCGGAGCGCGCCAACAATGCGCTGGTGCTCGGCGGCGACAGCCACAATTGCTGGGTGAACAACCTCGCCGCAGCCAGCGGGCAACGCCTGGCGGCGCTGGAGTTCGCGGGCGGCAGCGTCTCCTCTCCCGGTTTCGAGCGCACCTTGTCCGCGGCCGGCGCCGGCGAACGCGAAGCCATGATGCGGAGCGCAAACCCCGAACTGGCCTGGTGCGACCTTAGCAATCGTGGCTACGGCGTATTCAAGCTTACACGCGGCGCGTGCGAGGCGGAATGGCTGGCGTTCGCCGACGTGCGCTCTCCCACGCCGGGGTCGCCAGCCGCGACTCGCATCAACGCCGCGACAAGCGCAAGCGCGGGGCCCGGGGCTTGGACGCTCTAGGCCGAACCGCGTCTCATGCCATGACATTGACCTACTATCATGTACAGATTCCGTCATCCCGGACGCGCGGAGCGCGATCCGGGATCCAGGGGCCGCATAGCGCTTTACGATCCCCTGGGTTCCGGGCATCGCTTCGCGATCCCGGAATGACGGACCAATTCCTGCGCGAGAAGGAGTTTCGGGCAGCTGGCATTGGGCGCACGCGCGCCCGCCACCCCGTCGTCTGGAGACGCGCGCTCCGCGCTTGATTTCCACGCCGACGCTCGCCATGCCCCCATAATGAGCAATTGGCTGCGTGGAGCGGTGATCTACCAAATCTATCCGCGCTCGTTCCGCGACACGGATGGCGACGGCGTCGGCGACCTCAAAGGTGTGATCGAGAAACTCGATCATGTTGCTTCCCTTGGCGCGGACGCGATCTGGCTGTCGCCGTTCGTACGCTCGCCGATGAAAGATTACGGCTACGACGTCAGCGATTATTGCGACGTCGATCCGCTGTTTGGAACGCTGGCGGATGCCGATGCCTTGATCGCACGCGCCCATGAATTGGGGCTGAAAGTGATCATCGATCAGGTCTGGTCGCATTCTTCCGATCAGCACGCCTGGTTCAAGGAAAGCCGCTCCAACCGCGATAACGCCAAGGCGGATTGGTACGTTTGGGCTGACGCCAAGCCGGACGGCACGCCGCCGAACAATTGGCAGGCCATGTTCGGCGGCGGCGCCTGGACCTGGGATGCACGACGGCGGCAATATTATTTTCACAACTTCTTGTCGGCGCAGCCCGATCTCAACGTGCGCAATCCGGCGGTGCAGGACGCGCTGCTGCAGATCGGGCGCTTCTGGCTCGAACGCAGCGTCGACGGCTTTCGCCTCGATGTCGTGAACTTCCTAATTCAGGACGCGGCGCTACGCGACAACCCGTCTCTCCACTTGTCAAAGCCGCCGCCGCGCCCCCACCAATTCCAGCGCCAGCTCTATAGCCGCACGCAACCGGAAACACTCGCGTTCATTGCACGCCTGCGCGCGCTGCTCGATGAGTACGGCGCGGTGTCGGTGGGCGAGATAGAAGACGAAGAGCCGCTGAAAGTGCAGCGCGACTACACAGACGGCGACGATCGCCTGCACACGGCTTACTCGTTCTATCTGCTGCGGCAGCGGGAAATGACGCCCGCGATCGTGCGCGAAGCCATGGCGGGTTGGGAGGGCGCGCGCGGCTGGCCGTCGTGGTCGCTTTCCAACCACGACGTGATCCGCTTTCCCACCCGGCTCGCCGGCGATGACCCGGCGCGTGTGAAGCTCATGCTCGCTCTCTTATTGTGCATGCGGGGAACCACGTTCTTGTACCAAGGCGACGAGCTTGGCCTGCCCCATGCACAAGTGCCGTTCGATCGTTTGCGCGATCCGGAGGCGATCGCATTCTGGCCGCACGGCATCGGCCGCGACGGCGCACGCACGCCGATGCCTTGGCGACGCGCGGCGCCATTGGCTGGCTTCACCAAAGCGACAGATTCCTGGTTGCCGCTCGATCCGCGCCATGCGGCGCTCGCGGTCGATGCGCAGGAGCGCGATCCCGCCTCGGTGCTCGCCTTTACTCGCGCCCTGATCGCGCTGCGTCGCGCCAATCCAGCCTTGCGAGAGGGGGAGTTCGTGGCGATCGAAGCGCCGGCGCCGCTGCTGCTGTTTGAGCGGCGCGCGCCGAATCAGAAACTGCTCTGCTTGTTCAATCTTGGCGCCGCGCCTCAGACCCGGGAGAAATCCTCGGGGAAAGTGGCGTTCGCTGTGGGCGACGCGACACTGACTGCTGGCCGGTGCAAACTTGCTGGCTATTCAGCTTTGCTGATCGAGCCTTAGTGTGGCGAATCTGAAATTCGCAAGATCATGATGGCAAAAGCTGAGCGAATTTCTGATTCATCAGCCACACTATAACCTATTGATTCTAGTGTCCCTGATGGATTTGAAGTTCGCATCGCGCGCGATCCAAATGACTGTGCGAACTTCAAATCCGGGACACTAGGGCAATTTCCGTCTACGAAAAAACAACACCCATCCGCGGATGGATGCGCAGCATTCATTCCGGGGCCCAAGATCACAGGCCGATCGCGATCTTAGGCCCCGGACTTCGCCGTTGGCGAATCCGGGGATGGGTGTTGAAGATGATTTCACCTGGAAGCAGTTTCCGCTCCCTGTTGGCGTTCTGCAAAATACCGGCCATAAGCGCGCATGGCCAAAATCGCTCCCGACACCGCCGCAGCACAACTGGACGGCTGGAGCGTCGCCGAGGGCCGGGAAGCTATCGTCAAAGAGTTTCACTTCGAGGATTTTCAGCGCGCTTTCGCGTTCATGACCCGGGTCGCGCTCTATGCCGAAAAGCACGACCATCATCCGGAATGGACGAACGTCTATAACCGCGTGTCGATAACGCTCGCCACCCACGATGCCGGCGGCGTGACCAGCAAGGACATCGCACTGGCGCGCGCAATCGACGCCGCCGCGCGACAATTCCGAGGAGCATAAGATGCCAGGCCGCGTTCAGGGGAAGAAGGTTTTTGTCACCGGCGCAGCTCAGGGCCTGGGCGCCGCCATGGCCGCAGCTTTGGCGCGTGAAGGCGCGCGCGTTGCTCTTGCGGATGTGAATTTTCCCGGCGTGCAGCAACAAGCAGATGCGCTCAATGCACGGCACGGCGATGGCGTGGCTTTCGCCTACGAGCTCGATGTGACAGACGAGCAGCAATGGATCGCCGCGCTCGAAGCCGCCGATTCCGCGATGGGCGGGCTTTCGGGGCTGGTCAACAATGCCGGCATCGCCGGGGGCAAGGGCGGCATCGAAGAAATGTCACTCGCTGATTTCCGCCGCGTGATGAGCGTCAATGTCGATTCTGTTTTTCTCGGCGCCAAGCACGCGCTGAAATATCTAAGCCGAAGCCAGCCGGCTTCGATCGTCAACATCTCGTCGATCGCGGGGCTGATCGCGAGCCACAACACGCCCGCCTATAACGCATCGAAAGCGGCGGTCTGGCTGCTTTCCAAGAACATTGCGCTCTATTGCAGCAAGAAGGGCTGGGATGTCCGCTCCAACTCCATCCACCCGACGTTCATCGACACGCCGATCCTCGATCCGCTGCGTTCGCTCTTGGGCAAAGGAGAAGCCGAAGCGAAATTGGGCCGGCAAGTGCCGCTCGGGCGCATCGGCCAGCCGGAGGACGTCGCCATGGCCGCGCTTTATCTCCTCTCAGACGAAAGCCGGTTCGTGACTGGCTCTGAGGTGAAAATCGACGGCGGCATCTCGGCAATGTGACTTGCGCTGGTGCGCTCGGCGCCCAAGATCATAGATATGCAGAAATTTCGACCCCTCATTATTTCCGGAATCATCATTGCGCTGATTGCGCTTGTGTGGGCGGGCTTTGCGATGTTTGCACCCCGCGGGGCGCCCGAGGGCGCTGGCGGCGCCGAGAGCGGCGGCAATTTCGGCGAAAACGTCGTGCTGAGCGACCTCCGCGACCTGCCCGACTGGCTGTTGGTGGCCTACCAGCGCGATTGCTTCGTCGGCCAACGTTGCCCGCGCGGGGAGGTGAAGTTCAACCAGCGCACCATCTCACGCAACGCAGAGGGCATGGCCGATATCTGGATTCAAGTGCGCCACGGCGTGTCGCAAACTTACCGCATCGAGGACGAGGAAACCCGCACCACGCTTCATTTCATGCTGGAGCGCCTGCATTACCGCTTCAACTGCGCCAGCGGCGAGTTCACCGTGCTCGAACGCCAGATCATGGGCCCGAACGAAACCATCGCCGCGCGCGACGAACCCAGGCCCGCCTTCAGGTTGCCGGCGCATGGAAGCGTCACCGGCCTTCTTCAACCCATCGCCTGCCGCGGGAATTAGAGCGGCGCGCGGGAAATCTGACGCAATCTGGAGTGCATGCCGGCGGCCTTCGACGGGCTCAGGCTGACGCCGATGGGATAGGCCAACGAAAGCGTCACGCTAAGCCAGTCGATGCGCGCTGTGGCGGAGTTCCAAACGCCTCCGATTTCGCAAACTTCCCTAGCTGGGCGACCCTAGCTCGTTCTGCGTTGGTAGATGATATTGGCGAGCAATGCGCGGGCGCCGGGCGCGCCGAGGACGCGATCAACGGCTTGCTGAGCGATGCGCGTCAGCACAACGGGATCGGGAGCGGTGCGGTCGCGGTAATAAGTGATCGCATAGGTCGAGATCGCCGTGCGCAAGGCATCGTTGAGGCGGGGGCCGTTGAGCGCGGCGCGGCGGCGGAGCGCTGCGTCCGGCACGTCAAGGCCCATGTCGACCACGATCGTCCCTGAGGTGGAATTGCGCTGCAATACCCCGGCCGAGATTGTCGGCATCGGCACATAGGTCACCGCAGAGGTCAGCCGTTCCTGCCGCGTCGCTGGCGCCTGCTGCGACGAACCGCCGGACGCGGCCGCAGGCGCGGCGAAGGCCGCGAGTGCGGCAAGCACTAGTCCACGCCTGAGGATTGGCATGGGCGCAGTCTCCGCCACCGTCGCTAAGGAAATGTAAACATCATTGCGCCGTCCAGCCGCCATCGACGCTGAGCGAAGCGCCGTTGATTTGATCGGCCGCCGGCGTGGTGAGGAAAAGTGCAAGCGCGGCGACATCCTCTATACGTACGAATTGCTTCGTCGGCTGCGCCGCCAACAGCACATCGTTGATCACCTGCTCGCGGGTGAGCCCACGCGCCGCCATCGTGTCGGGAATTTGGTTTTCCACCAGCGGCGTCAGCACGTAACCGGGCGAGATCGCGTTGCAGCGCACATTGAACTGCGCGCCTTCGAGCGCCACCGTTTTGGTCAATCCGAGCACGCCGTGCTTGGCGGCCACGTAAGCGGACTTGAACGGCGAGGCGACGTGCGCATGCGCGGAGGCGATGTTTATGATGCGCCCGTAGCGGCGCGTCTTCATCCCGCCCATCGCCGCGCGGATGGTATGGAATGGCGCCGAAAGATTGAGCGCGATGATGGAATCCCATTTCTCCGGCGGGAAGTCCTCGATAGGCGACACGTGCTGGATGCCGGCATTGTTGACCAGCACATCGAGCCGGCCAAAGGCGCCGACCGCCGCTTCTACCAGTCCAGCGCAGGCGCTGGCCTCGCTCAAATCGGCGCCATCATAGCGCACCAGCACCCCGTTGGCGTCCGCCAGCTCCCGCGCCAATGCAGCGATGGCGCCCGCATCGCCGAAACCGTTCAGGGTGACGTTGTAACCCGCGGCCGCCAGGGCGCGGGCAATTCCCAGGCCGATCCCGCTTGTGGACCCGGTTACCAAAGCGGCTTTGCGTTCGACCTCGGCGTGGCTCATTTGCAGCTTCCTCCGCGCTCGCCTTGCGCGCCCGCGTTGGAAGCGCTAGCGCAGTACGTCTTATTGGCCGCACCCAGCGGCGCAAGGGGGACGCCGTTCATGGATTTGTCCATCAGCCAATTCGTGGCGGGATTTCCGGAATTCTTGATCCAGCTGGCCGCCGCACTTCTATTGTTCGTGGCGTCGCTGGTGGTCTATGTGCTGTTGACGCCGCACAAGGAACTCGCGCTGATCCGCGCCGGCAATCCTTCCGCGTCTCTCTCGTTTGCCGGCGTTGTCGTGGGGCTCGCGATCCCGCTGGGGGCGTGCTTGTCGGCGGCGCTCAGCTTGCTCGATGTTCTGATTTGGGGCGTGGTGACGCTGCTGCTGCAGATCCTTGCTTTCCGTTTCGCGGACATCATCCTGCGCGGCCTGCCCCGGCGTATCGCCGAGGGCGATGTAGCGGCGGCGGTGTTTCTGATGAGCGTGAAAATCGGCTTGGCTCTGATTGTCTCCGGCGCCATCACCGACAAGAACGTCAACCTGCTCTGAAACCAACGTGACGCGCCTCATCCCCGACTGGCTGCTCTACATTGTCGTTATTGCGGCGGTGGTGTTCGTGCTGTTCCGCCTGGACGAGCGCGCCGACGCACCCGAGGCGCTGCCGGGGCAGAACCAGGCCGGCGCCTTTCTGCCTCCGCCATCGGATTTCGATCCCCAGGTTCTGGTGGAGGTTGGGCCTGTAGCGACCAGCATGGGCTCGGCCTTCGCCATCTCCGAAGACGGGTGGTGGCTAACCGCCCGCCACGTTGTCGAGGGGTGCAAACGGGTTGGCCTTGTCGTGTCGCGCGGCGCGGCAGCACCTGTGTTGGACGTAAAGCCGTCGCTGACGTCGGATCTCGCGTTGCTGCGCACCGATGGCGCACCAGCGGCGCTAGTGTTGGATACATCCGAGCGGCATTTCCAAGTGGGCCAGCGGGCGTTTCATATTGGCTTTCCCCAAGGCCGCGGCGGGGAGGCTTATTCGCGCTTGATCGGGCGCGAAACCCTGGTGGCGACCGGGCGATATGACGCGCGCGAGCCCGTGCTGGCGTGGGCTGAGCGCGGGCGAACTTCAGGCGTTCGCGGAAGCCTCGCCGGCATGAGCGGCGGCCCGACCTTGTCTGCCTCCGGACAGGTGATCGGCGTCACGGTGGCGGAATCGGCGCGCCGAGGCCGCATCTATACCGCCGCGCCCTCTTCCATCCTGCGCCTGCTCGGGGTGGAGCACGTGCGCGCCGCTGGCGCTCCGGCGCCGCGCCTTTCGCCAGAGAATTATGGCCAGGAGGCCGACGACCTCCGCCGTTCGCTGGCGGTGGCGCAAGTTGTCTGCGTTGCGCCGGAGGACGCACCAGAATCGTGAGCGTCGCATTCGCAGACCGGTTGATCGAGGGCGTGCGGCGCACTGGCTCGCCGCTCTGCGTCGGCCTCGATCCGTTTCCCGAGCGCATGCCGACTTTGTTCGGCGACGCCGCCAACGATCCCGCGGCAGTGCTGAAATTCAGCGCCGCCTTGATTGAAATCGCCGCCAAGCATGCCGCCGTGATAAAACCGCAGCTCGGCCTGTTCGAACAATTCGGCGAGCGCGGCTACGCAGTCGCCCGCTTGGCCTGCGAACAGGCCCGTGACGCCGGCATGCTGGTGATCCTCGACGCAAAGCGCGGCGACATCGGCACCACTGCCGAGGGCTACGCGCGCGCGACCCTCGGCGCGCGCCCCGGTTTCGACGCCGATTGCGTCACCGTGAACGCCTATATGGGGCTCGACACGCTCGCTCCATTCCTTGCGTTGGCCGAGCGCGACGCGAAGGCCGTGGCGGTGTTGGTGCGCACCTCCAATCCAGGTGCGCGCGATATCCAAGATCTCGACGTCGGCGGCGCGCCGGTCTGGCGCAGGCTTGCGGAAATGCTCTCGCCAATGGGCGAGCGGCTGAAGGGCGCAAGCGGGTGGTCCGGACTGATGGCGGTCGCGGGCGCCACCTATCCCGAGGAAGCCCGCGCTCTACGCGAGGCCATGCCCGACGCCCTCTTCCTGGTGCCGGGGTATGGCGCTCAGGGGGCTAGCGCGAGCGACGCCGTCGCCGGCTTTGTTACAACTCGGTATGGTCGCGAGGGCGGGGTGGTGAATTCCTCGCGCGCCGTGAGCTATCCCGCGGGCGCGGAAACCGCGAAAACAATGGCGGAATGGCGCGCCCTGATCACCGATGCGCTAATCGCAGCGAAGAACGAACTGAAGGCAGCTTGCGCGCCCTGATTGCTCGAAAATCGCTTCCCAGCCCGGCTTGAAAACGCTTAATTCATGGACGTGGGACGCTGCTCGGGTGGGCGGCAGCGAGGGAGACAAGTCCATGCGCATTAATTTGAAGCACGCACTTCTGGCCGCATTCGCCATCGCAATCGCCGTGCCGGCGCTCGCCGACGGCCCGGCTCAATCCGGCCCCGACGTAGCCGCACCCCCGGTGCGCGCTGCGCCTGTGCGCGCCGCTCCAGTGGAGGCCGCACCCGAAGGCCGCACTGGCGCCATCTCGCTCTCCGACGGCGACATCACTTTGAATGTGCCGCGCGGCTACAAATTCTATCCCGCCGAAGAAGCTTACGCCTACATCCGCCGCAACAATTCTGCGCAGCCCAGCGGCAACGTGCTCGGCCTCCTGGCCCCGGCAAGCGCGAATGTGCGCGCGCCGGGAACCTGGGCGACAATCGTCAGCTACGACGCCATCGGCTACGTGCCGAGCGAAACCGCGAGCGGTTTGGCCGACGGCAATTTCGAAGCCGACGTGCGCACCGCGCGCGCTTCGCAGAGCCGCGTGTTCGAAGGCTTCGCCGCACCTGCGACCTTCCAGGCTGAAACTCCCGAGCTGATGTGGGCCGAGCGCGTCGCCGCGCCTGGATCGCAAACGACCGCCGATCTGCGGTTTGAGCAGAAAACGCTCGCCCGCGCCGGCGTCGCCACCATGACTTCGATCGGCAGCGCCGATCAAATGACGGCGATGCAAACAGCGGCGGCTGACTACAAAGCGATGCTCAGCTTCGCCGAAGGCAAACGCTACGCCGACTTCCAAGCCGCTTCCGATCAAGTCTCGGCATACACCGTGCCCGGCCTCGTCACCGGCGTGTCCGCAACGCAAGCCGTAGCGGGCGACGTGAAAGCCGAAGGCGAGCAACAAAGCGGCAGCGGCGGCCTCGCCGGCTGGTTCCCCTGGATCGCACTGGGCGTCGTCGGCCTCGCCGGCGCCGGCTACATGCTGACCCGCAAACGCGGACCGGATGTGGACGATGACGACGATGACGATGCGGCTGATGAAGCGAAGAAGGAATAGGGCGAAACGTCTGACCTTGGTCAGCGCTTTGCGGGGATGAGGGAGCGCGTCGCCCCCGTCGACGCACGCGCGGCCGGAGGCCGCGCGCTCCCTGCCATCGTGCGGCCTTCGACGGGCTCCGGCTGACGCAGGTGGGAGCTTAGGCGAATTGGACTGAACTAGCGCAGAATAGCGTCACGCTGAGCCTGTCGAAGCGCGGCGCCGGGGGTGATGGCGTCGGGCGTCGGGCGGCCTTCGACAGGCTCAGGCTGACGCAGATGGGGGGCGGCAACCATCCCCACATTCTCACCCCTCCCGGCCTTGAAAACCAAGGCTTGTACAAAAATCTACCCACACCCCTT
>CADEEA010000078.1 GCA_902826245.1 uncultured Alphaproteobacteria bacterium | reverse complement strand
ACGACAAAGATCGGCTCTTCCGCGGTTACGTCGCCGATATTGGTCTGCCGTTCCAGCACCACGCCGGAAATCGGCGTGACGATCGAATAAGTCTGCAGGCTTTCTGCGCTCTCGATGCGCGCCAAGGTCTGGCCACGCTGGACCGAATCCCCAATGTTACTCAAGACGGCGCGCACGGGTCCGGGATAGGGCGCGTGCACCTCGGCGCGCGCCGCCGGCTGCAGCATGATCCGGCCCGTGAGTTCCAACGTCTCTTGAATGGCCCCGGGGCCTGCTTCGGAGATGACCAAGCCAGACGCTTGAGCCGCTTCGGCCGTTATCGTGACGCGTTCCGCTTCGGCTTCTTCGTCATGACCGGCCTCCTCGTGATTTTCTTCGGCATGGGCGCCCGTGTCGCTTTTTTCAGCGTTGCCACATGACGATATGCCGACCGACAAGCCCAAGATCAGCGGGACCAGGAGCAATTTCGTTCTGAGAATTGTCATCGATGTGCCTCCTCGCCCGGAACGAGTTCTGCGAACCGGGCTGTCAGGCGGTCGAGCGCCGCCTCGTTGGTGTGGAAGGATGTTAGCGCTTCAACGCGGCGCTCGCGCGTATCCGTCAGTGCGCGCTGCGCGTCGAGCACGTCGAGATAGGAGAAGGCGCCGCGATTGTAGCCGTCTTGAGCAAGTTCGAGCGCGCGCTCGGCCTGGGGGATGACGCTGTCTTCGGTTGCGCGCACGGCCATTGCGTCGGCGTCCATCGCGCGCTGAAGCGCGGCGAATTCGCGTTCGAGTGCGCGTCGGCCCGCTTCTAACTCGTGTTCGGCGCGGCGCTGCTCGGCGCGCGCGCGCGCAACGCTCCCCTGATTGCGGTCGAACACGCCGATAGGGATCGACACGCCCGCTACCATGGCGCTGTCCCCGTCCAATTCCTCGAACCGCCTGTAGCCAAGGCTGAGCGTCGGATTAGTCCAAGCGAGCGAGCGTTCCACGCGCGTGGATTCGCCCGCGCGCTCACGCGCCGTGATCAGCCGCGCAATGTCAGGGTTCTCGTCGCTCGGCGTTACGTGGTCATGGCCGCCGGCCTGCGGCAAGGCGAAATCGGCGCTGACCAAGGTGATGCCGACATCCCCGCCCATGAGGCTTGTCAACCGGGCCCGCGCGGTGGCGGCCTCGGCCTCGGCGCGGGTCAACGCGATCCGCGCCTCCGCCACACCGGCTTCGGCGCGTGCGCCAGCCATCAAGGGATCGCGCGCCGCCGCCACACGCCGCGCGACTGAGGCGTTTAGCGCGGTCGCCGTCGTCAACCGTTCGCGCGCGATCGCCACGATTTCGTCGGCGGCCAGCGCCTCGGAATAGGCGAGTTGCACATCGCGCGCGAGATCGAGCCCGCGCACGAGCCGATCGAGTTCAGCGCCATGAAGTTCACGATCCGCCAAACGCATGCGCGCCCTGCGTTGGCCGCCGAGTTCGATCTCTTGCGAGAGGCTGAAGGTCCTCTCCGCCCCTTGAAAGCCTCTGAGATCGCCGCGGCCATTGAAATTCTCGACTTCAGCGTCGAGCGTCGGGTTTGGGCGAGCGCGCGCCTGGCGGGCGCCGCCCAGCGCTGCATCGACCCCGGCGTTTGCGGCGCGTAGGCCGGCGTCAGCCCCGATTGCGCGTGCGATCGCGTCCTGAAGCGTCAGCGACGCCGCTTCCTGCGCCGCGGCCGGGGCCGACGCGACAAACACAATGGTGGCGGCGACTTGTGAAACGGCGAGGGCGCACAAGAAACGCGCGGAGGCTCGCCGCGAGCGAAGTTGATCTGGCATGTGGTTTTCCGCAAGGCGTGAGACATCACGCGCCGCGGATCATCCGCGACGCATCAAACGCTAGCGAAAGCTTTCGGCGGTCTTTCGAGACCAGATGGATCGCGCGAGCGGATAAGGCTCTGCCAGTCCACTATTTGGTTCGAGGCGCTAGCCTGCGGGGCCATCGGCGTGATCGCGTGGGACGGCAGGCCGGCGACATGAGCCCCGCAGCAATGGTGCTGGTGCAAAGCGCCGACGGGAGCGCCATCATCGGCTGGGGCTGAGCCGCCATCGAAGGCCGACGCCGAAACGTTATGCGATAACCCTGGCGCTCCCGTGTGACAGGGATCCGCCGAGGCGACGCCTTCCAGCATGACGAACGCGATGAGCGCAACGCAGAGCGTCGCGATCAAACGTCTCCATCCGGATGACGCAAAACGTTGCAAGCTCCTAAATCCCCCAACTTGGACCGCCAAGGATTCGCGGCGCCCATTGCATATAAGCGCCACGATCCGCTGACAAATGGTAAAAGCATGATAACGCCTGAGAAATGAGTCGCCCACGGCGAACATGTCGCAGTTCGCGGGCGGTGCGCTCTGAACCTGATCACGCCTCCCGAGGTTGGGCGCCGGCAGCCGGTCCCGCGCCGCTCCGGCCAAGCAGGCGCAGGGCGTTGAACACGACCAGCAGGGACGCGCCCACGTCGGCCGCAATGGCGCCCCACAATGTCGCGATCCCAACGAAGGTCAGGACTACGAACACGGCCTTCACGCCGAGAGAAAAGCCGATGTTCTGACGGACAATTGAGAGCGTCCGCTTCGCGTGATGGACCAGCCAGGGCAGCTTCGAAATGTCATCCGTCATCAGCGCAATGTCGGCAGTCTCGATCGCGGCGTCGCTGCCAATGGCCCCCATCGCTACGCCAAGGCTGGCGCGTGCTAGAGCGGGGGCGTCATTGATGCCATCGCCGACCATCGCCACGGTTCCGTATTGCGCGACCAGGGCTTCGATCTTTCGGACCTTATCCTCGGGCAGCAATTCGGCGTGCACTTCATCAATGCCGACTTCGCGCGCGATCGCCTCGGCGGTGGTGCGATTATCTCCGGTGAGCATGATCACGCGCGCGATGCCGGCCGCATGAAGATCAGCGACGACCTGACGCGCTTCCGCGCGGACCGTGTCGGCGACGGCGATCAGCCCGCACACGTGCCGGTCATTGCCAACGGCGATCACGGTTTTTCCGTCCGCCTCCAGCGCTTCTGCTTCGGCATTGATTTCGGGAGTATCCTGGCCGCGCTCGGCGACATAGCGATGCGAGCCGAGCCAAAATGTTTCGCCGTCGAATTGGCCGGTCAGGCCCTTGCCTTGCAGCACTTGCACATCAGCGGCCGCCTCCGGCGCGACGCCGATTTTTCTGGCATAGCTGACCACCGCGCGTGCGAGGGGGTGGGTTGACCGCGCTTCCAAGGCGCTTGCTCGCGCCAGCAGCTCGGCTTCCGTATGGCCGCGCAGCGGAACGACGCGCACCACCTCGGGCTCGCCCTTGGTGATGGTGCCAGTCTTATCCAGCGCGATCGCGCGCAGGCGCGCCGGCATCTCCACAAAGGCGCCGCCTTTGATGAGGACCCCCGCGCGCGCTGACGCTGCGAGCGAGGCGACGATGGAAACCGGGGTCGAGATCACTAGCGCGCAAGGGCATGCGATGACGAGCAAGACAAGGGCGCGGTAAAACCACTCGCCCCAATCGCCGCCGGCGATCAATGGCGGCGCCAAGAACACAGCGAGCGCCAGCGCCATGACGGCAGGCGTGTATATCCGCGCGAACCGTTCGACCCATTGCTCCGAAGGAGCGCGCCGCGCGTGCGCTTCCTCAACCATGCGAATGATGCGCGCGAGCGTGGTGTCGTCCGCGGTCTTGCTTGCCTTGACAGTGAGCGCGCCGTCGCCGTTTATTGAGCCCGCATATACGGAGGCGCCCACCGTTTTCTCCACCGGGACGCTTTCGCCTGTGATCGGCGCTTGATTGATCGCGCTTCTGCCTTCGACGATCTCGCCATCAAGCGCGATCCGCTCGCCGCCCGGAACGAGAAAACGTTCTCCCACTCGAACATCAGCGGCGGGGGTGTCGATTTCGCCTCCATCCGGCTTGATGAGCCGGACACTAGGCGGCGCCAGATCGAGGAGCGCGGCGATGGCGCGCCGTGCTCGCCCCACGCTCCAGCTTTCCAGAGTGAGCGACAGCGAGAACAGGAAGGCGACGGTTGCAGCCTCGAACCATTCCCCAATCCCCAGCGCGCCGACGACCGCCACGACCATCAACAGATTCATATCCGGTCTCAAATTGCGCGCCGCGTAAAATGCCTTCGCCGCGACAAAGCGGCCGCCGCAGAGGATGGCGCCAAGATAGGCGGTGACTTCCGGCCACGGCGTCGGCGCGCTCTCGTGATTGAGGAAGAGCCGCCAGGCGCTCGTCCAGTCCGACGAAGACAGAACATGCAGCGCCATACCCAGAGCGACAAAAACGCCGCTCGCCGCGGTGAATTGCGCCTGCCGGCCACGGCTGGAATCACTGTTATCGGTTGCGTCGGCCCGCCACGGCGCAGCACTCATGCCGGTCGCCGCCACCGCCTTGATGATTTTGTCGTCCCCAATCGCCGAAGCAGCGTCAGCGACGCTCATCCGTCCGGTCAGCACGTCGAACGCCAGCAAATTCGCATCGCCTACAATCGGGCCAATTGCTTGCTTCAGCGTGGCGACTTCCTCTGCACAATCCATCCCGCGAATCTTGAAGCTGCGGCCACCGCGAAATATGGCGGCTTCTGGCTCTGCATTCGCGCTCATGCATCACCCGTCAAATCATGTGTCGAATAGGAGGGGTTGGTCATGGTTCTACCCTTGCGCCCGAACCACCGCCCCACACGCGCGGCATAGAATTCATACCCATCGCCGTGCTTCTCACGCAGCGCCTCTTCCTCAAGGCGTACCTGCACCAGCGTGAGAGACCAAGTTGCGGCGAGCAGCGCCGCCGTGCCGATGTGTGGCGACCAAAGGAAGAGCGCGGAGAGCGTCCCCAGGAGCCCGGCAAAAATCGGGTTGCGCGACCAGGCGAAGAGCCCGTGCGTGACCAGAGCGCCAGGCCCCTCGGCGGGTACGCCGATTCGCCAGGACGCGCCCATCTGCGCCTGAGCGGCAAAGATAACGAGTGCGGAAGCTGCAAAGAGAATCGCCGCAATCGGCTTGAGCGCCGATGTCTCCGCCCAGGCCGGGCGGCCCAGCGCTCGCTCCCAATCCGGCGCTAGCCAAGCGATGACGGCAAACGTAAGCCCGGCGGCGACCGCGATCTTCCAATTGCGCTCAGCGAGGCTTTGGATAGCCGGGGCGCGTCCGAAGCTGAAAGCCTGCACTCCATGCAAGCGCCGCACGGTCAAAACACGGGCAGCCGAAATAGCGATGACGAGTAGGATGGCGGCGAGGGGAAGCCAGGGCGGGGGCATGCAGGACCTCTCGAAAACGGGATGCTCCACTCCTACATCCTCTAGCGACTAGAGGATCAAGCCCCCCATGCAGCCTATCGGCCAAGTCGCCAAGCGGACCGGACTTAAGGTCCCGACCATCCGGTTCTATGAGCAGCAAGGATTGATCGCCCCGCCGCCACGAACCGCAAGCGGGCGCAGGCTATACTCGGATCGCGAGGTGCGCCGGCTCGGTTTTATTCGGCATGCGCGCGCCCTCGGATTCGAATTGGGCGACATCCGATCCATGCTGGACCTCGCCGATCATCCTGAGCGTCCGTGTACAAACGCTGATCGTATCGCGGTCATGCACCTCAATTCCGTTCGCGCGCGCATCGACCAATTGCGAGCGCTTCAACACGAACTGACGCGCATGATCGGGGCCTGCGCAGGAGGCCCCGCAGCCGAGTGCAGAATCATCGAATCTCTCGGCGATCATGCGCTTTGCGATCACGAGCATGAGCTGCCCATCGGTCGGCTCGGCGCCTAGCGTCGCTGCAGCGCGCCGGTGTATTTTTGCGTCACGACGACCAAGCGCTAGTTGAGCCTAGTTCGCCTACGGGGACTTGGGCCAGCGCTATCAACAATTCCGCTGTTCCGCTTGGATTCCCTTGGTTTCCAGTCGCGCCCGGAGAATCGCGTTCGGCGTGCCTGAGATCGCGTGTTGCGCTCCTGTGGCGACGAGATTTGTCCTCCTATTCAAGCAGACGGATGCGCGAGTTGACCGCATCTCTGGATCGCCTCCAAAGCGGCCCGGAGTCGGCGAACGAGCGTCCCTCCCGCTCCGCGCGCCACGCGCTCCGCGTTCCCCATCCCGCTCTCTGGTCATGGCTCATCGCATGGGCCGCGTCCCGCGCAAGGGCAAGCCTGCGGTCGTGTGCCACGACCCTTGCGCGCGCCGCTTGGCGCCCATGCGTCCGCATTCCCATCGCGGGAATGGTCCCCGCGAGCACGCCGGGCTTCCGGCTTCACGGGAGAAACACTTATGTTCCGCTTCACGCTCCAAGGCCGCATCGGCCGCATCCAAGAACTGCAGAAGAACACCCTTCGCATTTCGCTCGCCGCCGACCGCCTGGTCGAAGGCCGCGACGGCCAATGGACCGCCACCGAATGGCTGAGCTGCGTCTCGTTCGACGCCGCGCTCAACACGCAAATGCTGACCGAACTCGAGAAGGGCCAATCGGTCACCCTCGATGGCCGGATCGTCCCGCGCGTGCGCGAAGTCGATGGCAAGCGCATCTACGACCACACTTTCGAGATCACCCGCTTCCAACGGCACTCAAAGGCCAAGGCGCCCAAGGCGAAAGCCGCCGCGCCCGCCGAACCGGCTGAAGCCGCCGCCTGATCTCGCTCACGACCGCGCCTCACCGGGCGCGGTCGCTTCCTTCCTTCGAACCCAACGCCGCGCCGCTGGCGCGCGAACCCAGGATCACGTCCATGAAACACGCATCGCAGCGCGCCAACATTTACGAGCGCATCACCGCCGACATTCTCGCCGCCATCGAACGCGGCGCCGACACATGGCGCATGCCGTGGCATCACGACGGCAGCCCCGCCGCGCGTCCCGTCAACGTCGCCACCGGCATTGCCTATCGCGGGCTAAACATCTTGGCGCTCTGGGCCGCCGCCGAACACGCAAGCTATGCCCAAGGGCTTTGGGGAACCTATCGCTGTTGGGAGAAACTCGGCGCGCAAGTGCGCAAGGGCGAACGCGCGACGCTAGGCGTGTTCTGGAAGCGCACCGGCGACGAAAGCGATGCCGGCAATGACGAACAGGCCACTCGCCGCCCACGCATGTTTGCGCGCGGCTTTTCGCTGTTCAATATCGCGCAGGTGGATGGCTATATCGCGCCGGAAACCCCGCGCCTGCCCGAAAGCGAACGCATCGCCCACGCCGACGCTTTCATCGCCGCGCTCAAAGTGCCGACCATCATCGGCGGCGACATGGCGTATTATTCCCCCGCCACCGACACCGTGCACCTGCCGCCGTTCGAGCGCTTCAAGGATGCAGTCTCTGCCGTCTCCGTGAGCGCGCACGAACATTCCCATGCATCCGGCCACAGGGATCGGCTGGCGCGCGACCTCACCGGGCGCTTCGGCTCTTTCTCGTACAGCATGGAGGAAGCGGTCGCCGAATTGACGGCCAGTTTCATCCTCGCCGACCTCGGCCTCGCCCACGAGCCGCGCGCCGATCACGCCGCGTATATTGCGTCGTGGGCGGACGCGTTGAAAGCCGATCCGCGCGCCATCTTCACCGCCGCGTCGAAAGCCCAGCAAGCCGCCGATTGGATGCACGCACAGCAACGCACGGCTTGGTCAACTCGACCTGAGTTGAGCGACGAGCCGGCGCGGCGCGACGGCGCGATAGGAGCGCTCTAGGATCGCCGCGATCTCTTTCCAGTCCGGTCCCTCGCTAACGTCCAGGAAAACGCCCAGCCAATCGCTGAAAACCCCAGCGCTGCTCGTCACGGGCCGAAAGAATCGTTCTGGATCGACACGCACCATGGCGTCTTGAACATCCGGCGTCGCCGGGCACCAAATTGATATCCGTCCATCGCGGCGATGATCGTCATGATAGTAACAGAGCGGGCGTTTGCCCTCGATGAAGAAGCAAGGCGCGCCGTGGCTCAGGCGCTCGCTAACAGCGGGAAACGCCAGAGCAATCTTGCGCACATGATCCAGGTCGCGTTTTCACATGCCGCAGGTACCGCGCGAATGCCAAACTTCAGATTGGTCTACATGCCCGGCGGCATGGTGTCGAACGAGGGCAGGCCCTCGCCAGGGCGATCCCAGCTTGCAGCGCGGGCGGCGTAGACATGCATTTGCGGCTTGAACACCTCAAGATCGTCGAGGCTCGACGCGCGCAGGGCGACCATGCCCGCCATGCCAGAGTTCCGAGAAAACACTGGCGCGCCGCACTCAGGACAGAAATGGCGGCTGACCACATGGCCGCTATCGGCGGGCCGGTCGTAGCCTTTAGTCACACCCGTTATCGTTACGCCCGCTTCGGGCACGATCAGGTGCGAGCAATGGCCCGTGCCGCTTGAGCGGCGGCAATCTTCGCAATGACAATGCCCAGCCATCATAGGCTCGGCGCTACAGCTGTAGCGAACCGCCCCGCAGAGGCACCCGCCTGTGAACGCCTGCGTCATGACTTACCCTCCGATCAAACCCCGCCTTGAATTTCACCTCGTACAACGAAAGCCTCGCAGGTCGCAAACGACCCGCGACCCGTTGACGGGTCGCGCTCCGGCGGCGGCGACAATCACGCGGCGCCGGACTTGCTGGCGGCGACTCATGCCCGTCCGGCCGCATACTCTATCGCTCCAAGCCATCGCGGCTATTGTCGCCGCGCCAGTGCTCGTGCTGGTCGCCGCCGCCGTGCTCGGGATTCCCGATCGCATCCTCTACAACCCCAGCCCGTCGATAGCGCCGGGCTTCTACGCGCGCATCGATGCGCCGGTCGAAGCCGGCGCGATCGTCACCGTGCGCGCCGTCGACGTGGCCGGCGCTTACGCGACCGCGCGGGATTTCGCCGACCCAGGGGACAGGTTCATCAAGCGGGTCGCCGCGACCCGTGGGCAGGTCGTGTGCGCGAGCGGGACCGTGATCCGCATCGACGCCATAATTGTGGCGCACCGCGCCGAACGCGACTCGGCTGGACGCCGATTGCCGACCTGGTCCGGCTGCCGCACGCTATCCGGCGACGAGTTGTTCCTGCTCGGAGACACGCCGGACAGTTTCGATGGCCGTTATTGGGGACTGACCGCGCTTGATCTGATCGAAGGAATCTGGCGTCCGCTGCGCCCGCTCTCCCCTTGACGGGCGCGCGAACGCCCGCGACGATTCCGCCAGCGGAGAACGCCCTTGCTGCTTGTTCTGGTCCTTGCCGCCTTTGTCCTAATCTGCGCCGCCTTGATACGCCGCGCGGCGCCGGCAGCCTTTGGCATCGGCGTCGGCTTACTCACTTTGGAATTGACGCGCGACCCGTGGGCGACCTGCGCGGCGGGGTTCTTGGCGCTGTGTTTGGCGGCCGGTATCCTGGACGCGTTGGCGGCATCGGGGTCCCGGTTGCTCCGAATATCTGTTGTTGGCGCTGAACTTCTCGCTGCGATGACGGTGAGCGCCTGGCTCACATTTTCGGCATTGCACGAGTTCGTTTCACCGACCGCGCTGGTATTGACGATGGCGTGTACCGGCCTATTGGGCGCTGGGCTTGTGCTCCGCCGACGAATGCAAACGCACTGATTGCGCGAATTCCAAGCTCACCTGCAGAGTGTATCTGATGCCGTTCAGCACATGGGTTTTGATACACTCATTGCATGGAAGGTCACGAAAAGGTCTTAGGGCTAGATAAGAGACGACCTGCGGTCGCGGCAAACGCTTGCAGCGCAAGGCTCACACGCGACCCGCGTACATGCTCGCAGGTCGCGGCGCGGGTCGCGTTACAATGCAGCGCTCACAGCGTTGGGAGCGCTGCGCAAACATGAGCGCGACCAGCTTTGATCAATTGCTGCGCTCTTCGTGGCTCGCTTCCCAGGCGATTGGACGAGATCAATTCCTTGGCGCCAAAACGCTGAAGGCAGCGCCCGCAGATCACGACCGACTCGTCGGCAAGGTCAAGGAAGGGCGCGGCCGATCAGGCGGCGGTGGCAGCGCCAGCGGCAAGAAATTGTCGAGCATGCTGGACAAGCGCGCCGCACTTCAGCGCAACCATGGCGGCAAGGATGCGGCGTTGGCGCCGGCGAGCTTCGACACGCGCCAGCGCGTCGTGGTGAAAGTTCATTACTTCAACCACACTTCCGGTGGCGGCGCCGGTTTGAAGGCGCATGCCGCCTATGTGGCCCGCGACGCCGCGACCCGCGACGACCTGCGTGACCATGACCGCGAAGGGCGTACTGAGCGCACGGATGCGCGGCGCGACGCCGAACGCCAAGCCGAAGCGCACGCCGACTATCTGTCACGAGGCCAGGCCGAGGCGCCCGTCTTCTACGACGCCCAGAGCCACGGCGTGGACGGCGCAACCCGCGCCGAGGCCTGGGCGCGATCGGACAAGCGCCATTTCCGCGTCGTGCTGAGCGCGGAGAACGGCGCCAAGCTCGCCGACTTGCCGGCCTATACACGCGAGGTGATGGCGCGCGCGGGCGCGGCGATCGGCACTGAACTGCAATGGGTCGCGGTCGACCACCACGACACCGACAACCCGCATACCCACATTATCATCCGCGGGCGGCGCGCCAACGGTCAGGACCTGGTGCTGCCCAAGGATTTCGTGAAGCATGGTTTCCGGGGCATCGCTCGCGACGTGGCGACCGAATGGCTGGGCGCGCGCACCGCCGCCGACGAACGCCAGGCGCTCAGCCGCGAGGTGACCCGCCACGCGCCAACCCGGCTCGACCGCATGATCGAAGCGCAGCTGCCCGAGAACGGCACAATCCGCATCGCGCATCTGGCCGCGCCGACCGGCGACCCGTCCACGACCCTCGCGCTCAAAGCCCGCGCGCGCGAACTGCAACGCATGGGCCTCGCGCGTGAGGTGAAGCGCAATGTGCTGGCGTTCACCCCGGACTGGCGCGATCAGCTGCAAGCGATGGAGCTGCACCTGGATATTCGCAAGCGTGTTATGCGGGAACGCTCTGTCCAAGGCCGATCTGCCCCAACAAAGGTCATCGAACAGATTTCGCGCGGGCTATTGGGGCGATAGAAAATGGCGAATTATCCCAT
>CADEEA010000077.1 GCA_902826245.1 uncultured Alphaproteobacteria bacterium | reverse complement strand
GGTTGTCGGTGTCGATATTGATCTTGCGCACGCCGTGCTTGATGCCGCGCTGAATTTCCGCGATCGGCACGCCCCAGGTCTGCGGCATCGTCCCGCCATACTTGTTGATGATCTCTTGCAGATCCTGCGGCACTGAGGATGAACCGTGCATCACTAGGTGCGTGTTCGGCAGGCGGCGATGAATTTCCTCGATCACGTTCATGGCGAGCACCGCGCCATCCGGCTTGCGGGAGAATTTGTAGGCGCCGTGGCTGGTGCCCATGGCGATGGCGAGCGCATCGACCTGCGTGCGCGCGACGAAATCCACCGCCTGATCGGGATCGGTGAGCAATTGCGAATGGTCGAGCTTGCCTTCCGCGCCGTGGCCGTCCTCGGCCTCGCCCATGCCGGTCTCGAGTGAACCCAATACGCCGAGTTCACCTTCGACCGAAGCGCCCACCCAATGGGCCATGTCGACGGTGCGGCGCGTGACTTCCATATTGTACTCGTAACTCGCCGGGGTTTTGGCGTCCTCCATCAGCGAGCCGTCCATCATCACGGAGGTGAAGCCGTACTGGATGGCGGTGGCGCAGGTGGCGGGCGAGTTGCCGTGATCCTGGTGCATGCAGATCGGGATGTGAGGATACATCTCCGCCAGCGCGTCGATCATGTGCTTGAGCATGATGTCGTTGGCGTAATTGCGCGCGCCGCGGCTGGCTTGGATGATCACTGGGGCATCGAGTTCGTCGGCCGCCTCCAGGATGGCGAGCCCTTGCTCCATGTTGTTGATATTGAACGCCGGCAGGCCGTAATCGTGCTCGGCGGCGTGATCCAGGAGTTGTCGAAGCGTAATGCGCGCCATGTATGGTCCCCGAGGCTGTTTTGGCGCTTTCTTAGGACAATATCGCCGGCTGGGGGAAGGGGCGGGAAGACCTATTCCGCGGCGTGGCCGCTTGCCTCTTCCGCCTCGCGCTCGCGCTTCCAGCGGCGCTCGTCCAGTTCGTGCCGGGCTGCAATGGCGAGCCCAGCGAAGAACAGCACGCCAATCGTGATATAGAATGGGTCCAGCTGCATGCTTAGTCCCCCCACGCACATCATGAAGCGCCACAATACGTATCACAGATGCCGTGATCATGGACAGAGTATCCGGAACCAGTCCGGGCCGGGGCTGATCGCGCCGAAAATTGGTTGAACTGCGCCGATCACGAAGATGGCGCCGGAAATGCCGTTCACAAGCGTCGCGGAGATCTTGCGTCGCTCGTTGCGCGACGTCTTTCCGGGATTTCGCTTAGACATTCTTCAGCGCCTCAACACCCGGCAATTCCTTGCCCTCCATCCATTCCAAAAACGCGCCGCCTGCGGTCGAGACAAACGTCATGTCATCGGCCGTGCCGGCGTGATGCAATGCGGCGACAGTATCGCCGCCGCCGGCCACGGCGATGAGTTTGCCGGCCCTTGCCAGTGCGGCGGCATGCTTGGCGACGTCGACCGTCGCTTTGTCGAACGGCGGGACCTCGAACACGCCAAGCGGGCCGTTCCAGATCAGGGTCGCGCTTTGATCCATCGCCGCAAGAAGGCGTCTCACCGATTCAGCGCCGGCGTCGAGGATATTGTCTTCCGCGCCGACGCCATCGAGTCCGCATGTGCGCGACGCTGCGCCGGGCTTCACCTCCCGCGCCACGACGACGTCCACCGGCAACAACAATTCGCACTTGCCCGCCGCTGCGGCAATGATCGCTCGCGCGGTTTCCGCCATGTCCTTTTCTGCCAGCGAAGCGCCGATATCGTGGCCCTGTGCAAACAAAAACGTGTTGGCCATACCGCCGCCAATGGCGAGGCGGTCGAGTTTGGCGATCAGGTTTTGCAGCAGATCGAGCTTGGTTGACACCTTCGATCCGCCAACAATCCCCAGCACTGGCCGTTTCGGCTTGCCGAGCGCCGCTTCAAGCGCATCGAGTTCGCGCTCCATCTGCTTGCCGGCATAAGCGGGCAGCACATGCGCGACGCCTTCGGTAGAAGCGTGCGCGCGGTGGGCGGCGGAGAAGGCGTCGTTGACGTAGAAATCGCCGAGTGCCGCGATTTGCTTGGCGAGTTCCGGATCGTTCTTTTCTTCGCCGGCGTGAAAGCGCGTGTTTTCTAAGAGAATCACACCGCCAGCGGGTAGCGCCGCTATCGCGTTTCTTGCGTCCTCGCCCACGCAATCGTCAGCGAACGTGACCGGCGCGCCGAGCAATTTCGCCAGCGGTTCAGCTACCGGCTTGAGCGACATTTCCGGCACGCGCTTACCCTTTGGGCGATCGAAGTGCGCGAGCAGCGCGATTTTGCAGCCCTTCGCTTGCAGCGCACGGATGGTCGGTAGCGCCGCGCGCAGGCGGGTGTCGTCACTGACCTTGCCTTCAGCCATTGGCACATTGAAATCGACGCGAACCAGTGCGGTCTTTTCCGACGGCGCGTCTTCGATTCGGCGAAAACTCATCCCGGTCCTTTCAACAGCAAACCAAGCCAATACGCGCCGCCCAACACGAGCGCCATTATGGCCAGCGCTAGCGCGGCGTTGGTGAGCAATTGCGCCGGCGCCATCGCGCGCAATGCTTCGCGCCGGGTCCACGCCCAGGCGCCCGTCGCGCCAAGAAAAACCAGCGCCGCGTAGCCGAGCGGCGCGCCGAGCCAACCGCTGGCGAACGCCAATGCTGCGAACGCGAAATCCGCGCCCGCTGCTGCAAGATTGGGACGGCGCGCCAACGCCGCCTCAGCCCATCAGAAAATCGCGTTTTCCCAGGTCCACGCCATTATGGCGCAGGATCGCGTAGGCCATGGTGATGTGGAAATAGAAGTTCGGCAGCGCCCAGGTGTTGACGAAGTCGAGGCCGTTGAACTTCAGCTCCTGGTCGGGAATTTTGATGACGATCTCGCGCTTGTCGGCGCCGTCGAGCTGCGCCTCGGAATACCCTTCGACAATCGAGATGGTCTTGGCGATCCGCGCCTGAAGGTCGGCGAAAGTGGTTTCCTTGTCTTCGATTGACTCAGGCGTATGGCCCGCGAGCCGAGCGATGGCGCCCTTGGCGGCGTCAGCGGCGATTTGCACTTGGCGGGTCAGCGGAAACATGTCGGGCGCGAGCCGGGCGTTGAGCAGCACCGCTGCGTCGATGTTCTTGGCCTTCGCATGGGCCTCGGCCTTGGCCAGGATGGCGGAGAGGTTGCGCAGCATGCGCGTGAACGTGGGCGCGCTGAACGCGTGCATGGAAACTTTGCTCATGGGTCAGATCGATCCTGCAAGCCCGAGGCCGAGCCAATAGGCGCCGGCCGCAATGGCGGTGATGACGGAGAGGGCAAGCCCGGTCTGGCTCACCCGCGCCTTCGGGGGGAGGCGTTTCAGCACCCGCCGTCGGCTTGCGCTCCAATAGGCCGCCATGCCGAGAGAGGCTAGCCCCGTCATCCATGCACTTGCGCCATAGAGCCCGCAGGCAAACAGCGCGAGCGCGCAGCCGAGGTCGCCGAGCGCGATCGCAAAATGGTTGCGGGCAGCGGCAGAGGTCATGGCGAGGCATGCTAACGCGGCACTGCATGCGCCGCCGCAAGGTTCGCTTTTTGGCGTCGGCAATGCGCCGAGAAGCGCTGCTCGGGCGAACTTCCTCGTTAGGCCGCCGCCCACGCGAGGAGGGCCGCAAGTCCAAGTCCGACCCAGGGAAAGGCAAAGCCGCTGAGCAGGCCGTAGGAGAGCGCCGCCATGTCGCTGCGCGCAGAAGGCGCGCGCGGTCCGAGCAGCATCTCCCACGCCAACCAGGCGCCGGCCGCGCCGAACGCGAACAGCCCAAAGCTCAATCCGGTCTCGTTGCGCACGTGCAGCGCCAGCGCAAAGCCAAGCGCCAAGCCGAACGCCTGCGCCTTGGCGAAGGCGGTGAATATTTGGGGTTTCATGTCAGCCGACAGTGCATCATCGGGAACCTACGCGCACCCCTCTGGTTCGCAGACGCCGCTGTTGGCGCCAGGCGCCGCCCCAATCTCTGCGCCCGCCCCAGCCAGCGCCAGCATGATCGAAGCGCCCAACGCCATGTCCTCGACGTGCCCGAATTGATGCAAGCGCAACCTCCCCGCGCGATCGTACAGCAAGGTCGTCGGCGTGCCGCGCATGCCATAGGCGCGCATAGTGACCGGACCGCCGGAATCTTGCGCGTCGATGCCGACAGGGAAACCGATCCGGTACTCGTGCAGAAACGCTTTCAGCGCCGCCGGCGAGCCTTGCGCTTCGTGATGCTCAAACACGGTGTGCAGGCCCACGACGACCAGATCGTCGTCGCGGAACATTGCGCGCGCCTTCAGCGCTTGCGGCAGTCCCACGCTCACGCAGCCAGGGCAAAGCATCTGAAACGCCACCGCCAGCACCGCGCGCCCACGCAAGGCTTCGAGCGTGAGCGGCGCCGGCGTGTTGAGCCAGTGTGCGATAGTCCAGGGCGCCTCACCCATCAAATCAGTTTCGCCATATGCACAGCCGTATCCGCCATGCGGTTGGAGAAGCCCCATTCGTTATCGTACCAGGAGAGCACCGACACGAACTTGCCCTCCATCACTTTGGTCTGATCCATGTGGAAGATCGACGAGTGCGGATCGTGGTTGAAATCCATCGAGACGTTCGGCGCGTTGGTGAAACCGAGCACGCCCTTGAGCGGGCCTTCGGCAGCCGCTTTGATCGCAGCGTTCACTTCGTCCTTGGAGGTCGCTTTCTTGGCCACGAATTTGAAATCCACCACCGAGACGTTCGGAGTCGGCACGCGGATGGAAATGCCGTCGAGCTTGCCCTTGAGGTCCGGGATAACGAGCCCGATCGCTTTCGCCGCGCCGGTCGATGTCGGGATCATGTTCAAGGCCGCGGCGCGGGCGCGATAGAGGTCCTTGTGCAGCGTGTCGAGCGTCGGCTGATCGCCGGTGTAGGAATGGATTGTCGTCATCATGCCGTGATCGATGCCGATCGAATCGTGCAGCACCTTGGCGACAGGCGCCAGGCAATTGGTGGTGCACGACGCGTTAGAGATGACGACATGATCCTTGGTCAGTCCTTGGTGATTGACCCCGTACACCACCGTGTAATCGGCGCCGTCCGCGGGCGCCGACACAATCACGCGCTTGGCCCCGCCTTCGAGGTGGGCGGCGGCTTTGTCGCGCGCGGTGAAAATGCCGGTGCACTCGAGCGCGATGTCGACGCCCAGCGCTTTGTGCGGCAGCTCTGCCGGGCTCTTGATCGCCGTGACTTTGATTTTGCCTCGGCCAAGATCGATCCAATCCTCGCCGGTTTTCACCTCGCCCGGGAAGCGACCGTGGACGCTGTCATAGCGCAACAGGTGGGCGTTGGTTTCGACCGGGCCCAGATCGTTGATGGCGACCACCTCGATATCGCTGCGCCCGGCTTCGTGGATGGCGCGCAGCACGTTGCGCCCGATCCGTCCGAACCCGTTGATCGCCACCTTCACGCTCATGTTCCGCTCCTCAAATTCATTCCTGGGAGGTAGCGAGGGCGGGCCGGCGCGTCCAGGCGCGCGGACTTCAACGAATCGGTCAAACGTGTAATATTTCCCGGCAATGGCGAGTCCGACGATCAATCCAGCCGCTGATGCCGCCGATCAGGCGCGCCAGCTTTCGTTCGCCCTGGACGCCATTGAGGCATGCCTCGAGCGCTTGGCCCCCGGCGCGCCGCCCATCGCCATCGCCGAAGCGCTCGCCGCACCCGTCCGCGCCTTCGACGCCATTGCCAAAGAGGCGTTGACGGGATGATCGACATCACCCTCACCGTGCTTGGTCAGGCCATCGATTTGCGCTGCGCCCCGGAGGAGGAGCGGCGTTTACGGGATTTGGGCGTGGCGCTGGAGGCGCGCCTGGCTGCTTTTGGTGGTGATTCCGAAGGCGTGCGGCGACTGGCGCTGACCGCGCTCAGCCTCCTGGACGAGGTTCAGGCGGCGCGGGCGGCGCTCGTGCGCGCCCAGGGCGAGGTGGAGCGCCTGACGGACATAATGGTCGATGAGCGTCTCGGGGGCGAACCGGTCGATGCCGATCGCGGCCGGGTCAGCTCGCTGCGTACGGCGCAGGGTTCTGCTTGAGCAAAGGCGCGGGCGCGCCTAGATTCGCTTCGGGCGGTTGCTGCGGCGTTCGAGGGTTTGCTTGCATCCCAGGGACCGTATCATCTCTCTCGGGAGCTGGCTCTGTTCCGGGCCGTGGTCTGGAGCACCTGGCGCCCACCTAACTTGTTAGGGTTCGAGAGGATGGGCTTATGCTCACGGCGCAGGTGGCGCCGCCCAACCTTGTGTGCCCAACCTTGTGCGCGATGAACGCTGATCTCGAATCCGCCAAGGCCGACGCCCGCATCGAAATGCGCCGCGAGCGCGCGGCGGTGGCGCCGGGGGATTCCGCGCTCAAGCTGATCGAGCATTTCCCGCTCGAATTGGCGCGATTGTCGCCTGTCGCGGGGTATTGGCCGGTCGGGGGGGAAATCGATCCCCGTCCGTTGCTCGCTGCGCTTGCGAAAGCTGGAAGCGTGGTTGCGCTGCCGCGCATGGTGGCGCGCGCCGGGCCGGCGCATTTCTACGCCTGGAGCGGAGAAATGCTGAGCGCTGACGCGTTCGGCGTGCCCGCGCCGCCTGCCGGTGGAACCGAGCTGCGGCCGAGGCTGATCCTGACGCCGCTGCTGGCGTTCGACCGCGCTGGACGCCGGCTGGGTCAGGGCGGGGGGCATTACGATCGCATCATCTCGTTCCATCGCGCCCATGGCGCCATCGCGGTTGGCTTGGCGTACGCCGAGCAAGAGATGGAGCGCGTGCCAACCGGCGATCACGATGCGCTGCTGGATTGGGTGGTGACGCCAAATGGGGCGGTTAGTTGCAGGCCATCGCCCCCGCCTGCACAATCCTAGGCCAAGGCGATCAACCAGGTATGGCTAAACGTCCGAAGCGCAAACTAGCGAGGCGGCTTGAAGCGTGCGGCGCTGAATTGATAGCGGGCGTTTGGCATGGCCCCGCTCGCCGGCGCGACATTGATCGAATAGCTCACGCCGCTGCAGGCGCCAGGGCGTCCAGGCATGGCTCGATTGAAGACCATGAGCGCCGCATAATCGAAACCCGTAGTGTCGAAAACACCACCTCGGCCCAGCGGCACGATTTCGATCTGCCCGTTGCGCCTGCCGAGGCCCAGCAATTCCAGATTGGGGTCGCCGCTCAATTCGAACGACCGCGCCCCCTGCAGGCGAAGCGCGACATAACCCGCCCCGAGCTGTTCGATGCGAACACGCGAGGAATATCGGCCATTGCCGCGAATGGTCCCGTCCAGCCGCACTTGGCGCGCAAAGTGCGGCGCCAAATCGTAGTCGAGCGCAAAGTTCTGCGCGCGCCAGCGTTGAATGACGTCGGGAATGGTCGCGCCCACGGATTGCAGCGGCCGCGCCATTGTCTCGAACCCGTCAAATTGAACCGAACTCTCCCAGAGTTGCACGATGAAGCGCTCGCCGTAGCTATCGGCTAGCGATTGCAGCAGCGTCCATTGTGCGTAATTGTGGCCGCGGGTTCGTGTGGTCCAGCACAGGTGGGGCGACTCAAAATCTGTTTCTACGTAATCGGTGGCGTCCTGATCAGCGCCAGCGGTGACGATCTCCGTCCACGAGGCGGTCGCTTCGTAGAGCCAGTCCAATCCTTCTTCTGAATCGTAGCCATATTGGATGACGTGATTGAGTTCGTGTGTTGCGGTCGCGCGCATCAAACTCTCAGGCGGCGCCTTTTTTCCCATGTTGGCGAAATCGTTCTCGATTACCAATACCGCGCGCGAGGCGGCGCGCTCGCGCACAGCGGTGTTCGGATTGTCGAACACCATCTGCACACCCTTCGTGTAGCCCATATTGCCGTCGGCGTTGGCGACATAGGCCCGATAGCGGCCGTCGGCATCGCGTATGGGTGCTGCCCAGCCGATCCGGTTCACTTGCGCGTGGAACATGGTTTGCAGCGTGTCGGCTGTCGCCCGCGCATAGGCAGGCGTTGAGGCGTCGCTCCCGGACTCGGTGAAATACAGACGAAAATCGTCGGTCTCGATAATTTGTTCGGGTCCGCTCAGGGTGAGCGGGTTTTCAAGCAGCGCCTGCAGCTGGCTCACTACCGAAGAATCCACGGTGCGGAGCACGAGGCGATAGGCGCCGCTCGTGTCGGTCTGCTGATAGCGCGAGACTTGCAGCGTGTAAGCGCCGGCGCGCGGTACGGTGAAAGCAAAGCCTGAATTCAGCGAGCCGTCGCCGCGATCGTCGTTCGATGCAACGGGATAGCCGTCCGCATCGTTCAGCCGCAGCACGGTGTCGAGGTCGCCGCTGACGGCGTCGCTCAGAGCAAGCAAGGTCTGGCCGGCGGCGAGTTGCACAGGATAGTCGCGCGATGACTGCTCTTCGCTGAGTTCTCCGTCATAGGTGGCGATTGGTGCGCCGCGGATGGAGGCGAAATTCATCGGCGCGTCGGCGTTCGGATCGAGCGCCAGCGACAAGATGAGATCGCCGACGCCGCTGTCGTCGAACGTGCCCGCCACCACTTCATAGCGCCCGGAATCGGCTGCCTGGAACACCAGCTGCGAGTTCAAGCTGCCGTCGCCGCGGTCGTCGTTTTGCGCAAGAATGGCGCCGTTGGAATCGAGCAGGCGCAGCGTGGAGTCGAGGTCGTCGGTAAGGGCGAATGTGGAGGCGACAAAAATGTCGTTGGCGTTTAGATCGATCGGGAAGCGGATTTCCGTGCGCCTGCGGTCGAAGCTCACGCGCTCCTCGCGCAACACCCGCGCTTCGGCGGAGAGTCCGACTTGAAGCCCGGTAGAAACCTCGAGTTCGAACGCCCCGGTGGCGCCGCTGAAGCCGCTCACCAAGGCGACATGGCGCCCGCTCGCACGCACGACATAGACGACGCGCGAAGAGAGAACGCCGGGCTGCTGGTCGTCATTGCGCGCGACCTGGCGTCCATCGGGGCCGTTGAGCGCCAGGATAGTGTCGACGTTTCGCTCCGAGGAGGTGGTGAGGGTGACGATCTGCCCGGCCTGAAGCTCGATCGGGAAGGAGACGCGAGGCGTGGCGCCGGTCAGCGCGCCGGTGAAGCGCTGCGCCGCGGGCGGCGGAGGAGCGGGCTGAGCGGCCGGGGTCTGCGCTGCAGGGGTCTGCGCCGCAGCGCTTGTCGCCAGGA
Source organism: uncultured Alphaproteobacteria bacterium (assembly GCA_902826245.1). Classification (GTDB taxonomy): domain Bacteria; phylum Pseudomonadota; class Alphaproteobacteria; order Caulobacterales; family Aquidulcibacteraceae; genus Vitreimonas. Next base: position 2,772 of record CADEEA010000077.1, on the reverse strand, counting down.
GCACTAGAGCTGCGATGGGTATGAAAAAGCGCACAAACACCTCCGGCTGTCGTCTTGCGTTCCTACACGGGCTCGGGTTTGGCTTAAATAGTTTCGGCCAGTTGGGGCTGGGGATTCCAACGTGGTTTCCGGGGCGGAAGCGCGCGGGCGCGGCTTCCGCTCCCATGGGCCTGTGGCGTCCTCGGCCGAGGGCGCCGAAGGGAGTAGGTTAGATGGCCAAGCTCATTTTCGGCATGAACATGTCGCTGGACGGTTATGTCGATCATGACCGGTTCGCGCCCGGGCCGGCGCTGTTTCAGCATTTCATCGAGCAGACGCGCGGGCTTGCGGGCAGCATTTACGGGCGCGGCTTGTACGACCTGATGCGCTATTGGGATGAGAATCGGCCCGAATGGGACGCGCCCGAACGCGCCTTCGCGGAAGCGTGGCGGCGCCAGCCGAAATGGGTGGTGTCGCGCACGCTGAAGGAAGTTGGCCCGAACGCGACTTTGCTTGGCGCGGATTTCGAGGCGGCGATCCGCAAGCTGAAAATCGAACTCGATGGCCGCGTCGATGTCGGCGGACCGAAGCTCGCGGCGAGCTTGGGGAAGCTTGGGCTGGTGGATGAGGTGCAGATTTATCTGCACCCGGTGGTGCTGGGGAGCGGCGCGCCGTTCTTCGTTGGCGCGTGGCCGCAGCTGCGGTTGGTGGGGAGCGAGCGGGTTGGGGAGGATGCGGTTAGGGTGAGGTATGCGCCGGGGCGATTCGGCTGAACATCTTGAGAGCATATGTTACAATCTAAAGCGGGGGGCGATTCGACAGGCGGAAAATGTTCTTTATTTCGCAAGATGAAATTGAGGCGCTCCCAGAGAACCCGCGCGAACGCTTTGTCGGAATCGAGGGCATCGCTCGGCGGCGGTACGAAGAAGAAACGCGCGATTCTGATCAGAGCAACTACGTTCAGGATTGTCAGCTTCGATATATGACCACCGTTGTCTCGGCTGCGAAATATCTTCAGATCGCTCCGATCAGCGAGATCGTGGTCCCCAAGCGAAAAAATTTCAGTTGGGACGACTACTCCGAGTTCGTGAATGAGCTTCAGTTCTACATCGTTCAGCTGATGCTTGAGGGCGCAGAGAACAATGTTGAAACATCTATAGTTTTGCGGGGCAGCGCCAAACAGCGACTTCAAACCCTATCCTCACACCTTCGTGAGAACGTGCGGAAGTTGGATTTGTCGCCGGCGCGCGTGGAGAGTTTGCTTCGTAGGATCGATGGTTTTGACCGTGAACTTGAAAATCCAAGATTGAGATTCGTTGCGGTAGCGCAAATGGCGCTCCTGATCTTAGGAGCGACTGCTGACATCGACGGAGCTAGTGAAGCAGTCCGCAAATTGGTTCATCAAATAGAAGAGGCGGTCGGTGTCGAGAGGCTTGAACAAGATACCGAGGCAGCCGGGCGTCTGCCGGCGACCAATGTACCGCGCCAGCTACAACCGCCAAGCGCACCTGCGAGAAATCCTGCGTCGTCGGCCAGGAACGCCAAGGATCTTTCGGCCGATCTAGATGACGAGATTCCTTTTTGAGCGTTGGGTGTCATTCCGGCCCACATGCGGCGCGGAGCGCCGCGCTCCAACTCACTGACCCTTGCGCTCCACTCTCACCCCTGGCGGGCAGCGATCGGGTGGGGGAAGAGCGGCGCGAATTAGGTATGTGCTGGGCTAGGGTCGCCTTACTTGAACGGCCACAAGCCACGCTTCCGCTCTGAATCCCGTGCGTCGTACGCCGCGAGCCTTGCCTCGAAGGGATATTTTTTCAGGATGTCTTCGCGCGCCGAAGGCAGCGGGCCACGATAGCGGATCAGCTTGTCGTCCTCATGCTCGCGCATCTTCCAATTTGGGCGCCCGCCGACCAGTTTGATCACGTTGGGAACGATCTCATGGGTCACAGGATTGCACACGGCGTGCGGCAAGCCCAATTCCGCGACTTCCGATACGAGCGCTGTCCTACGCTGCTGGTCCTCACCTTGATCGACGAAAAGGATCGGAATTGCGTAGCCAATGGCCGCTAGCTGCACTTCCCACGTAACCCATTCGGAGCGTCCCGCGCCAACCCTGCTGGGCGCGATCAAGATGTCGGACGTATAGATGCGGGCAGCGATGCCTGCTTGAATTTTGAGCTTTGGCAATTCCCCGCCGCGCGGTCCGGCCATTTGATGGGCGGCCGAAAGCGAAACATCTTGAACGTGGAACCCTTGGCTGTTCAGGGAGGCGATCACCTCAGTATAAAGGGCCTCGTCATGATCATAGCGATGGCTAATGAAGATACGCAGCTTGCGATCATCGCCTCCGGGCTTCCAGAACGGCAGTGAGCCTTGCGCCATTTCCCAACCCCCGTGTTGTCTGTTGCAACTTTCAGGTGCCGTTGATGCAACTCCCATTTTTGGTTTCGGTCAAGCAATACATAGAGGGGTGCCCGCTTTTGGAGCGCCTATATCGCGCTAGTGGGAGGGCGGAGCGCGCGCTCCAACTTGCTCCTATCTGCGACTAAACAAACAACTTCGCCCAGTTCCGCGCTTCGCGCTTCCGCCAGGCGCCGCGATGATACGCGTCGCTGACGATGATCGGCGCGACGCTGGTCGCTTCCGCGAACACCATCTGCTCGTGCACGGTGCTGACTTTGCCCCAACTCGCGGCTTCCTGCAGCGTTGAGGAGGAGCAGGCGCCGTCGCGCACGTCGGCGACCGTGATCTGCACGGCGTATTTGTGCACTTCGACATCTTCGTGGCCCAAAA
>CADEEA010000076.1 GCA_902826245.1 uncultured Alphaproteobacteria bacterium | reverse complement strand
GCGTACGCCGCGTCGAGGCGGGCGGTTTTTCGTTTGGGCAATGGGTGGCGCGCACGCGCGGCGATGAAGTCACGCCCCATGGCCACGCGGATGCGCATTTCATCTTTGTGGCCGCGGGCGACTTCATAACAGAGGCAGAGGGTGGGCGATGCGCGGCATTTTCAGCGCCCCTGCTGATCTTCAATCCAGCAACCACCTACCACGCCGACCATTTCGTCGGCGCAGGGGCCTTTTTTTCCATCACCTTGCCGCCGCAAGCGGAAGCGACGGCGCGAGCCCTCGGCGTGCCTACGGCGCCCACCCGCGTGGGCGCAGCAACTGCATTCGCAGCGGTTTGGCGATTGATGCAAGCCAGTGACGACGGCCACGACAGCGCCCTGCGCGCAGAAAGCCTGTGTTTTGAATTACTGAGCGCCACCGTGAGCGATGTCATGAAGGAGCGCCGCCCGCCAGCCTGGCTCGCGCGCGCCTGTGACTTGCTGAGCGACCCGCGCTGCGATTTGAGCGTCGCCGGCATCGCCGCCGAGATAGGCGTGCACCCGATCCACTTGGCCCGAACATTTCGGGTTTTTTGCGGCTGCACGCCAGGAGAATATCTGCGTGCACACCGCGCGCATCGGGCCGCCGGCCTGTTGGCGAAAACTTCAGCGCCAACCGCGGAAATCGCCGCCCTTTGCGGCTTTGCCGACCAAAGCCACCTCATCCGCGGGTTCAGGCAAATGTACCGGGTGAGTCCGGAACAATTTCGACAAAGTCTCTCTTAGACCCGACGAACGCGCTTGCCATGTTTGATTTATTCAATCCGCGCCACGCGGTTCAGGGGATAGTGGCGCTTCGATCACGGAGTTGGCTTTGGACCTACGTCTTCTAATAGCGCCCGCGGCGCTGATCTGCGCGGCGCCGGCGCAAGCCGCTAGCGTGGCGGATTGGCGCCACGATCTCGATGAACTGGTGACCCACGTGCGAACGACGCACCCAGACCCCTTCACCAAGGTGGGTGACCTGACCTTCATGCGCGCCGTGCAAGCGCTTTCCGACGATTTGCCGCGCCTGACTGAAGAGCAACGTGTCGTGCGCGTTATGGCGATTATGGCGATGCTCGGCGACGCCCATTCCATGGTTGAACCGCACACCGAGGCATTCGCAGCGTGGTATCCGCTCCGAATTGTCGAATTCACAGACGGGTACTTCATCACCGCGGCGCATGAATCCATCGCCGATATTTCCGGCGCCCAGGTTTTGTCGATCGCCGGGCGTCCAGTATCGGAGGTCGCAGAGGCTGCGCGCGATCTGATATCCGCCGACAATGAATGGTGGCGGCGCGAGAGCCTTTACGCGATGTTCAATGTCGGCCTGATGAAGGGGCTTGGCTTTGCGGCGCAGGACTCGGGCGAGTTGACGATGCGGCTCCGGTTGCGCAACGGCCGCGTCGTGGAGCGCCGAATTGCACCGGTGAATTTTACCGAACCCTTTGAGCCCGAGCAGGCCTCACTCGACTGGCGTTTTGGGCGCACGGAGATTTCAGGGCCATGGGTGCGTCCATCGCGCGAATACATTAGTGCGTTCCGCGGCTTGCGCGGCGCTGATTTCTATACACTCGACGCCAGCCGTCCGCCGCACCTTTCGCTCCGTTCGCTCAACGCATTGCCGCTGCCGGCGCACGACGCCTATTATATTATGCTGAACCTCTTCCATGATTCAGAGACGGAAACGCTTCCGGATTTTTTCGCGCGCGCGATGCGTGAAGTGGACGCGCAAAGGCCGCGTCGGCTCATTATTGATCTTCGTGAAAATCCGGGCGGCGACGGCAGCAATGGCGGGCCAATCGTCCGGGAACTGATCGCACGTCAGCGTGACCGGCCATGGCAAGAACTCTACATCCTAGTGGGCGGCCGCACTTATAGCGCCGCGCAGCTGGTGCTGTACCCCTTGCTTCAGAACGTCCAAGCAACCGTGGTCGGCGAGCCTATGGGCGGCTCCTGGCAGATGTTCGGTGATTACTCGACCTTCCAATTGGAACGCATTGGCATGGAATTGCGCGTTTCGGCACTACGACATTCGCTGAGTGAATCGACCGACCTACGGACTGTGATCCCCGTGGACTATCCAGCTCGGTTTTCCTTTCGCGACTATCTCGCTGGCCGCGATCCCGCGGTCGATCCCATCCTTGCGGGCGAAGACGTGCGCAGCATCACCACCATCGCGCTCGCCGATGGCGGCGCGGCCGCGCGGCGAGCGTACCTCGAACGCCGCACACGATTCTCAGGCTTGTCGTGGTGGGCGCCGCCGACGGAGCCTGAACTCAGGTCCATTGGCGATGAACTTATGCGAGCCGGTCGCGCGGCCGATGCGATTGAGACTTTCCGGTTGAGTTCGGAAATCCACCCCGACGAGTGGCGCTCCTGGTACAATCTCGCCGAAGCGCTTCGCGCCAACGGGCAAATTGCCGAGGCCCTTGTTGCCTATCGAGCCTGCATCGCGTTGAACGACCCCACCAATTTCAACCAAGCCTCCTTGGTTGAACTTGTTGCGGCGGCGGAGGCCAATCTAGCTCAGCAGCATTAGGACAGATAATGGGCGCTGCTCAAGCCATGGCTATTGCGGCGCTGCTCGCGATTTCCGCTTGCGCACACGCGCCGGAATTCCGCCGACCGCCCGCATTCCGTTTTGGGGCAGACACAGCCCATGTCGAGCACGATGCGACGCGACTGTGCTCTGAATGGCGGTTGCGCCCGATCGACCGGCCGTTCTTGCCGAACGTTCAACGACAGCAGACGCAGATCGATTGCGAGGGATTTGAGTTCCTCGGCAAGGGTCGCCACGTCGAATTCGTAATCCGCGACGATCGGCTGGTGATGGTTTGGTTGATGGTCGAAGATGGCGAGACCTCGGCCATGATCGACCTCATGACGCGCGCCTATGGTGCGCCGACGGGTCGCAACGCTTCGTACGTGGCGTTTGAGCGCGATCGGGCGGCATGGCGATTCGAGCCGGCGGAGATCTTGTTCTGGGCGCCCGAGCTCGACGCGGATATGACGCCAGATTTTCGGTGACAGCCACCGGCGCCTTGATGCGCCTGTGGAAGAGCAATAGCGCCTACGGCGCTGACATCGCGATCTGCCGCAAATCCCAGCCGTCGCCGCGGATATTATCCACGCGCCAAGCATTGTCGCGCCATACCATGTCGTACAACACCTCAACGTTTTGTCCGAGATTGGTGAAGCGCGCGCGTACGACGGCGTGGCTATCCTGCGCCAGCGCGTCGTTGGTCACGCTCAGCCCGCTGATCTCGTAATCCTGGGCGCCGATGATCGGGTCGAAATCGAGGATCGGTTCTCCCGCCGCCCGGGAGCGCTCCATCATCGCGACCAGCGCGGCGCGCATCTCCGCCGACCAAGGGGCCTGGTCCTGCAGCCCCACCATCACGCCGTGGGCGATATAGGGCTGGTAAAGCGGCGCGATCACCGCGGACGGGTCAGGTCCTGGAGGAGACCGCGGAGCCTCCGGCTCACGCGAACACGCGGCCGCGGTAATCGCTATAGCTGACGCCAGGAGCATCCTTCGATTCATCACTTCCCCCATCGCTTCGTCTCGACCCCAAGTTGGCGCAGCCGGCCCCCGCACGCCAGCGCTAACCACGCACCCAGCGCACGGCGGGATCGTTGAAGTCCACAACCTCGCCGAGTTCGTAGACGTTGCGATAGCCATAGCCGTAGAGATTGATGAAGCTCTGGATGTTGAGCGCCAGCTCAATCCGCTTCAGAAGCACCGGCCGCGCGTTATTGGAGAAATTGTTGTTGCAATAGATCAGGATGCGCACGCTTGGGTCGCCGAGCGCCGCGGCGAGGCTTTGGTCGGTGAAGTCGGTGAATGGCAGGCTCACCGCGCCCTCTATATGGCCTTCGGCATAAGCGTCGGCCGAGCGCGCATCCAGGATAAGCGTGCGCGCTTCGCCGGCCATACGCTGAAACTCAGCCAGATTGACCAGCCGGTTGGCGCGGTAGGTCTCCACTTCGGCAGTCAGGCCAAGAAAGCCCTGGTAGTCAATCTGCGCTTCACTTGGGGTTGGCGGCTTGGGTTGGCTCCAAGCCCAGGTCGCAAACATTCCGAACGCCGCCGCCGCCAACAACAAAAACCGCATTGCGCTTCTCCTGGCGCAAGCATGGCGTCGGGGTTTGGCGTCATTGCGGCGTGTTGATGAGGCCGATGATGTAGGGCATGCCCAGCATGATAAAGCCGCCGGCCAACAGGCCTACGGGCATGCCCATCAGCGCGCCGACATAGGCGTTGCCGACTCGCTCCTTCCAGTCGAGCCCACGCCCGCCCAGCCGAAACAGGAAGCCCAGTGCGCCCCCGACCAGCCCCCCCGCGCCGCCATAGGGCAGGCCGATAACGCACAGCACCATCATGCCGATGAAGACGCCTATGATAAGCAGCAGTCTCATTCGCCGTTACACGCCTTAGCCGTTCGGGGCGCGTTCGCGGTCCCGCATCCCTCATGGCAGCAGCGCCCACCCCCGTGCAAGCGCCGCCCCCAGCTCTTGTCAGGTTCGCGGCGCCGCCGGCGCTGGCACCGGCTCGCTATTGCGTGAGAGAATCTGCCCCTGCACGGTAGCGCCGGCCAGCCCGAGTTCCTGCGGGGTGACCACGATGAGTTGACCAGTCGACGCCAACGCCTCGGCAATGTTCTGCCGGGTCTGCATCTCGAGGATCGCCAGCAACGCAGCCGTCGACTGCGGGGTTTGGGTTCGGAATTGATCGGCCAACTTGTCCAATTGTTGCGGGGTTAGACTCAGCGCTCCCGGCCGGTACGCGCCGCGGCCTCCCGCCTGCGCGCCATCCGCGCCCGCCGCACCTGGTGCTGCGCCCGCCACGCCGCCAACGGTCGCAGCCGCGCCGCTGCGCGCGTATTCTTCCGCCGAGGTGTAGGTGAAGCTGATGCCATGGAATTTCACGCCGAGCGCGATGCCCATTTCGTGCTCTTCGTCGCCGTCGTCCTCGGCCTGACGCAAACGTTTGGTCGCGGCTTCTTCGACGTCGCCCAGATTGGCGCGCAATTGTTGATCCTCGCGCTTGCCCACTTCGGCGCGCACCGCACTCTGGATGCGCGTCTCCAGCGCCAGTCCGAAATCCTGCACGTTATAGACGAAGTACATCTTGTCGCGGTTCAAGCTGAACTGCACCCGCGCCTCGATCACAACCGGATGGTCGTCGGCGGTGATGCCTGGAAACGGCAGCGGCACGCAGAATTGCGGGCGCAGATTGATGGCGCCGGTTTTCTGGTTGAGCAGCGGTACGAGCTTGCGGTTACCGGTGGCGGGATCGAGCGCGACGAATTCTAGCTTCGGCGCGTTGGGGCCCCGGACGATGAATTCTTCCGGGTCGATCAGGAAGCCGCGCCCCTTCAGGGCGCGTTTGAAGCCCTGATCGTTGTGGGTCATGTAGGTGAAGTCGACCCGGGTTTGGTAGAACTTCCAGACAAAATAAACGACGGCCAGCGCCAGCAGCACCCAGCCGACAATTTGCGCGATCCCCATCATGGACTATCCCCTGTCACAAGCGACCCCTCTTGCGGCGCCACCTTATGCCCACTTCTCACGCCGCGCCATGACTATACCGCCGCCAAACGACGCGAAAACAGGGCCAACGTTCGCTATTTCGGCCGCCGTGCGTTGTCCAGCAACAACACGCACCCGGCGAGGTGCTCGTTTTTCACTGTCCGCGCGCGCGCCACCAGCATGGCCGAGCGCCGCTGGACGTAAGGACCGGGGCGATCGGCCCGCCAACGGTTAGGGCTCGGCAAGACCGCCGCTAAGCGCGCAGCCTGCAATTGCGACAAACGCGACGCGGAAATTCCAAAGCGCGCTTGTGCGGCCGCCTCAATGCCAAAATTACCGTCGCCCCATTCAGCGATATTCAGATACGCCTCCATGATGCGCCGCTTCGGCCACATCGCTTCGATCAGAACTGTGAAGTACGCTTCCAGGCCTTTGCGCACCCAGGATTGATCCGGCCATAAGAACAGATTTTTCGCCACTTGCTGGCTGATCGTGGAGGCGCCCCGCCTGCGCCCGCCGCGCGCGTTCGACTCCATCGCGTCCTGGATCGCTTCAAGATCGAAACCGGAATGCGAGCAAAAATTGTTGTCCTCCGCAGCGATCACCGCGCGCACGACATGCGGTGAAACCTGCGCTAGCGGGACCGGGCGGTGACGAATAGTCTCCCCTTCCAATGCGCGGCGCATCATCAGCACGTTGGTGGGCGGATCGACGAAAGCGTACACCGCCACCCAGGTGACCGGCGCTACGATGAACGCCACGAGCAGCACTGTCAGCGCCGTGATTATGTAGCCGAAGCGTTTGCGCCGCTTGATGCGGCGCAGGTCGAGATCGATGTTCTTGCGCCCTACCCCCGCGCGCACGCCGCCTATGCGGGTTTCCCCCGGCATAGGGATATCAGGCGCCGGCGCCGCCTGTTGCCGTGGGGATTGCGGCCGTGGGGGCACATGCGGTCGCGGCGTCGGCGTCTCCGGTTGCGGCGTGCTGGGTTGCTCGGGCGGGGTTTCTTCGTCCGAGTTCATGGCTCCCACTCCTCCCCAACGCCCGCATCGCTCTCGAGCCCGCGCCGCAGCGATTTGAGGCGCTGAAACGTGGGTCCGTCAAGCAGGCGCCATAGCGCCCATACCGCCATGCCCCGCACCAGCGGCGAAATATCGTCCAAAAGCGCCTCGGCGGCAGGGGCAAGGCTCCGATCACCGGAATTGCCGATCGCGCACAGGACGTTGCGGACAAAGCGGTCGCGGCCGGTCCGTTTGACCGGCGTGCCCGCAAAGCGCGCGCGAAAGCCGACCTCGTCGAGCCCCGCGAGTTCGGCAAGCGGCGCGAGACGTATATCCGCGCGCAAGCTCATGCGCGTCTCGCGCGCTTCGGCGGCAAACTTATTCCACGGGCACACCGCCAGGCAGTCGTCACAGCCAAAAACACGGTTTCCGAGCGCGACACGGAACTCGCGCGGAATCTGCCCTTTGTGTTCGATCGTCAGATACGCAAGGCAACGGCGGGCGTCGAGTTGATACGGCGCGGGGAAGGCGTCGGTGGGACAGACATCAAGACAGGCGCGGCACGTGCCGCAATGATCCTCGTGCGGCGCATCAGGTTCCAGCTCCGCGTCCGTGAGGATAGCGCCCAGCAGCAACCACGAGCCGTGCGTGCGAGAGACCAGATTCGTGTGCTTCCCCTGCCAGCCAAGTCCAGCACGTTCCGCAAGCGGCTTTTCCATCAGAGGCGCGGTGTCGACGAACACTTTGACTTCGGCGCTGGTCTCGCGCGCGAGCCATTGCGCCAATTCTTTCAGCTTGCCCTTGATGACATCGTGATAGTCGCGACGCGCCGCGTAGGCGGATACGAGGCCGTGGTGTTTATGCCCAAGCAAGGCGATGGAATCGTCGTCCGGCGCGTAGCTCACCCCCAGTACAATGGCGCTCTTCGCCTGCGGCCACATTGCCTGGGGATGTGTGCGACGATTGTGGACCGCCGAACTTGCCCGCTGGGTGCGGCCTTCGACAAGCTCAGGCTGACGAAAAATGGCGTCACGCTGAGCTTGTCGAAGCGCGACGCCGGGCGATGCTGCCAACGGAGACGCCGGCGACCCAAGCTGACCCAGCCAATCCATATCCCCATGGCGCCCGAGAGCCAGAAACTCTTCGAGCCTCGCGCCAGCTGGCCAAGGCGTATCGACGGTCGCGATCCCGACCGCATCAAAGCCGAGCGTCGCCGCACGATCGAGAAGCGCAATCTTATGCGTCACAGGGAAGGTAAGGCGACCAACTACACGCCTCCACGGCGACCGATCGTGGCGGCGAGGTTGACGCGTATCTGTTCGAGGCGCTCGATCTCCTGCAGATAGGGCGCCGCCGCCTCATCATGGACCTCCGAAGCGTCGGCCACTTCGCCACCTGCCTCAATGTGAGCGGCTGCGGTGTCGAGACTGTCGGCGACGCCGTTGTAGGCGCGGACAGTCTCTGGAAACGTCGCCATCATGTCTTCGACCATACCCACGATATTTTCGCTTCCCGGCAGCCCGGGTGAAGCATGCAACGCCTCAATCGTGCGCTGCGCGAGCGGCGCACATTGCGCGACCTGAGTTCGCATATCTTGCGCGGCGAGGCGCAGCGCGGCCGCAACACGCGTGGGCGCGGGCTCAATTCCGTCCACCACGTCAATCTCATGTTGAGGCACGAGGATCAGGGCGCTGTAGTAGATCTGAGTAGCGCGCAGGAGCGGCCGATTGGGATGGGTGGCGGGTAAGGCAGCAATATTAGCGTCAACACGACGCAAATCGATGCGCACCAACTGAATCACCGAGCCATAGATCGCGCGCGTCCTTGCCTCGATGCCTTTCTCAGGGTCACGGATGGCATCCACTCCCATTGCCGCCGCGCCATCGAGCATATTGGCAATCTCGTCCATCATGGGCGTGAGGTCCCTCCTCGCTGTCGCCATCGCGCGACCGAGTCCCGCCGAACCCGGCCCCAGCATGGCCAAGGGTGGCGGATCGCGCAGATTGGCCGCGCTGGCCCTGACTGTGCTCATCCGATCGGCGGCATTGCGCCGCCATTGTTCGATCTGCCTGAGCGCGCGCGTGGAATTTGTCTCGCCGGTAGAATAACGATCGAGAATCTCAACGAAAGCATCGATCTCGTCCAGCGCCGCGCCGCCGCCTGCCAGCACCGCGTTGTATTCAAGCATCCAGTGGCCCATGTCGGCGAGCGTGGCCTCCATGGCGCCCACGCTCGGTTCGCGCTGCGCGCCGGCGGGCGCCGCCCAGATCAAGCCCGCCGCCACCACCATCGCCACCCAGAATGCGCGCATGCGGGACCTCCACGAGTCGAGGCCGATCCTTAGGGCACGGCGCTCAGCCGGTCTAGCGCGGCGCCCCTTCCAAGCGCGCGCGCCGTGCGCCATGCTCGCCAGCCTCAAGGACTCAGGGGACAGAATTGGATTTCATTGAACTCGCGCGCGCGGCGCTGCTCGGTATCCTGCAAGGGCTGACCGAGTTCCTGCCGGTGTCTTCGACGGCGCACCTGCTGATTGGCGCAAACCTCATCGGCTATGAGGATGAAGGCAGCGTCTTCACGGTCATGATCCAGCTGGGATCGATCCTGGCGGTGATGTGGCTTTATCGCCAGCGCATCATCGATGTCGTCGCCGGCCTGCCGACCAAGCCGGAAGCGCGCCGCTTCGCGCTCATGCTGTTCCTAGCGTTCTTGCCCGCGGTTCCCATAGCATTGCTGGGCAAGGAATTCGTCACCGGCGCCTTACACCAGAGCATGAATGTCATCGCCTGGGCCTTCATACTTGGCGGCGTTGCGATGTTGGCGATTGAGCGCTTCCGCCCGGCGCCGCAAATCGCGGACGCCGCGGAGACGCCAATCCTTCGCGCAATCGGCATCGGAATTTTCCAATTGGTGGCTTTGATCCCCGGCGTGTCGCGGTCTGGCGCCACGATTTATGGCGGACTGCTGATGGGCCTCGACCGGCGCGCGGCGGCGGAATTCTCGTTCTTTCTCGCCATGCCCACCATGGTAGGCGCTTTCGTCGTCGAGTTTCTCGACGTGAAGGACCATATCAGCGCCGACCGCGCCGCCGAGATCGCGGTGGGCTTTGTTTTCGCGTTCGTCTCCGCACTGTTTGTGGTGAAGCCGTTCCTTGATTTCGTCACCCGCATAGGTTTTGGGCCGTTCGCATGGTACCGGATAGGGCTTGGCGCGCTGATGCTGGGCGCCATCGCCTTCGGAGGTCTGGCATGAGCGAAACCCGCGACAGCAACGGCGCGATCTTGAAGGACGGCGACAGCGTCACGCTCATTAAAGATCTCAAAGTCAAAGGCACGTCGAGCACTTTGAAGCGCGGCACGATGGTGAAGAACATCCGCCTCACCGACGATCCCGAGGAAGTCGAGGGTCGCGCCGACAATATCAAAGGCCTGGTGCTGAAGGCCTGCTTCCTCAAAAAGGCGTGAGGCGGCCATGGCGAGCGCCAAGTTCTGGACCATCGGCTACGAGAATGTCGGCGTGCCGGATTTCGTTGCGGCGCTGAAGGCGGCGAAAGTGAAGACGCTGATCGACGTGCGCGAGATCGCTAATTCGAGACGCGCCGGCTTCTCCAAGAAGGCGCTCGCCGCCAGCCTGGAGGAAGCCGGCATTCTCTATGTTCACATGAAAGCGCTGGGCACGCCGAAGGCGGGACGCGAAGCCGCGCGCAAGGGCGACAGCAAAACCATGCATCGCATCTTCGAAGCCCGCCTGGTCGAACCCGAAAGCGAGATGGCTTTACAAGAAACCGCCGAACTCGCGCGCCATGGGCGCGTCTGCCTCATGTGCCTGGAGCACGATTGGAGGGATTGCCACCGAGCCATCATCGCCAAGCGCCTGGAGAAACGCGGGTTTGCGGCGACCCACCTCTCGCCGCAAACGATTTAACCTGTGTTAATGAACGTGGCGCGCCCGCTCGCCGCCAACACGCCAACCCAGGCGATCGCGAACGCGCCGTTCATGACATTGGCCAGCGTGACATGATCAAATGCCGCGGCCGCGACGCCTAAAGTCGGCAGCAACAGAAGCACGCCGAGGACCGGCCTGCGCAATTCGCTCAGGAAGCACAATCCCGCGCAGAACAGCGCGTGCGCGGCCAGCAAGGCAAATTTCGTCCACGCACCAGCCTGCGACACCCCCAATAGCGCCTCTGGTGCATCAAGCGTCTGCGTAATTTTGAGCAACGTCGTCGTCTCGAGGTAATCGGCGGCGGCCGCGCCGAGCGCCGCTGCTGCCGCAGCAATCGAGAGCGGCCGCAACGCTCCGCCCGCCAGGAAGAATACCGCCGCCAATGCAAACGCGGTGTAGGTCGGAATGAAAGCCAGCAGGTCAAGCCGATTGACCGCGTCCATCGCCGCGATCACCTGCGGTCCGCACGAAGCATCACCGCCAAAGATGCGCGCCAGATCGTCGCCGTTGCGCGCGAACTCGAACTGCACCACCGCGCCTGGCTGCATGCACGCGCCGGCGCTTCGCATTTCCGGAAGCAGAGCAAATGCGATGACGATCGCGATCGTCATCGCGCCCAATCCGAGCGTCACAATGGCGAAGCGCCGCGTCGTCACGCCGGGTTCTGCTTGGCTTGGAATTGCCCGTAGGGGCGGAAGCGCCAGAGATAGCTCGGCACAATGGCTTCGACGCTCTCCAGCGTGGTGACGCCGAGATCCTGAATCGCGCCCGCCTCCGCATCGGCGCCGACCACATTGTCGCGCTGCAGCATCGTCACCTGATCTCCGGTGATCGGCGGATCGGCGAAAGGTATGAGTTTGAACGCCCACTCCGCTAGCAACCCCATCGGAAACGCGATCACGAACGGAAGATCGATCAGCGCCGCGGGGCGGCTGGTTTCCTTGGCGACGAAGTGCAGCAATTGCTTGAACGAGTAGATTCTGGGCCCGCCTAATTCGTAGGCCCGGCCCCGCGTGTCGGCGCGAGAAAGCGCCGCCACGACGGCGTCAGCGACATCGCCGACGAAAATTGGCTGAAACCTGGTCTTGCCGGCGGTGTAGAGTAGCACTGGCGAGAATTTCGTTCCGTTTGCAAAGCGGTTGAAGAAATCATCCTCCGGTCCGAACACGATGGACGGACGCAGGATCGTCGCGTTCGGGAATGCCGCGAGCACAGCGCGTTCGCCGCGATGCTTGCTGCGCGCATAACGCGCCCCCTTCGCCGCCGCGCCCAGCGCTGACATGTGCACGAAACGCCCCACGCCCTGTTTGGCCGCGGCCGCAGCGATCGTGCGCGCGGCGTCCAAATGCAGCGCATCGAAATTCTGCTTGCCGTTTTCGTGCAGAACGCCAACCAGATTGACGACCGCATCCGCCCCCTCGAGCGCCCCCTCCACGCTTTCAGGAAAGCGCACATTGGCCTGGACCAGCTGGATCTGGCCGACATCGCCCATCACCCGCAGCTCGGCGCCAAGGTGGGGACGGCGCATCGCCACGCGCACGCGCTTTCCCGCCTTCGCAAGCGCCCGCACCACCTGCTTGCCGACAAAGCCCGAACCGCCGAATACAACCACCAGATCGTTCATGCACATCCTCGCGAACCGGCGACTCTATGAGGGCCGCGCTCAGCCTTGTCCATGCGCCGATTCGCCTTATCCTTGCCGGGTTTCCCCGCCAGCAGGGAGCCATGGCGCGTCGCAAGACCACCCGCCTGCGCGAAGCGCGCGACCCCGCCCCGCCAACCGGCGCGGTGATCGACGTCCCCTTCAAGGTCGTGCGCAAGAACGGCTTTTGGTCCCGCATGCGCCGGGGCCTCTACGCCGTCGCGATCGCGGCCGCCATCGGCCTTTCCCTCCCCCCGCTCTGGGTGCTGCTGCAGCGGATGAACGAGATGGCGGGGCGGTAAGGGCGCGGTGTCTGGGGTGATCGGCCCGAAATGGGGCCAAGCGCGGTCGGCGCCGCCAGGCTCGGCGCGTGCCCAATTCCGCGCCAATGCACCGCGCCCGCCTTGCAACCGCCGCAGCCAAGAGCTATGCACCGCCCCTTCGCGCCCGTAGCTCAGCTGGATAGAGCACCAGACTACGAATCTGGGGGTCAGGAG
>CADEEA010000075.1 GCA_902826245.1 uncultured Alphaproteobacteria bacterium | reverse complement strand
TGGTCGGAGCGGCGGGATTCGAACCCACGACCCCCAGTCCCCCAGACTGGTGCGCTAACCGGGCTGCGCCACGCTCCGACGGCCTCGCCCAGGACCGGCCTTAAACGAGGAGCGCTCTCTTAGCCGTGCGGAGCGCACGCCGCAACCGCCCCAAACCTTGGCATCCGCATGCTTCAGTGCTTGGCGTTCATCCACGCAAACAGCGGCTTTAGCGGAAATACCCAAACGATCCCGGCGACCGCGAAATAGACAACCTGCCCCCAGGCCGGCAGCTGCGGAGCAAGCAGCGCTCCCAGGATGCCGGCGGCGGCGGCGTAGAGCCCGAGATACGCCAGCAGCACCGAGCAGCCGAGCGCTTTGCGCGCACGCGGTTCCATAAACCTCCCCATTCGTCGGCAACCACAACGACGCGGCGGCGCGTCACCTTGCGCCCAGCCGCCATGCTCTTATGGGAGCGCCAATGAGCACCGCAAGCGCGGACCCCCGCAATCTCACTTTCCGCCGCGACCCCTGGGTCGGGACCTGGCTCATGACGATCGCAGCGCTGGTCTTCGCCATGATCCTGGTGGGCGGCGCCACCCGGCTGACCGATAGCGGACTCTCGATCACCGAATGGAATTTGGAAAAGGGCCTCATCCCTCCGCTCAGCGCCGAACGCTGGGCTGAGGAATTCGCGCTCTACCAGCGCACGACTGAATATCAGATGCAGAATGCCGGCATGAGCCTTGCCGAGTTCCAGTCCATCTATTGGTGGGAATGGGGCCATCGCTTTCTGGGAAAGATGATCGGGCTCGTTTTCGCGATCCCGTTTGCGTTCTTTTGGGCGACGGGGCGTCTGCGCGGCCGGTTCTGGCCGGTGCTGGCGCTGTTCGCGCTCGGCGGCGCGCAGGGCGCGATCGGTTGGTGGATGGTGACGAGCGGCCTGTTCTCGGGCCTGGACGTGAGCCCTGTGCGGTTGGCCATACACTTGGGCATGGCGCTCGCTCTGCTTGCCGGCGCTCTATGGTTGGCGATGGACGCGTTGGGCTGGCCGCGCGAACGCTCGCGCCTTGGCGCGCCGCTTTGGGCGCCGCCTGCATTGATGGCGCTGATTTTTGCGCAAGCCATGTTCGGCGCGCTGATGGCCGGCGCTGATGGCGGGCCGGCTTATGCGGACTGGCCGCGGATCGGCGGAAACTGGATCCCCTCGACCGCGTTTTCCCTCGACCCCTGGTGGCGCAATTTCACCGAGCATCACGCCACCCAGCACCTTGTGCATAGAACCCTGGGCTATGTCGTGGCGCTATCGACCTGGGCGATTGCGGCGGCGGCCTGGCGCCAGGGCAGAGACTTGGCGCGCCGGTTGGCGCTGCGTCTGGGCGTCCTGGCGCTGCTCCAGGTTGCACTTGGCGTCGCGACGCTGCTCGCTGGCGCCGCGGGACCGCATTGGGCGCTGGCCCATCAATTCAGTGCGGCGCTGCTGTGGGCGGGCGCCGTCGCGCTCACGCGAGCCGCCCGGTGTAATATCATACCGTCATCGTAACACGCTGATAGATTGGAATAATATTCGCCCTCTTGACGTGAATACGCGCTTCTACTACACGCCGCGCCTTCGTTTTCTTCAGGACCCATTCCCATGCGCACCCAATCGACGCGCTCGGCCAAGGCTTCGGAGATCACCCACGGCTGGATCGTGGTTGACGCCGAGGGCGTTGTGGTCGGCCGCCTCGCCTCTTTCATCGCGCTTCGCCTTCGCGGCAAGCATCGGCCCGATTTCACCCCCCATGCCGACACTGGCGATCATGTCGTTGTCATCAACGCCGAAAAGGTGGCGCTGACCGGCAAGAAGCTGACCGACAAAATCTATTATCGCCACACGGGTTATCCGGGCGGCATCAAGGAACGCGTCGCCGGCAAAGTGCTGTCTGGCAAGCATCCCGAGCGCGTGCTGGAAAAAGCGATCGAGCGCATGATGCCGAAGGAAAGCCCGTTGGCGCGCAAGCAATTGGCGAAGCTGCGCGTCTATGCCGGGGCTGAGCATCCCCATGCTGCGCAGAACCCGAAGACGATCGATTTCAAATCCAAGAACCGCAAGAATTCGAGGATCGGCTAATGTCCATGAGCGATACCGCCCAAGGCCTTGGATCGCTTGGCGATCTGACCGGCGCGCCTGCGCGCGTCGAACAAAATGTCGCCGTGCTACACGAACGCAAAGTCGATAAGCTCGGCCGCGCCTACGCCACCGGCAAGCGCAAAAACGCCATCGCCCGCGTTTGGGTGAAGCCTGGCAAAGGCAAGATCACCATCAATGGCCGCGAGAGCGACGTGTATTTCGCGCGTCCCGTGCTGCGCATGATGATCAACCAGCCGTTCAAGATCACCAATCGCGAAGGCGAGTTCGACGTCGTCTGCACGGTGGTCGGCTCGGGCCTTTCCGGCCAAGCCGGCGCGGTGCGCCACGGCATCTCCAAAGCGCTCTCCGATTACGAGCCGCCGCTACGCCCCACGCTGAAGCACGCCGGCTTCCTGACGCGAGACTCACGCGTGGTCGAGCGCAAGAAATACGGGAAGAAGAAGGCCCGCAGAAGCTTCCAGTTCTCGAAGCGCTAAAAGCTTCAAATTCTGGTACTCAGAGCGGGCGCTTCAGCAACGGAGCGCCCGTTTTGTTTGTGGAGCAGCGCGTTGAGTTCACGAGTCTTCATCGACGGCGAAGCCGGCACCACCGGCCTGCAAATCCGCGAGCGTCTGGAGAGCCGGCGCGACATCGAACTCATTTCGATCGATCCAGCCAAGCGCAAGGACGCCGATGAGCGCAAGCGGCTGTTGAACAGTGTCAATGCCGTGATCCTGTGCCTCCCCGATGACGCGGCGAGAGAAGCGGTCGCGCTGATCGAGAACGATACCGTGAAAGTCATCGACGCATCTACCGCCCATCGCGTTGATCCTGTTTGGACCTACGGCTTTCCGGAAATGGCCAAGGACCAGCGCGCGAAAATCGCCGCGTCCAAGCGCGTCACTAATCCCGGCTGCTATCCAACCGGCTTCATCGCGCTCGTGCGCCCGTTGGTCGAAGCAGGCCTCATCCCGCGCGACTGGCCGCTCAGCGTCAACGCGGTGTCGGGTTATTCCGGCGGCGGCAAGGCGATGATCGCCGAGTTCGAGGATGAAAATTCGCCGGCGTTCACGCGTGCTCCCTATCGCATCTACGCGATGGCTCAGCAGCATAAGCACGTGCCGGAGATGCAAACCTATGCGGGCCTCTCGCGCGCGCCGATTTTTGCGCCAAGCGTCGGGCGGTATCGCCAAGGCATGATCGTCGAGATTCCATTGCCGCTCGCCGCGCTGCCCGCACAGCCCAAGCTCGCCGACGTGCACGACACGCTCATGCGCGCCTATGCCGGCGAACGCTTCGTCACCGTCGCATCGCTCGCAGAGACCGCTGCGCTGAAGACGCTCGATCCCGAGTGCCTAAACGGCACAAACGCGCTTAAGCTCTTCGTGTTCGGCCATGACGAGCAAGCGCGCTTAGTTGCGTTGCTCGACAATCTCGGCAAAGGCGCGAGCGGCGCAGCCGTGCAAAATCTCAATTTGATGTTGGGTTTGGATGAAGGCGCGGGTCTTTAGGAATGGGAGCGCGCGGCCTCCTGCCGCGCTAGCGTCGCCGGAGGCGACGCGCTCCAACCTCCCACGCGCCGCTCAGACCTTCAACCGCAGCTGCCCAACATAGTCGCGTTTGCCCACCATGACGCCCTCGTGGCGTAGGATGTCGTAGGCCGTCGTGGCGTGGAAATAGAAATTCGGCAGCGAGAACGACATCAGAAAATTCTCCGCTGTGAACGGCAATTTGAAATCCTTGAGTTCGAAGCGCATGTCGCGGCCCTCATGGGCGTTGATATCGCCGGGCGTGAACGCTTCGAGCGTCTGCAGCGCGCCGGCGAGCTTGTGCCTGAGGTCAGCGAAGGTTGATGGCGGCGGCGTAAAGTCCGGGGAAAACACGCCTGCCGCCAATGCTTCCAACGCGCCGACCGAATGCACGACCGTGGACTTCACTTGGTAATTGAACGGGAACATGTCCTCAAACAGGCGCGCCTCGATGAGTTCGGACGCCGCCAACGATTTCGCCGCGCAATGCGCTTCGGCCTTTTCGAGCAGACCAACCATTGCGCCAAGCGTCTGGCGAAAGGACGGGACGGTGATGTCGTAAAGTGAAAATGGCATCGCGAACTCCTTGGGTGCGCCACCAATATGGACCGCCGGCGCCCCCGCCGGCAACGGCGTTGCAAACACACAGCCCGAGCGGTAGCAAGCACGGCATGCCGGCGGGGGCGCCGGCGGTCCATGAACTCAACTCGAACGCACTTTCACATACTCCCCCGGCGCGTCGCAGAGCGGCTTGAGCTTGCCCTCTCCGGGCGTGCGCGCTGGAACCTCAGCGCCGGCTCGCGCGCGCAACCATTGATCCCAATAGGGCCACCAAGAACCTGGATGTTCGTGCGCGAACGCGAACCAATCCTCCAGGCCGCCCTTCAGATTCTTGTTGGTCCAATACTGGTATTTGTTGGCTGCTGGATGGTTGATCACGCCGGCGATATGGCCGGAGCCGGCAACGACGAATTCCACTGCCCCGCCAAAGGCAAGTGCGCTGCGGAACACCGAGGCCGCTGGCGCGATATGATCTTCCTTTGAACTTTGCATGAAGATCGGGATGGTCACATCCTTAAGCGACAGTTTCACGCCGTCGAGCGTGAGCTTGCCTTCGCTCAGCGCGTTGTCGCGATAGAAACGGCGCAGATAATAAAGGTGCAGCGCTTTCGGCATTCGAGTTTGGTCGGCGTTCCAATAAAGCAGATCGAATTGCGGCGGCGCCTTGCCGATGTAGTAATTGTCCACGACGTAATTCCAGATGAGATCGTTGGAGCGCAGCGCGTTGAAGGTGTCGGCCATGATCTGGGCGTCAAGCACGCCGCCATGTTCGTCCATCTTTGCTTCCAGAAATTTGATGCTGGCTTCATCGGTGAACACGAGCAGATCGCCCGCGCACTTGAAGTCGGCTTGGCTAGCGAAAAAAGTAGCGCTCTGAATGCGGGCATCGCCCCGCTTTGCCATGTGCGCCAACGTCGCCGCCAACAGCGTGCCGCCGACACAATAGCCCACCGTGTTGACGGTCTCCGCACCGGTGGAATCGTTTGCGGCCTGCACGGCTGCGTAGACGCCCTCGCGCATGTAATCCTCGAAGCTGGTCTCGGCCATGTCCTCGTCGGGATTGACCCATGAGACCAGAAGCACGGTGTGGCCTTGTTCGACCAACCATTTGATCATCGAGTTCTTCGGCTGCAGATCGAGGATGTAGAATTTGTTGATCCAGGGCGGGAAGATCAGCAACGGAACTTCGTGCACGGTTTCCGTGGTCGGCGTATATTGGATGAGTTCGAACACGCGATTGCGGAATACGACCTTGCCAGGCGTGGTGGCGACGTTTTCGCCGACCTGGTAGGCGTCGAGATCGGTCTGCGAGATCGCCAGCGCGCCGTGTCCGCGTTTGAGATCGCCGGCGAGATTTTCCACGCCCTTCACCAGACTCTCACCGCCCGTGCGCAACAACTCGCGCAACGCCGCGGGATTGGTCATCAGAAAATTCGAGGGCGATGCGGCGTCCACGGCCTGCTTGATGAAGAATTGCGCTTTGCGTTTGACACCTTCATCGACGCCTTGGGTTTTCTCGATCAGGTCGGTGATGAAGTCGGCATTGGCGAGATAGGATTCGCGCAACATCGAGAACGCGGGGTTCGATCGCCATTCCGGGTCGCGAAAGCGCTTGTCGCGCACCGGCCCCTCGTCCTGGGCCTGGCCGGTCATCATGTAAGCGGCGTGGCGCTGCCAGATGTCGGCGTAACGCCGCCACAGGTGCGCGTGGGCGTCCCGAAGCGTTTCGGGCTGTTGGGCGAGGTGGACCCACACGTCATTGAGAGCGTTCTGGACCCCCAACGGATCGGGCGCCCAGGCGCCGGGCTCCTTGCCCTGCTCCAGAAAAGCTGTGGAGAACACCTGGTTGGCGCGGGCCATAGCCTGGGTCAGATTGCCCGAAAGGGTGGCCAGGCTCTCGGCGGTCTGCTCCAGCATGATTTCGCTGAGCGGCGCGGGGGCGGCCGGTGCGGGCTTGGCGGGTTCGGCATTCGCCGACGCCGGATTCGGCGCGGGCGCCGCCGCTTTGGTCCGCCGTTTGCGCTTTTTCGGCGCAGCCGGGGCTGCCTTTTCACCGCTATCGGTCGTCATCGGGCGCTCCTGTTGCGGGATTGTAAGGCCGCCTACGGTGGTGGCGCAAAGGCTTGCTTTGATATAGAGCCGATGAAAAGTCGGTTTCCGGCCGGGAGAAAGCGGAATGATCCAGTTCAGATCGGCCCTTCTGTTCCTTCTCGCGCTGGGCGCCTGCACCCAGACCAATACCGGCCAGCAGCCAGCCTGGATGGCGGAGAGGTCCGAAGAAGACCCCCGCGGTTATCCCAATTTGCGCGAAGTGCCGCGCACCACAATCGCCAACACCAACACCGAACATTGGGCTCAAACCCAACAAGAACTCGCCGACGCCGCCGCCGCCCTGCGCGCCAATCCGCGCGGTCAGTACGTCCCGCCCGAGGATCCCGCCATCTTTGTCGAACAGGCGCGCAGCGACCTCGAAGCCGCACGCCAATCCCACGAGCCAGACGCGCAATAATGCCCGCGTACGGCCTGTTCGATTTGACCGGCCGTGTGGCGTTGGTCACTGGGGGCAATGGCGGCATTGGGCTGGGCATGGCCGAAGGCCTCGCCGCTGCCGGCGCTGTTGTTGAAATCTGGGGCACGAACGCCGCCAAGAACGCCCAAGCGCTTGAGCAACTTTCCAAGCACGGGACGAAGATCAATGCGCGCAGCGTCGATGTATCCGACGAAGCGGCGGTCGTCGCCGCGATGGCGGCGGCGGTCGCGGAGTTCGGCCGCATCGACGCCTGCTTCGCCAATGCTGGTATCGCCAATCGCTGGAGATCGTTCCTCGACATTGGCGGCGAAAATTATCGCCGGCTGATGGCGATCAATGTCGATGGCATGCTTTGGACCATGCGTGAGGCGTGCCGCCACATGCAGACGCGGGCCGAAGCCGGCGATCCTGGCGGCTCTATCGTGGCTGTGTCCAGCATGGTTTCCGACCAGGGCGCGCCGCGCAATCAGGACTACGCCGCCTCGAAAGCAGCCGTGCTAGGATTTGTCCGTGGCATTGCGGTTGAATTTGCGCGCTTTGGGGTTCGCGCCAACGCGATTGAGCCTGGCTGGGTTGCGAGCGAAATGACAAACGCTCTGCAGGCCAGCCAAAAATTCACTGACACCGTCATATCGCGAGCGCCGCAACGGCGCTGGGGGAGGCCTGAGGAACTCGCTGGGATTGCGGTCTACCTCGCCAGCGACGCCAGTTCGTTTCACAATGGCGATTCCATCCGCATCGATGGCGGCTACAGCGTGTATTGAGGCCTGAAGTTCTAGAATCGCGCTAGGGAGTCCCCGATATGGCGCTCCTAACCACGCAATCCCTCAAGCATGAGAAAGCGCCCTCCCCCGCCCCTGGGGGCGGGGGGCAGGGGGGAGGGGGCGTGCAGGAGGGACCGCAAGCATCGCCGCTTGCGTCACATCCTGCACGCCCCCCCTCCCTACCCTCCCCCCGTTGGGGGGAGGAGCGCCCATGGGTTTAGCGGCGCATAAGCACCCCCAACCGAGCAGCGCCTTCCTTGGGGTGGAGCGTTCGCTCACCGGGCGGCGCTGGCGCGTGCGTGAGTCCGAGCTTGGGTTGGTTGAGGCATTGCGCCGCCAATTCCACCTGCCCGAGATCGCCGCGCGCTTGCTCGCATCGCGCGGCGTGACGCTCGAAGCTGCGCCGAACTTTCTCGAACCAACCCTGAAGGCGCTGTTCCCAGATCCGTCGAGCTTCAAGGACATGGACGAAGCCGCGCGTGTGATCGAGGACGCCATCGTCGCCGGGCGCCCCTGCGCAGTGCTTGCCGATTACGATGTCGACGGCGGCTCGTCGGCGGCGCAATTGGTGCGCTATTTTCGCGCGCGGGGACGCGATCTGGGCATCTATGTTCCCGACCGCATGAAGGAGGGTTACGGCCCCTCCGCGCTCGCGTTCGAACGTTTGAAGGAGCAAGGCTTCGAACTGGTGATCACCGTCGATTGCGGCGCCGCGGCCGAGGGGCCGTTGAACTCCGCAGCCGAATTGGGGCTCGATGTCATCGTACTTGACCATCATCTGATGGCCGGGCCGCCGCCCAAGGCGCGCGCGGTAGTCAATCCCAACCGCATCGATTGTCGCTCCGGCCAGGGCGATCTTACCGCGGCCGGCGTCGTGCTGGTGACAATGGCGGCGGTGAACCGCGAAGCGCGCCGGCGCGGTTCGATCGGCTCGAACAATTTGCCTGACCTCAAGCAGATGCTCGACCTCGCCGCCATTGGCACCGTATGCGATGTGGCGCCGTTGACTGGCTTCAACAGGGCAATAGTTGCGCAAGGACTGAAGGTCCTGCGCAACGGCAAGAATATCGGCCTTGCCGCACTCGGTGACAGCGCCGGGCGCAAGGGTGCGGCCAGCGTCTACGATTTCGGCTTCGTGCTGGGGCCGCGCATTAATGCGGGCGGGCGCGTCGGCGACGCTTCGCTGGCCACGCGCCTGCTTTCGACCGAAGATCCCGACGAGGCGCACGAATTGGCGGCCGCGCTCGAAGCGCTCAACGCCGAGCGCCGCCAGCGCGAAGCTGAGATGCTCGCGGAGGCCGAGACCGCTGCAATCGCAGAAGCCGAGACGCGCTCGGTGGTGATCGTCGGCTCCCATCGCTGGCACCCAGGCGTGATCGGCATCGCCGCCGGTCGGCTCAAGGATCGCCTGATGAAGCCGACCATCGTGCTGGGCGGGGTCAGCGAGCACGAACCGGCCAAGGGCTCTGGACGTTCGACGCCAGGCGTAAATTTGGGTGCTGCGGTTGCGGCGGCCAAAGAGGCTGGTCTGTTGATCAATGGCGGCGGCCACGCCATGGCGGCGGGGCTTAGCATCGAATGGGACCGCGTCGAAGCGCTGAAAGATTTCCTGTCCGAGCGGCTGGCCGGCGAGATGGCCGCGGCCGCGGGGGAAGCGCGCGCGCTTTCGATCGATTCTGCCGCCGCCATCGGCGCACTCGACTTATCGCTGATCGACGCGCTCGATCGCATCGGCCCCTACGGCCAGGGCCATCCAGAGCCGATCTTTGCGTTGCCAGACGTGCGTGTCTCTTTCGCTAAATTGGTGAAAGAAGAGCATGTGCGCTTCACGTTGGAAGATTCCCGCGGCGCGCGCATCGGCGGCATCGCCTTCCGCGCTATGAAGAGCGCTCTTGGCGAAGCGCTGATGAAGAAGGACGCAATCTATCACGCCGCCGTGCGGGTGAAGAAAAACGAATGGAACGGCAATGTCCGCGCCGAAGCGGAGATCGTGGATTTGGCGGCCGCTGGTTAGACCGGCGACTTCTGCAGCGCGTTAGCGCGCTTATAAGCCATCGCCTGCTGCTCCGCCGATCTCCAAGCACGCCAGGTTTCCAGCGAAGGCATAGGCTCCCCGCTCCAATCGGGCGCGGCTACGCCGGCTGCGACGAAATCCTCCGGCGAGAGCGCGGCACGTTCGTCCTCTGTCATATCAACCTGCTTTGCCGGTCTTCGCCATCACGGCGCCGTTGCAGTGCGCGAGAGGCTCTGACGTAGGCTCTTCTCGTCGAATATCGCGCCGGTCACGGTGTCTCGAATTTTGATCGAGCGCATGCCGCGCGCGCTCAGTTCGACCGCATGGCTAAGTGCGTCCTTGGCCTCAACGAAGGTTGCGCTCGGCTCGAACCTGTAACCCGCCCCCGGCGCTGAATTCACCATGAACCGCATAGCCCCTCCTGTACAAAAGCCGCCAGCCGGGATCGCCCGGCCGGCGGCGTGGCGTTAGCTTTTTTTGGTTTCCGCTTGCGGCGCCGGCTGCACGGGAGCGGCGGTTTCTGCCGGCTTTTCGTTGGATTTTGGCGCGATGTCTACGGCAGGCGCCACTGGCGCCATGTTCGGCTGACTGGTCATGATTGGAATCTCTTGAAAACGTCAGGGAGACCTGACTCAACGTAGATGGCCCGTAACGCGCGGATTACAAGGCCTTCGCGTCGAGCGATGATGCTGTCATGCGGGCGCGCTCGGACCGCCGGCGCCCTCACCGGCATCGGTGCTGCAAACTCGCTGCCGCCTGAGCAGTAGCAAGCGACTATGCCGGCGAGGGCGCCGGCGGTCCAGGCCACGCTTGACGCCGGACAACGCCTTCGCGTTTCCGGATTCACAAAAGTGGGAGAGCGGGGCGCGCATGGCGCGGGAGCTCTAAGGTTTAGTAATGGTGCGCGGCGTGCGCGCCCCGCGCGGTCTGTTGGACAACCGGCGCAAACGTGAGGCGTTCGAGGAATTCCCGGGGGGCCATACGTCGCGGGGTTCCACGACGCTGGGGTTCCGGCGAGTTCTTGGCGCCTTGTCTGCGTTCCCGGTCGACGTGCGGAAAAGGTCCAATACCTCTTCCGGAACCTTCGGGTTTCTAGTCTCCGCTTCCCGAAGCTGCGGCCGCCAATGTCGCCATCTTTGGCCGCGTCACGCTCAAACCGCGTCTCCTGAACTGATCGGCTATTGGTGCACCGTAGCCTCCCGACTGGAGATGGCTTGAAGTATCGCCCGGTTTGAACTCGGTCGGATAAGTTTCGCTTTCTCTTTGAAAACACACGCCGAAATGCGGGATAGAGCGCGCGAACCCCGCAATACCCACCACCCATTCCCGGAGCGCCGCGTCAGTGGCGAGTCTGGGAACCATAAACAGGAAACGCTTGTGATCTTGGGCCCCGGACTTGGCGCAAGCGCCAATCCGGGGATGGGTGTCTAGGCTCAATCTGGAAGAGCGTGCTCTAATCAGCGCCGTTCTGCTATAGCGCCGCTGCCATGATCGAATCCACCTTTGACCCGAAAACCGTCGAGCCGCGCTGGAGCGAGGCTTGGGAGAAGTCCGGCGCCTTCAAGCCGAAGGCCGACCCCGCTGTCGATGCGTTCTGCATCGTCATCCCCCCGCCTAACGTCACCGGTTCGCTGCACATCGGCCATGCGCTCAACAACACGCTGCAGGACGTGCTGGTCCGTTTCGAGCGGCTCCGTGGCAAGAGCGTGCTCTGGCAGCCAGGCACCGATCACGCCGGCATCGCCACGCAGATGGTGGTGGAGCGCCAGCTGGCCGAGAGCAAGGCCAACGAAGATCGTCGCTCGCTGGGCCGGGAGGAATTTCTGAAGCGCGTGTGGGCGTGGAAGGAAACTTCCGGCGGCATGATCATGAACCAGCTGCGCCGGCTGGGCGCATCGTGCGATTGGTCGCGCGAGCGCTTCACCATGGATGAGGGATTGTCCGCGGCGGTGCGAAAGGTGTTCGTGGCCCTCTACAAGGAGGGGCTAATCTACAAGGACAAGCGCCTTGTGAACTGGGACCCGCATTTCGAAACTGCGATCTCCGATCTTGAGGTGGAGAACCGCGAAGTGCCGGGGCATTTCTGGCATTTCAAATACCCGCTGGAGAACGGCGAGACCTACCAGTTTCCTGTCGCGTTCGACGAAGACGGCAAGCCGACCGAGTGGGAGACGCGCGATTACATCGCCATCGCCACCACGCGGCCCGAGACCATGCTGGGCGATGGTGCGGTGGCGGTGCATCCGAGCGATGCGCGTTATGCGGGAATCGTCGGCAAACGCGTGCTGCTGCCGCTGGCGGACCGCTACATCCCGATCATTGCCGACGAATATCCCGATCCCAATTTCGGCTCCGGCGCGGTCAAAATCACCGGCGCGCACGATTTCAACGATTACAAGGTCGCGCGAGCGCACAATCTGCCCCTCTACGTGCTGATGGACACCAAAGGCCGCATGGCCGACGCGGAGCATGTGCCGGCAAAATATCGTGGCCTGGATCGCTTCGAAGCGCGCAAGCTCGTGGTGGCCGATATCGAGGCGCTGGGGTTGCTGGAGCGGGTCGAGAACAAGAAGATCAATCAGCCGTTCGGGGATCGCTCCAACGTCGTGATCGAACCGATGCTGACCGATCAATGGTATGTGAATGCCGGCGAACTGGCGAAGCCGGCGATTGCGGCTGTCGAAACGGGCAAGACGAAGTTTGTGCCGGAAAATTGGTCGAAGACCTTCTTCCAATGGATGCGCAACATCGAGCCCTGGTGCATCTCGCGCCAACTCTGGTGGGGGCATCGGATTCCGGCTTGGTATGGGCCGGATGGGCATGTGTTCGTCGACGAGACGGACGCCGCTGCAAAAAATGCCGCGCGCAAGCACTATGGCCGTGAAGAGGTTCTGCGCCAGGACGAAGACGTCCTCGACACCTGGTTCTCTTCCGGCCTCTGGCCCTTTTCCACGCTCGGCTGGCCGGAGAAAACGCCGGAGCTGCAGCGTTTCTACCCGACGTCAACACTGATCACGGCCCACGACATCATCTTCTTCTGGGTGGCGCGGATGATGATGCTGGGGATGCACTTCATGAAGGAGGTCCCCTTCCACGAAGTCTACATCCACGCCCTCGTTCGCGACGCCAAGGGCGCGAAGATGTCGAAATCCAAGGGCAACACCATGGACCCCTTGGAGCTGATCGATAAGTACGGCGCCGACGCGCTGCGCTTCACGCTCGCCGCGATGGCCGCGCAAGGGCGCGATATCAAGCTCAGCGAACAGCGCATCGAAGGCTACCGCAATTTCGGCACCAAGCTCT
>CADEEA010000074.1 GCA_902826245.1 uncultured Alphaproteobacteria bacterium | reverse complement strand
GCTGCGGAAAAGAACAAGCGAAGCCCGACGCTTCCAACTACTGCTGGCCAACAACGCAGGTCCACTGCGATTCAGAGGAAGTGCACGAAAAACCGTACAAAAGGCCGGATTTCCCCTCCAAAACGGAGCGGTGTCGATGGGTAAAACTAATTCGGACCCCCCTGTCATCGATCCGCACATCCCAACGGTAATTCTCAAATCCATCGCAAGGTGGGGCGAACGAGTCTTGCGCGCACCCGAGTTCAAATGGTGCGCGCAGATTTTCCCGCGCGACCAGTAGCCGACCCTCTCCGTCCGAGAAGCGTTTTTCTACGTAGTTTGGCGCAGCTTGAAATGGCTCTACATAAGGCGCTACGTTCGGCGTGTCGCCGTTGCAAGCAATAAGCGAAAACGAGATCAGCGCGAGATTGCCGCGCATTATTCTGGCTCCCAGCGCCGGACCACCACCCCCTCAAATCTGCTCTTGTAGCCGTCATACTCGACCGCTTGCGCGTGTGTCATGCGTAATATCCGATCACTATACACAGCGTAGAAGGTTACGCGGTTATCAAATTCGTTTGCGGCAGTGTCAACGTCCCCCCTGCTAACACCGTGTTCTTCAGCCACCGCCTGCGGTCCCGGGTGCGTGTGAGCGTGCGCGATGATAACGAATCCAATGTCTTGTAACTGCCTTCTCACCGCCAGGGTATCGTACATAGCGCCCGCTCCTCTTGGGCCAGTCCTCACAGGCGTCCTCAACGTCACATCCGGTACGTCCGCGAAGTATCCGTAAAACACCGCGTACTCAGTTCTTGTTTCGTCGCCCTGGGGGGCGAAGACACGGCCAAACTGCTCCAAAGAGGCATGCACATTGGTCACTTCCTCAAACTCACCCCACGCATGGCGGGCGGCAACGCCTTCTGCCGTCAGTTGTTCCACGCCTCCTCTCAAGAGTTCGGTCGCACGCGCGATCACATCGCTCACCGGGTCGAACTGCACCTCCTGCGTCATCGCGCTCGCGTCGCCGTTGAACAACAGTGTCTGCGGCGTCGCATCGCCGCGGATGAAGCGGAGCGCTTGTTCGAGTTCAGCGTCTGTCAATGACTGCGCCAAGGTGTCGTGGCTTGCGTTACCAGGGCCGAGCGTGTCATCGCCGCTGCCGCCGGAGATTGGTGCGTTGTCCGGTGGCACTTTCTGTTCACGCACCTCACGCGCTTCCTCCATTTGCTTGGCAATCCCCCCCGCAATCGCATTGCCAACCACGTTCCCCAAAATATCCGGCAAGCTCGCCATCAAATTGTCGCCGAAGTCCGTGCCTTCCACCAGACTCCGCGCCGCTGCGCCGGCAATGCCTCCGGCCATGCCGGAGACGAGCGTGTTGGAGAAGCTTGCGGGCACATGCACTTGATGCGCCACGCCGTCGGCGCCGATGCGTGTCTCCGTGTGCGCGGCGCCGGGCAGGTTCTTGCTCACCTCATGGCCAACACCTGCAGCGATGCCAGCGACTGCAACGCTCGCCCACGAGAATTCCTTCTGCATCCCCGTCGCCACGCCGATGCCTTGGCTGATGACGTTGGCGGTGACGCCGCGAATCGCTGCTTGCTGCCAGCTCGCTGCCGCCGCACCCGTGGGATTGAGACCCCCGCCAACGCCGCCGCCGATAGCCGCGAGCGCGACTGCGTTCCAGCTGAATTTGTCTTGGATGCCGGTGGCGACGCCGACCGCCTGCGACACGATGGAGCCGGCAGCACCAGCGACAGCGCCAGTGACGGCTGCCGCTGCAACGCCCGCGGCAGTCGTAGCGCCGACTGTTGTACCGAACGCCGAGGCAATTGCGCCGGACGCCGCTCCGGCGGTGAAGTACGCCACCACCGCGGCGATGATCACAAGGATGATCTGGCCGAACACGCCGCAATTCTTTTTCTTCGGCTTAGGCGCGGCGACCGCTGTCGGTGCTGTGCTGCCCAGCACTTCCAGCGGGTCATAGGGTTTGAAGGTTTCGGCATTGTTTTCGTTGCGCTGCACGCCGGCGGGGACGATCAGCGGCAGGCCTTCCACCAGCGCGCTCTCGGCGCTGAGCCCGTTCACTTCGGCGATCTTGTACCACAGGCTCGCATCGCCCCAGAGTGCGGCCGCGATCCCCGACAGCGTGTCCCCGCTCTGTACAACATACATGCCGCCTGCCGAGCCCTGCGCGTACGAATTGAGATGATCGTGCGCGAGGTCATTCCGGGGCGGCGCGCAGCGGCGAACCCGGAATCGAAATCGGCGAAACTCGTGCTCGTGCTCGCGCCGTTCAAGAACGCGCCGGTCCCTTGCGCGGCAACGCGATTGGCGATCGAAGCGGCGTAATCAGAATCAATCGTACCATTATTGCCGACATACCCCATCTGCCGACCGGAAAACCTGTACCACACCTCATGGGGATCGCCGCCGGCAAGCGCATCTTTCTCGTCGCGGCGGATCCCCTGGCCCAGCGCATCGGTGCGATAATACACCGTGCGCGGACGGCCATCGACGATCTCGACATGCGACAGCTGCGCCTGCCCGCCGATCAGATTGTAATAATAATAGGAAGTGTTGACCCCCGCCACTGCCACATCGGGATCGAAATCCACCTGCCCCTGCTGCGCTCCGTCATACCAGAAATACGTGTTCGTGGTCTTGTTGGTCTTCTTCTGGACGTTGTTCTCGAAATTGACGGTGTCGATGACGAGCGCCGCGCCGAGCGCGTACGTGCTGGCCGCGGCGTCAGCGCCGATCGCGCCGTAGCTGTAGGTGGAATCGGCCCTGTAGGTGACGCCCGAGCGCAAGGTGGAAGAGGTATCGAAACTAATCTGACCCTTGTTGTTGTACGTCACCGCGCGCGAATAGAGGATCGTGGTTCCGTTGACGTCGAAGTCGCGCTGCAGCGTGAGCCGCCCCATCGCATCGTAGCTGAAATCCGCGCGCTTGACGCCGGCCGCACTCGGAACCGCGCCGCCGGTTCCGGTGACGCTCTTGACCTGGCTCAGCCGCCCCGCGCCGTCATAAACATAGTCCTCCCGCCGCGTCTGCCCGGAGACGAGATCGAGCGCATACGCCCGCTCACCCGCCGCATTGTAATAGGTGTCAACCCCAGTACTCCCGCGCACGATCGCGCCCGAAACCAGCTGACCCTTCGAAGTCACCATCCGGTTCAGCGCATCGTAGCGATACCAATAATCCTGCGCCGTCCCCGTAGCAGCGGCCGCCCCCTGCGCATCGAGCGCGCGGAACGACGCTAAAGTGCGGCGAATATTGCCGTTCGCATCGTACTCAAACGCATGCGAAGCCGCCGGCATGAACGGCACTTCCTTATAGTTCGAAGCCGGACTGCCAGCCTACTGCCCTCTTCTGCGAAGCATGGGAATCTCGATGGAAAGTTGCCCAGTCTTGGTGTTCACGCGCGTCCTGGCGACGATCATGGGGTTGTTCCGAGTTTCACCCGGTACGTACAACACGAAAACACGGTCATCACCCTCAAATAGCGTTGTGAGTACGACTTGCCCCATAAGCCCTACAGGGACCTCATAATGGTCCAGTTCTTTCTTGGTCGCGATACGGGCCATCTCCTCGGCCTGTGCAAGAGGGATGTCGCTCCTCATCATCGTCCACCTCCAGGCAACCAGCCAGGTCCTATCATATCCCCGCCTTGCCGGCATTGTTGGGATTAATTGGTGTGTGTCACCCTCAACGCCTACGCCTGGACGTAGTTCTCGTAATTAATCCGCGTCTGCCGCACTGAGGCGGGCCTTTGCTTGGTCCACCAAACTTGCATAATCCTTCGCAAACGGCTCCGAGAGCTGTGCCTCCAATGTTGCCTCTATCATACGTAGCACCCTGACCTCAGGCCCATGATCTGCTCGTGACTCATTAAATCTCGCAAGAAAGTCGAAAAAGACCAATGCTTCGTCGGCACTCAACGTTATTATCGCGTCACTCTTGTTGGACATATGTCATCCTCCTCCGAGGCTGCCTGTTGTCAACACATGGCCCAACTGGGTTGGGTTCAGACGCCAACCCGAGAGAAACTCTCCGTTGGCATTGCGCATTATGTTCAGCCCTGTCGTGGGGTTCAAGAAGTGCGTGACATCTTTGCCCCTATAAGAACCGAGAATGACCAGCGTCCCTGCGTCTCTCACGTGCGCCTCAATCGCAGCCTTGAATAGCTCTGCATTTTGGCGACTGTAGTTTCCAATCACCCCGAAGTCAGCTGCATGCACAAATTTTGCCTGCAACTGCCTTACTTCAAATAGCAGCGTCCGGTTCACCTCAGCGCCGGCAGCCCCGAGGGGCACGACTCTTGTTGCCGCTCCCCCTGCCCCTCTAAACATCGCCGCCCCGCGTAGCGCCGACACCGCCATTGCCCCATCGCCGAACAAGCTCAGTCCCAACGCCGCTGCATTCCACCCGTTCGGATTCTTGCTATATTCCTGGTAGGCGAAATAGGTCCCCACGACCGGCGTAATGTGGCCGACGGCCACCAGCGCTTGACGCGTAAATTCCTCGCTTTGCGCGGAATATCGTGTGTGGCGCCGTTCAAAGCGCTACTTGTAGCGGCTGAGTTCTTGCTCGAGATCAGAGGCCAATTTTGAAGGTGCAACCACGATGCCTCTGTCCGCAGTCGTCGGAAAGATCGCTAGTAATCGACTGTCTTTCTCAATTCCGGGCAGCCATCGTTGGACCCATGCATCCATCTCTATGGGCAGAGCTGTGTAATTGGCCCACTCGCCTCTTGCACAGATTTCCGCGAACTGCGCATGCGGCCAAATAGGGACGACTTGTCGTTGATCGGAGTCCTCAGCCAAGGCCCATCCGCTTTGCCACAGGCTCCATATCGTGTTTTCATCAGCTACCTTCTTGACGAAGTAGTCATATCGTTTTGACCCGGGCAGCATCAGCACCGCCGCCTTCTCTTGCTCAGTTAGGACCCAAGTCACGTCAATACCCCTCGTACCTATGCTGCAATCTGTGCAGAGCGACATCTTGGAGGTCGCTGTAGCTATAATCGTATCCGGCTCGAGCTTCAAATCCCCTCCGGTGTGCCAAGTTTTTTCCGGGCGGGACTCGAATGCTCGATCTTTGGCCTCTGGCCATGGAGTTCATCTCTTGTCTAATCCAGCCGCGCGAGCAATGCGCCTGGGTGCGGGGAGCGTGGTTCGGAACGGGCGTCGCTTAGCGCGTCTGGATCGGAAGCGTAGCAGCGTGACGTCACATATTGATAAGCGCCGGCGACCAGGAGGGCCAGCGCCTCCGCTCTGTACAACAAACTCTGGAAACCATCTTTCGCTTCGTTCGCGTTTCGGCTTGCCTGGTCGGCGGCGACGAAGGTCGCGGCCGATTCGTCTAGACGGTAGCTGTAGTCCTCCGCCGGATTTTCCACGTACAGCCTGTGCATGGTGTCCAACACATCGGCATCTGGCGTCTGCGCGGAGCGCGCGCCTTCTCGCATGTAATCCCGCAGCGCGGCTGAGGAGCCCGCCGCTTCGTTCGCCTCGGTCCAATCCGTCAGCGCTTGCAGCTGCTCACTTACAGGCGCACCCGGGCCGGGGAAGAGATCGACGCGAACATCAACCTCAGATACGCCGTCAGGCCCCTTTTTGTCTCTCTCCGCACCGCCCGGCAATTTCTTGTCGGCCCACACGCCCGCCATCGCACCCGCGCCCGGGGCCGCCGCAGCGGCCGCCCAGGTCGCGCCCGTCAGCGCTTGCGCCGAGACTGCGCGCGCGGCGCCGCGCCTTGCGTCGGCCGCGCTAGACGTTCTTCTCCAAATGGAATGACAGCAACTTCGTAAGTTGGCGCCCGTCTATCACACCCTTCATGATCGCTTTCTTCAGCTTAGCGTTGTCGTAGCTGAAGCTCTTGATCAATTCGTCCGAGTGTTTTCTACATACACACTCGATAACTTCGCCATCCGGCATCTCAACCGTGAAACGACAGGAGTCGTTATCAATTCGCTGAACATCAAGTAACTTCATCGCCGATACACGCCTCCAGATACCCAGCGCTCGACCCAAGCGCTATCGACACGATACGTCGCCCCAATACCCGTGTCATAGACACGATACTGCCCTGCCGCCCCAGTCAGAGGTTCTATCATAACGGCGTGGGCCGGCGCACGCGGTGCCTGAAGTACAGCCACGGCAGGTCCGCGATTGACCATCCGCAAAGCGTCCTCGGCGCTGCTAAAGAGACCTCCCTCCCAGGCGCCGGCACCATCAATGCTGTTGAGTGCAGTTAGGAGGTCCCGTGGATCAGCCCACTCCCCGAGGCGATCCAGCAGTTGCGTCTCGGTGACGCGACCGCCCGTAACCAACTGTCCTGCGGCGGAGACGCATGACCCATCGGCGCATTGCACGAAGGCACCGCCATCAACGATGTCAGTGGCTTCACCCACCCAAGGCCCGGCTCCCGCACGGCTGCCGGCTACAACTACGTCATCCGCAGCCCCTGCCCCTCTAAACATCGCCGCCCCGCGCAGCGCCGACACCGCCATTGCCCCATCGCCGAACAAGCTCAGTCCCAACGCCGCTGCATTCCACCCGTTCGGGTTCTTGCGAAATTCCTGGTAAGCGAAGTAGGTCCCTACGACCGGCGTGATGTGGCCGATGGCGACCAGCGCCTGACGCGTAAATTCCTCGCTCTGCGCGCGCTGGTAGCGCAGTTCCGCTTGCCATAGCGGCTGCGTCGCCTCGTAAGCGCGCTGGTCGCGCGCGGCGCGCACTTGCTGGCCGACCGCATGCGCCTGCGCACGCCATTCAGCGCTTGGCTCGTACCGCGCAACGGTGACGCCGTACACATTATCGCGTGCGCCCAGGAACAACTCCGACGCCACTCCGCCGTCGCGCGCGATGAATGTGCGCGCGCGTTCGCCCTCACGAGCGACCGCGTACAGCGTGTAGCTGCGGTCGTACGCCGCCGCGCCGTCCCCATCGTACAGGACGAGACCCTCAACCCCTCCCATCGCCTCCCAGGCGCCGTCCACGTTGTTATGCGGCGCCGCCTCGAAATAGGCCCGGCCAGTGGCGTCGATGCCCACCGCACTCTCACGAACCAGATAACCCTGCGCGGTAAGCGCGGCCCGGTCATTGCCCGTCAGCGTTTTCACGCCAAAGCTGTCCTCGAGATTGAACTCGGCCTGCACAACTGGATCGACGACCAGCGCCTCCATCGCCTCCGCGCTATCGTGGAAATAAATTCCCAGCGTCGAGGTAAACGCGCCTGGCATGGCGCCGACCATCGCGTCGTCGAAATCGTCGCCCTCGATCAGCGAGCGCATGGTCGCCGCGATCAAGGTGCGCGCCGCGAAGGCGTGCGCGAATTTGCCCGCGGTGGTGACTTTGCCGACGTATTTCTTGAGGTACGCGTTCGACAGTCCCGACGCCGCCACGCTCGCCCAGGAGAATTCCTTCTGCATGCCGGTGGCGCG
This sequence comes from uncultured Alphaproteobacteria bacterium, assembly GCA_902826245.1. Lineage (GTDB taxonomy): Bacteria > Pseudomonadota > Alphaproteobacteria > Caulobacterales > Aquidulcibacteraceae > Vitreimonas. The sequence goes on along the minus strand of CADEEA010000074.1, from coordinate 6,566 downwards.
GCCCACGCCTTGCGTCACCGCGTCGTCGACCGCGCCCTCGACGAAATTGCGCACGAAGTTTCCGCCGCCGATTTTGTTGGCGATTTTGTCGGCGATGGTGTCGCCAATCGGTGAATCCTGTACCAGAGAGCCCACCGCCGCCATGCCCACCGCGTTCCAGGAAAATTTCTCCTGGATCCCGGCCTGCACCGCGACATATTGCGCGCCCGCGTTCGCCGCGGCCTGAGTGAACGCCCGGCCGACAACGGTCCGACCTAGACCGGGCAAGACGTGATTGATCGCCATCGCAATCACGAACGCGAGAACCTGCACGACAAGCTGCCCCAGCACCCCGCAATTCTTTTTCTTCGGTCTCGGCGCGACCGCGGTCGGCGCGGTGCTGCCCAGCACTTCGAGCGGATCGTACGGTTTGAAGGTTTCGGCGTTATTTTCGTTGCGCTGCACGCCGGCGGGGACGATTAGCGGCAGGCCTTCGATGAGCGCGCTCTCGGCGGTAAGGCCGTTCACTTCGGCGATTTTGTACCACAGGCTCGCATCGCCCCAGAGCGCGGCCGCGATCCCCGACAGCGTGTCCCCGCTCTGTACAACATACATCCCCCCAGCCGAGCCCTGCGCGTACGAATTGAGATGATCGTGCGCGAGATCGAAATCGGCGAAGCTCGTGCTCGTGCTCGCCCCATTCGCAAACGCGCCCGTCCCCTGCGCGGCGATGCGATTGGCGATCGAGGCGGCGTAATCGGCATCAATCGTGCCATTATTGCCGACATACCCCATCTGCCGACCGGAAAACCTGTACCACATAAGCGTCGGTCAAGGTAACTGGAGCAAACTGAGTTAGGTCACGACATCAGGGCGCGCCACACCCGGAAGATAGTCGTAAGCTTTGCGGATTGTTTCTTGAGGCGAAAGCGGGCCGCCCTCGCGCCAGTGCGCGACCTTCATCCAGAGCGCTGTGCGCATGTAGTGCCCGTCAATCAGCCAGGAATTTAGGTTGCGTTTCAGGAAGGCGGCCAGGGCGGCGTCCACGCCGGCATCGACATAGGCTTCGCCTAACTGCTTGCGACACAGCACGTATGCCATCTGCCCCTCGGTGCGGATCGTGCTGAAGGAGGACGGCGGTCCGATGCCTGCGCGCAACAGCAGGTTCAAAGTCGCACAGTAGTCGCGAGAATCGAGGTACTCGATAGCCGCGAAGGAGACGCCGGTCTTACCCGTGGCCTCTTCCTGATCTTGCGCATAGAGTCTTTCGCGGTGCTCAAGAGCTTTCTGCAAATTCTCCTGGTCCCAGAGGCCATCGACCAACCATGCGCACTGCGCCAGATTGAAGTGTCGCTGGGCACGATTGTAGTGCACGCCGAAGCGGGTGCTCGGCTCGTCTTCTCGTACTGCAATGTTCAACCACTCGCGCGCGCGGCGTGCTAGGCGCTCGGCGGGATGGTCGTAGCCGACCAAGACGCATTGCATCGCATCCTCGAGGTCGAAACTGGCGGCGTGCGAAAGTGCGCACTTGCTCGCTGCATCTTCGAAGGAGCGCGTCAATGTCCATTCATAACCGAGTTCTCCATCGAGCTGGCGACGTTTGGTGTTTGGGTCGAATGTCTTCATAGTTTACGGCCCATTAGATGGGTACCCTGTGTACCTTATTGTGGAGTTACGCGCCTCACCGTAGCCTACCGTCCGGGTATAAAACAATTGCAGTCGCAAGTTGTCCAGCGCCCGCGCCTTGACGTCAGGCGCGAGCAAGGAAGTGTCGCGTATGGCGTCCCTCGCTTCCCGCAACGCATTCCCCAGCGAATCTTGCTGCCTGAACGTCGCCGATTCCGTCAGCGCCGTCGCCGCGCTCCGATACTTCGCATCCCAGAGGTAAACTTCACCCGTCAGCGTGTTCACCGATATCACATCCGCGCCATGCGCGCCAATCGGATCGCCCCATCGGACCACCTGCATGTTCTCCATCGATTGCACGGCGCGCGCCAATTGCGCCTCGGCGTCCGCCCCCAGGACATGCGCGGGCACATCTGGATTGAACCGCCGCACCCCACGCCAATCCGCTTGTGACAACGGCAAGCCGTCGACCACATCGTCGGCCCACGATAGCCCGCGCGCCGCTCCCACCGAGCGGCGCGCAATTCCGACTTCCGGGCCAAGCGCGAGGGAACCGATATCGAGCAGTGCGTCCCCAGCCACAGTCTTGGGGACGCGGCCTCCGGACAACGCCTCCCAACCTCGCCCAACGTAGGCGTCGCCCAATCCCAAGACGGGCGAGCCAAGCCATTCCAGTCCGCCGCCCGCCAGGAGCGCGACTGTCTCGACGTTATTAAAGAAGACGTCGAAGCCTGGCGCCAATTGTGCATTTTGCCGGCTGTTGGCGTCGGCTGCTGCGAACATCGAGTAGGCATGTTGTTGGCGCGAGTCTGTGTCGGCGAATACATTGCCGATGGCCGCATTGTACACCTGCTGACCCACGCCGGGTGCGTGGCGCTGGGCGATGACCGCGCCAAAGTCGAGGACGCTCGGCGAGCCGGTGTCACCCCCCAGATACAGCCGCCACAGCGTTTCCGGCGCGACGCGTTCTCCAGTCACGACGATTTCATCGTAGAGCATCGCCCACTGACCCACCAGGTCCAACACAGCAGCCGGCCCAATGAGCCCGACGCCGAAACTCAGCTTGTTCGCCGACGCCGACGGCGCTGCTTTCGCTTGCGCTGGTTCTGGCGCCTCCGGCTCGTCGTCGCCATGAATCGCATCGAAGATGCTGTCGGAGAAGGCGTCGCCGATCTCGCCTCCGATCACGCTTGGCAGCGCGGCGATGATGTTGTCGCCGAAATCGCTGCCGTCGATCAGCGTGCGTGTCGCGGCGTTGGCAAGCGCGCGTGCGCCTGAGGTGACGATCTTCCTCACAATCGACGGCGCGCGTTTGAGTTTGCCGCCGAACTTCTTCACAATCGCTGCAGACACTCCAGACGCAGCGACGCCCGCCCACGAGAACTCTTTCTGCAGGCCGAGCGCTGTGCCGACGCCTTGCGTAAGTGCGTCGTCGAACGCCGCGACTGCAGCGGTGCGCAGATACGGATGATTCTTCGCATCTGCGCCGATGGTGTTTGCGAATTTCTCGCCCAGCGGGCTCTCGGCGACGCCCGCATTGATCGCGCTCAGGCCGACCTGGTTCCAGGAGAACTTCTCCTGGATGCCGGTGGCGACGCCGATACGCTGGCTCACCACGTCGCCGACGGCCGCGGAAACCGCGGCGACGGCGATCTTCGCGCCCATGGACAGAATGCGCCCCGCGGTGATGAAGTCCTTCGTGATGGCCGCGACAGCCACGGCGATAACCACCAACAGAATCTGGCCGAAAACGCCGCACTTACTCTTCTTCGGCTTCGGTGCGGCGACCGCGGTCGGCGCGGTGCTCCCCAGCACTTCCAGCGGATCATACGGCTTGAACGTCTCGGCATTGTTTTCGTTGCGCTGCACGCCGGCGGGGACGATCAGCGGCAGGCCTTCCACCAGCGCGCTCTCGGCGCTGAGCCCGTTCACTTCGGCGATCTTGTACCACAGGCTCGCATCGCCCCAGAGTGCGGCCGCGATCCCCGACAGCGTGTCCCCGCTCTGTACAACATACATGCCGCCTGCCGAGCCCTGCGCGTACGAATTGAGATGATCGTGCGCGAGATCGAAATCGGCGAAGCTCGTGCTCGTGCTCGCGCCGTTCAAGAACGCCCCGCTCCCCTGCGCGGCGACGCGATTGGCGATCGAGTTTCTAACGCCTCGAATCGGCTCGTCCCACTCTTTACACTCTGACCGGTCTTTTGGTTCTGTAGGTTTCGATTGCCGTGCGCAGGTGTACGTTTGGCGTCTCGACGCAGAAGTTCTCGGAGACTCCTGTGCCGCCGAGCATCGGACTCAACAAGGGTGCGTAGTGCATACCTGGCGGTAGCTCGCCCAATTGGGAGACCACCCCGCTGTGCCTCTCAATGTCGACTAGTGCGTAGCGATCACCCAACACCATTTCGAACAATTCAGCGCCGTTCTTTGCGACAACAAACGCCTCAAAAGTGTCTACCACAAACAAAACGAACAAACACTCGCCGCTCTCCCAGCGAAAACCCAATTGGTCTCCGAAACAAGTCTCGGCGAAAAATACCGGCCCTCCTTGCTTCGGCGCCGGATAAACGAGACGCCAAAAGTCCTTCTCATTCCAAATCTTGAAGGAGTCGCGTGGCAGGTTCTTCTGATCGTCTCCAAAGAAATAGAGCATGCGATCGCCAAAGTACCCTGACCCAATTTCACGCCAGAAGCTGCGCAGCTCAGACGGCACGGCGACTTCCAACACTCTTCCGCAATATGCGGTCAAATCAGGCTCATTGACCCGAGAGGTAAACAGCGGGTCCGCAGGAAAAGCGGCCGCAAACTCGTCAAACATGCTCACCGCCTACTCCTTTCCCATACGATTTCAAACCCATTTATTCGCGTTCCGGGCGGGAGATTCCGAGTTGCACTGTATTCGAGCGAGCCCATGAGTTGGTTGACCCTTGCTGGTCCGAGGTTTTGGTTTGGCGCTGACTGTCTACCACCAAATTGGCGCGAAACAAACTCGTCTACATTCATCCCGGGGGCCAATTCTCCGATTCGCGCCGACGCAATAGGCGTACCGGGTGCCAGCGTATCTCGCACATACCTCTGGCTCAACCGGTATGAGTACGGCACGCCGACTCCGACTTCACTTAGTTCGGCTCCTGCCGCTATGCGCAGCTCTGCAACGCTGTATTTGTAGTTAATCCAGGCAATCTCCTCTGCGGTGAAGTTTGCCGGGTTAAGTGTGATGCGTGGCCGAATACCGAGTTGAAGCGCTCTGCCGCCAACTACCTGGTTCGCCCGCCCTCTCGCGACCATCGCGAGCGCAAACTCTTCCTGCAGCGCTGCCCCGGCCGCGCCTTCGAAACCGAGCGGCCCGCCCAGGGCGACATAAGGCAGCACGCGGCCGAAATGGTAGGAGCCCAAATCGTAGACGCCGCTCGCGCCGCTTTCGTTCCAGGTTGTACGATATTCGTCGCCGAGGCTCCCGGCCTGGCCTACCCAATCTGTACGTGCAAGCTCCTCCATGCCGTCAGCGGCACTGCGCACGGACTGATCCAAATGGCGCGCGGCGGCTTGCGGATCGTGGAACCACTGGTTGAGATGTCGTCGCCCAGCTTCGAGCGGAACTGTGACAGAGCCTTGAATCGTTTCGTTGATCCCAGCCGCCATACCGCCGCGCACGCGTGGCGCGCCCACCACTTGCCCATTCTCAAAGTGCAGGTGCACGCGACGGGGGGCCGTAACAACGAATTCGTCCTCTTCCACACCGTCTGTACGAGGATTGGGCGTTGTCGGCTTTGGCCCTTTGTCGACGCCGAACAGCGCGTCGGCGGCCATGCCCCACAGGTCCCACCATTCGCGGTGACCGGGCGATGAATTGGATTTCGCGGCGTTGAGCGCGACGTTCTTGTCGAGACTCATGTACGGCTTGTCGGCGGCGTCGCCTTGCGCTTCGGGCTCACCCGACGAGCGCCGTGCACTCGCCCAATTCCAGATCCCGTGCGCGATTACATCCGGCAGCGCGGCGATCACGTTGTCGCCGAAATCCGTACCTTCGACCAGGCTGCGTGTCGCGGCGTTGCCGAGCATGTCGGCCGCCGATGAGCCGAGGTCGTTGTACCACTCCGCCGGTTTGAACACACGCTCGCCGTCGATCTCCACCCAATGCGCCGCGCCCGGCATTTTATCCGCCGCGATTTTGCCGAACGCGCCGCCAACGCCCGCCGCTGCAACGCCGGCCCAGGAGAATTCCTTCTGCATCCCCGTCGCAACACCGATGCCTTGCGTGATCGCGTTCGCCACCATCGCGCGCGCGGCCACCGCACCCCAGCCGCTGCCGCCGACGCCAAGCTTGCCGCTGCCGACGACAACCGCACTCAGCACACTCATGCCCACCGCGTTCCAGGAAAATTCCTCCTGCGCGCCGACGGCGACACGGAAATGCTGATCCAGAATCGAGCCGGGAATGACGCCAAACACTTTCACCAACACGACGCTGACGATGGCCAGCAGAATTTGACCGAACACCCCGCAATTCTTTTTCTTCGGCCTCGGCGCTACCGCGGTCGGCGCGGTGCTGCCCAGCACTTCCAGCGGGTCGTACGGTTTGAACGTCTCGGAATTATTTTCGTTGCGCTGCACGCCGGCGGGGACGATTAGCGGCAGGCCTTCGACCAGCGCGCTCTCGGCGCTGAGCCCGTTCACTTCGGCGATCTTGTACCACAGGCTCGCATCGCCCCAGAGTGCGGCCGCGATCCCCGACAGCGTGTCCCCGCTCTGTACAACATACATACCCCCCGCCGAGCCCTGCGCGTACGAATTGAGATGATCGTGCGCCAGGTCGAAATCGGCGAAACTCGTGCTCGTGCTCGCGCCGTTCAAGAACGCCCCGGTGCCTTGCGCGGCGACGCGATTGGCGATCGAGGCGGCGTAATCGCTATCGATCGTGCCATTATTGCCGACATACCCCATCTGCCGACCGGAAAACC
>CADEEA010000073.1 GCA_902826245.1 uncultured Alphaproteobacteria bacterium | reverse complement strand
ACAAGCTCTTCACGCCGCGCTCCCACGCCATCCAGTGCAGCATGTGCAGATCCCATTTATCGACGTCTCCGGGCAGGAAAATGTTGAGCGATTGGCTTTGGCAGATCAGCGGCGTGCGGTCGGCGGCGAGCTCGATGATCCAGCGCTGATCGATCTCGAAGGCGGTCTTGAACACGGCCTTCTCGTCATCGCTCAAGAAGTCGAGGTGTTGCACCGAGCCTTCGTGCTTCAGAATCGAGGACCACACGCTCTCAGTGTTGCGGCCCTTGTCAGTGAGCAATTGCTCCAAATAAGGGTTCTTCACCGCGAAGGAGCCCGAGAGCGTCTTGTGCGTGTAGATGTTGGCCGGAATCGGCTCGACGCCTGCGGAGGTTCCCCCGCAAATGATCGAGATCGATGCGGTCGGCGCGATCGCAAGTTTGTGCGAGAAGCGCGCCATCACGTTGTTCTCAGCAGCGTCAGGGCAGGGGCCGCGTTCCTGGGCGAGTTTCACCGAGGCCGCATCGGCGCCACGGCGAATGTGTTTGAATAGGCGATTGTTCCAGACCTTGGCCATCGCCGATTCCATCGGCACGCCTTGCGCCTGCAGGAACGAATGGTAGCCCATGAGCCCCAATCCCACGCTGCGCTCGCGATAGGCGGCGTAGACCGCGCGCTCCATTTCCGGCGGCGCCCTGGCGATGAAATCCTCGAGCACGTTGTCCAGGAAGCGGAACACATCTTCCATGAATTGCGGTTCCTTCTCCCATTCGAGGAAGGTCTCGGCGTTGAGCGAGGAGAGGCAGCACACCGCGGTGCGCTCCTTGCCATTATGATCGAGCCCGGTGTGCAGCATGATCTCCGAGCAGAGATTGGACTGGCGCACCTTCAAGCCCAGATCGCGCTGGTGCTTGGGCATCTGCTTGTTCACGGTGTCGGAGAAGATGATGTAGGGCTCGCCGGTCTGCAGCCGCATCTCCAGGATTTTCTGCCACAGCTTGCGGGCGTTGATGTGCTTCAGCACTTCCTGATTCTTTGGGCTGCGCAGGGCGAACGGCAGATCGTCGCGCACGGCGATCATGAACTCGTCCGTGATGTTGAGCCCGTGATGGAGGTTGAGGCTCTTGCGGTTGAAGTCGCCGGCCGGTTTGCGGATTTCGAGGAATTCCTCGATCTCGGGATGGTGGATGTCGAGATACACCGCCGCCGAGCCGCGCCGCAGCGAACCTTGGCTGATCGCCAGCGTCAGCGAATCCATCACTCGGATAAACGGAATGATCCCGCTGGTCTGTCCGTTCTGGCCGACCTTTTCGCCGATGGAACGAACGCCGCCCCAATAGGTGCCGATGCCCCCGCCATTGGATGCGAGCCACACGTTCTCGTTCCAGGTGTCCATGATTCCGTCGAGCGAATCGCCGACGGCGTTCAAGAAGCATGAGATCGGCAGGCCGCGCTCGGCGCCGCCATTCGACAGCACGGGCGTTGCCGGCATGAACCAGAGCTTGGAGATGTAGTCATAAATGCGTTGTGCGTGGCCGATATCGTCGGCGTACGCGGTGGCGACTCGCGCGAACATGTCTTGGAAGCTCTCGCCCGGGAGAAGGTAGCGATCCACCAGAGTGGTTTTCCCGAACTCGGTGAGCTTCGCGTCGCGTGCGGGGTCAGTGATGACTTTCTCAACCACCTTGAGCGGCCGCAGAGGTTTGGGCTTCCCGCGATGGACAGCGCCCATCCTGTGGACCCCCGCTTTTTCCGCTCCAGCCTGCATTTGCATCGCCCCTGTTTTATTCGCTGTTAACCAGACTCGCTTCTGGCCGAAACCACGACCCCTTGTGGCGTCCGACCGAAGCATACCGCTATATATAGTGATGCCTTTCATTAATGCCGGGTCAATGGGCAAGCGCGGAACGATCAAATTTTTTGGTGGGGAACGGGTGAGCCGATCGCGCCGAAGCGGGGAAAAGCCCGGGCGCGTGGGGTGGATTCAGCTGCGGCTCGGATACGCAACGATCTGACTCAAAACAAAAAAAGCCCGCGACGAAGCGCGGGCTTTTCTCTTGTCGCTCTGAGTCGCCTCAGATCAGTTTCAGGTTCACGGCCTTGGGGCCTTTGCCCTTGGTGTCGGGCAGGGTCTGGAAATTGACCCGCTGGCCTTCGCTCAAGGCTGGCAGTCCAGCTCGCTCTACGGCGCTGACATGGACAAACACGTCTGTGCCGCCGCCGTCTGGGGTGATGAAGCCGAAGCCGCGCGCGCCGTTGAAGAACTTGACCGTGCCGTCTTGCGGATCGCCGAGCGGCGCCCGGGGCGCACGATCGCCGCCGCCGTCGCGCGGAGGTCCGCGGAAGCCGCCGCCACCGCCGCCGCCATAGCCGCCGCCACCACCGCCGCCGCCGCCTGAGCGATATCCGCCGCCGCCACCGCCGCCTTCGCGAGGTCCGCGGAATCCGCCGCCGCCGCCGCCGCCGCGATAGCCGCCGCCGCCATAGCCGCCACCACCGCCGCCGCTGCCGCCGCCGCCCCCGTAACCACCGCCGCCACCGCCGCCGCGATAACCGCCGCCGCCGCCACTGCCGCCGCCACCGCCACGATAGCCGCCGCCACCGCCACCGCCGTAGCCGCCGCCACCGCCGCCGAAGCTGCCGCCGCCAAAGCCGCCGCCCTCGCTAAATTCGGGCGGGGTTTCGCTCTCCCCACGTTCGCGACCCTTTTTCTTCTTCTTCTTGTCGCCAGACTCGTCGTCGCTAAAATCGTCGTCGAAACTCATTCCACTTTTCCTATTTGCAAGCCGAAGGCCAAACGCCTTCGGACACGCGGACGCGAAGGCGCCCGCATGACAACGCGAATGTCTGCTTTGTTGAGGGGAGAAAAATCAGCCGCACGCCGCGGAATTCGCAACCTTACGCTGGCTCCACCGCCAGCGCTTCATACTCCGCTTATGAGCGAGGCGTTCGGGGTCGGCAAGCGCGAATTGCGTCATTTACGCCAGTTTCATCTGCGCGCCGCGCTTCGGACGGGCTCGTTCGCGCCAGAGGCGAAGATCGCGCCTTAGCGCACGCGCCAGCCGCTTCTCCCGGCCGCGAACAGGTCGGCGAGCGCCGGCAGGCAAAGCTCAAGCTCTTGTTTGAGCCCGAATGGAGGATTGAGGAGCAGGAGGCTTGAGCCAACCAATTTGCCGTCCGGGCGAGGGGTGTCGATCCAGAGATCGGCGCGGAGGCTTTCTCCGACGCCGAAATTGGCGATCTCGGAATCAACCGCGTCCAGCGCGCTCTCGCTCTTGAGCGGGCGCCACCACAGATAGATTCCATTGCGAAACCGTCGCCTGGCCGCAACGAGCGCGGCGGCGGCGCGCTCCAATTCGCCCGGTGCTTCGTATGGCGGATCGATCAGCACCAGACCGCGCCGCTGCGCCGGCGGCAGCAACGCGCCCAAAGCCTCCCAGCCGTCGCGGGCATGGATGCGCACCCCCGGCCTGCCGCGCAAGGCGGCTTTCAGCGCAGCGTGCTCCTCGGGGTGCAACTCGCAGGCGGCAAGCTCATCGCCGTCGCGCAACGCTTCGGCCACCAATGCCGGCGACCCTGGATAACAACGCAACGCACCGTCAGGGTTGAAACGCGCCAATCTTGCCAGGAAATCCGCCAGTGACGCCGGCGAGCCGCCTTGGCCCCACAGCCTGCCCACGCCGCTGCGCCATTCCGGGCTGCGCTCAGCCTCGTCGCTGGCAAGATCGTAGAGCCCCCGCCCTGCATGGGTGTCGAGCACGGCGAAAGGGGTCGGTTTGCGCTTGAGTGCGTCCAGCACAAGCACCAGCGCAAGATGTTTGAGCACGTCGCCGTGGTTGCCGGCGTGAAAAGCATGGCGATAATTCACGCAATGGGCTTATCCTGCCGCGAGTTTCCACGGAAGAGGCATGAGCTTTCGCGATAATCCAACCGCCCATCGCTTCGAGTTCGAGGCGCCGGAAGGGCTTTCGTTCGCAGATTATCGCGACGTCGCAGGCGTGCGCGCGATTATGCATGTGGAGACGCCAGCCGCCGCACAGGGGCTTGGCTACGCCTCAAAGCTGATGGGGGAGATTGTCGCCTTCGCCCGTGCGCGCGGCATGAAATTGCGCGCGAGTTGTTCGTTTGCGGCAGCCTACTTCAAACGCCACCCGGACGCGGGCGATGTGGAGGCCAACCCATGAAGCGCCATGCGCTCGCTGCTCTGGCCGCAATCGCTTTGCTCGGCGTTGGGTCTTGCATCAGCGGACCGGCGCGCGCGGATCGCGACTGGGATCTCTATTTGACTCCCATCGCGCACGTCGACATGGACGCCTCCCGGTTCGCTGTTTCGCCGGTGAGCGATTGGTCCTACAGCGCCGATGGGCCAACCGCCCAAACCTATGGCGCCGCGTCGTTCGAAGTGAGCGAGTTGCGTCATGTGTGGTTCCTGCTCGAGCCTCAACCGGGCTCGCGTATCGCCGCGCACACCTTGCTATTGTTCGAGTTCGCCGACGATCGGCTGCTGGGGTTGACCATCGAGGCGCGCCGCGAGGCGGGGGAGCAATATTCAGCCGTGCGCGGCGCCTTCAACGCGTTCGAATTGTCATACGTGTGGGGCAGCGCGCGCGATTTCCTCACCCGGCGCGCGGTCATGCTCAACCACGACATCTTCATCTACCCGATCGCCATCGACGACGATCGGAAGCGCACGCTGCTCACGCGGTTGCTTGAGCGAACGGCCGAGCTTGAGCAGCGTCCGCGCTATTACAATACGTTGTTTTCGAATTGCACCAATGAATTAGCCAAGGCTGCCGGCTTCAATTGGGCGCCAGCGTTCATCCTGACCGGGCAGTCGGACGAATACCTGTTCCAGCGTCGCATCATCCCGGGCGCCGATTTCCCCACGGCGCGCCGCCGGGCCAATGTCACCGCGTTCGTGCGCGCGCTGAATGCGGCGCCGGCGGAGGGTTTTGACGCCGCGCTGTTGGCGGAATTGCGCCAGCGCAGCGCCGAATAAAGCGTCTTTAGCTCACATGCCACGCGTCAGCAGAGCGACAGCGCCAAGCACCAATCCAAATGTCGACATCGCCCCGACCACGAGCCAGACAAACCAATGCATCTCCATGATCTCGTCTCCTGGTTGCGGGGGCGACGGTATGCGGAGGCCGCCAAACGCGCTTTGATCAGGATCAAGAAATCCTGGTGGACAGGCCCTGGGGCCTCGCCTAGCCAGGGGCGTTCTCACAGGAGCTTCCCATGCTGCGTCCGCTTTGTTTTGTGCTTTGCGTCTTGAGCTTGGCCGCCTGCGGCGGGCCATCCAATCGAGCGCCCGCGCATCCGTCGCAAAGTCCGGCGACCCAAAGCGGCCACAACCGCCAGATGGAAATCGCCAACCGCGAGGAAGTCGAAGCCAACATTCGCGACCTGTTGGGGCAGGCGAACGCGCAATTCGCACCGGGTGGAAGCGCCGTTCCGGGCTTTGCCGATGTGATCACCGCCATCCTACCGGGGACAGATCATCAAACTCCAGTGGAGTTGAAGGCGGGCACAACTTATTCGTTCTTTGGCGTGTGCGACATCGATTGCACCAATGTCGATCTAGAAGTGCTCAATGGGACCACGGGTGAAGTCGTAGGCGCCGATTTGCTCCAGGACGATTACCCGGTGGTGAACTACACAGCGCCGGCGGATGCGCGTTTCTTCGTGCGCCTGATCCTGCGCGCCTGCACCCAATCTCCCTGTTATGTGGGCGCCCGCGGGCAGAGGCTGGCGGCGAACTAAGCACCACGCAGCATCAGGTCCCGTTCTTCAGCGCCGAGCGGGCGCCATTTTCCTTCCGGCAGGGCGCCGAGCTCCAGCGGGCCGATGCGAATGCGCTGGAGATCGACGACGCGCAGCCCAACCAAGTCGCACATACGCCGGATTTGGCGCTTGCGCCCCTCGCGCAATGTGAAGCGCAAAGTGCTCGCGCCGACCTCCTCAACTAAAGCTGGTTTCAGCGTGCGTCCGTCCAGCGAGAGGCCACGGCGAAGCTGCGCTAGTTTGGCCGCTTCAACGCGTCCCTCGACGCGCACCCGGTATTCTTTGTCGAGCTTGGAGGTGTCTCCGATCACCGCCTTCGCAAGCACGCCGTCCTCGCTCAGCAGCAGGAGCCCGCGCGAGTCTTGGTCGAGGCGTCCAAGCGGGGCGAGCGAGGCGCGGCTGGAGGGAGCTGCGCCTTGCGCAAGCGGCCAGAGGTTAGCAGCCGTCAGCAGCCGCGCCGCTGGGACCTGTGCGCCCTCTGGTTGCGCCGAGACATAGCCGACCGGCTTGTTCAGCACGAAAGTCTGGGGCGCCTGCGCGTTGGATTGCTGAAGCGTGAGCGTTTGGCCGGCTTCGATTTTGCGGCCGGGATCATCGACGCGCGCGCCATCGATCGAGACCCGTGCCGCCGCGATCGCCTCCTCTGCCTCGCGGCGCGAGCACACGCCTTCGTGCGCCAGCCATTTGTTGACCCGCATCGGCTCGGGGCCAGGAAAGGTCTTGGTCCAGTTCAAAACCGGCTCACGCGCTGTCTCCAATCCGCGCGCACGCGTTCGCTCGGCGGCTCGGTAGGCGCGCCGATATGGATGAAGCCGGCGATGCGCTCGTGTTCTTGCAAGCCTAAGGCTGCGCGCGCGCGGGCGTCGTAGCAGGCCCAGCCGGTGAGCCAGCAGGCGCCAAAGCCCATCGCGTAAGCGCCCAGGAGCAAGTTCTGGCAGGCCGCGCCGGCCGAGAGTTGCTGCTCCCATTCAGGTATTTTCGGATGCGGCGCGGCGGTGGAGACCACCATCACGCACAACGGCGCGCGCAGAAAAGTCTGACGGGCGGCTTCTGCGCTGGCGTCGTCCGCAGCGACGCTCGCCAGCGCCAGGCCGGCGCGCTCGCGGCCATCGCCGGCGATCACAACGAAGCGCCAGGGCCCCAGCTTGCCGTGATCGGGGACGCGTGCGGCGATACGCAGGAGCGCGTCGAGCTGCTCCGCATCAGGGCCGGGTGGCGCCAGATGAACCACCTTGGTGGACCGCCGCAGCGCCAAAAGCGTCAGGACCTCGGCGCTCTCCCGGAACGCGGGCAGAATCCGATTCTCCTCAGGCGCCGCTGGAATTGCGGAAGCGGGCAGGGGCATGGACTCTCCAAAGGCGAAACCAGGGTCTTTGATACGTGGCAGGTGTTGGGCTCTCAAGAGTTGCGCAGACGGGGCGCGCGCACCAAGTGTGACCAATGGCAGCCATTGCCGGCAGCGCCTATTGGAGCGATGCTGGCCAGAGGAGCGTTGCATGGCCGAAGCATCCCCCCGCGTCTTCGAGGCGTCTGGAGGCGTCTGGGCGCAATTGCGCGTGGAGGCCGTGCAGGCCGCCGCAGAAGAACCCTCGCTGGCTTCCTATCTTCACGCCTCGATCCTGCACCACGACCGGATGGAGGATGCGCTCTCCTACCATCTGGCGCAGAAATTGGGTCATGGAGATCTGTCGGCGCTGCAATTGCGCGAAGTGATCGGCGAAGCTTACGCCAGCGATTCCGGCATCGCCGCCCAGGCCGCGCGCGACATGCGCGTGGTGCGCGAGCGCGATCCAGCTTGTCGAACCTATTTGCAGCCATTCCTCTATTTCAAGGGTTATGGCGGGCTGCAGGCTTATCGCATCGCGCATTGGCTCTGGGGCCAGGAGCGCGAAATTCTCGCCTATCACCTGCAGAGCAGAGTTTCCGAGCTATTCGCGGTCGACATACATCCCAACGCTAAGATCGGCGCAGGCGTGTTCATCGACCACGCCCACGGCATCGTCATAGGCGAAACCGCGGTGGTCGAGGACGATGTTTCGATGCTGCACTCGGTGACGCTTGGCGGAACCGGAAAACAAACTGGCGACCGGCATCCGAAAATTCGCCGCGGCGTTTTGATTGGCGCCGGGGCGAAGGTGCTGGGCAATATCGAGGTAGGCGAGGACGCGCGCATCGCCGCCGGGTCGGTGGTGCTCGAAGACGTGCCGGCGCGATGCACCGTGGCCGGCGTGCCGGCGAAGCCGGTCGGCGGCAAATGCTGCGAGGGACTGATGCCGGCGACGGAAATGAACCAAGTGTTCGACACCAGCGGCGCTCATGCCGAGGGCGGAGGCATCTAGATTAGCCGGGCGGAATAGCCTGAAATGTTGCGGCGTTGCCGATCGCCGTCGATGCAGCCGCGGTGGTTTCATTGTTGGCGGCAGACACGCGGGCGCGTGCGCGAACGTCGCCGGAATTTACCTGGACATTGTCGGCGCTCAGCGCGGGCCCCCCCGGCGCACACTCCGCACACAGCGAACCGGAGACGCTGTTGCCGTAGGCTGAGGCGGACGACAATCCCGTCGCACCCGCTCCGCCCGAGAGGACAGCGTCAGCGCTGACCGCGCCAGAATTGTTCTGCACAACATCCAACAGCGTGTCGGAACCGACGTTCGAAGCAGTCGCCTGATTGCCGACGCCATAGGCGCTGGAAGATGCAAAGCCCAAGAAATCCTCGCCAAGCGTGACCGCGGAGGCGGCGCTCACAGAGGTCGTGGCGTTCTGGCGAATGCTGGCGTTCAAATATCCCCATTGATTGTCGATGGTCGCCGAATTGGCGTTGGCGATCGCGCTTGCCGCGGCGTCTCCCGCGCGGTCTGCCCGGATTTCGGCGCGTGCGCTCACCGCCGCTCCGGACGCATCCTGGCGCACGCTGCTGAGAGAAGTGACGGTCGCGCCTGCGGCGGCGATGTTGTTAGCGCTGGCGATCGCGCCAGAGGATATTTGGCCTCCGATCGATCCGGTCTCGGCTGTTGCTTCCGCGCTGACGTTTGCAGTGCTTTCCTGCTCCATGTTCAGCCGCAATTCTCCGAACTCAGCGGAGGCGGCGCCGACATTGCCGCTCGCGGCGGCGGAGATGGACGCATCGCCAGTAGAGACAGCGCGGAGATCGGAGGCGGCGCGAGTATCGGCGTGAGACAATTGCCGCGAGCCGATCGCCAGCGCGCCTTGGTCGGTGGTCATGGCAAGCCCATTGCCGACCGCGGCGGAGGAAATCCCGATATAGCCGCGCAAGCCGCCGATTTCGGCGTCTGTGTGCGCGCTTGTGGTCCCATCCATGTGTTGGAGATTGGTGAGCGCGCCAGGGGACGAATTGGATGCGGCGTTCCCGCTCGCGATCGAAGCAGCCGCCGCGTTGTCGCCCGCGCCAACGACCACTTCGGTGCGCGCCTCGGCCGCCCCGCTTTGATACTGGTTGTTGCTCGCGCTCTGCGCGTAAGCAATCGGGGCCGCCGCCAGGGCGACGCTTGCAAGCAATGCGGCGCGCATCGGTGGCCCCCGTTTCACGAGCGGCCGCGCAGGCCGGTTATGTTCTGGTCGCGGCCAGCGTGCCAGGAATTGTTCTCTTCGCGGCGCGCTGCAGTCGCCGAGGCGGCAGCATTTTGCGCCTGGGCGGGACCCATGGGATCGCCCTCCGAGGCCAATTCCGTTTGGCAAACCGCGCTGTCGGAGACGTTGTAAAACCCGGCCATCACTTCGACCACCGCGCGTTCGACGCCGGCGCGCACCGCGAGTTGCACCGGTTCGAGCGCCCGCTCGCCGCCGGCGATGTCGATCAAGGTGTCGTCGAAGAAGGAAAACACGCCGGCGCGCAATTCGCGGCCGACGATCTGCTTCTGGTAGGAGATGACGTCGACCACCTCGAGCGTACGCGTGTCGATGACGCGGAAGTCGAGGCCGATGTTCATCACGTAGAGCCGTGCGCCGATATTGCCGACGCCGTCGCGTGCGTTTTCATGACCGCCCTGGGCGTCGATGCCGGAAGAGCGAATATTGTAGTTCAACTCGGTGATGCCGCCGACGAAGTAATAGTCGGACCCAGGCATTTGCCCGGCGAAGATGCGCCGGACGCTATCATTGCCCTCTTGCCCGATCAGGCGGTTGTTGGCGTAGCGCAGTTCGAGTTCGGTGACGGAGGTGTCGAAGCGCTCGACGAGGCGCGCGCCCGACTTGGCGAAAGCCGACATCGCCATCAGCGAAGCGCCTTGAGTGATGCGCCGCCCGCCCTCTTCGCTGACCGAGCCGGTATAGTCGAGAATGCGGCCGACTGCGATGCGCGGCGCATTGACGTTCGCACCGCGCGCATGCGCAGCTAAGCACTCAAGCGCAGGCGAGTAAGCGGTGGGGTTTGCGGTCACCGGTGCGTCGCCGATCGGCAACGCGTACATGCCGTCGCCGCCGGAATAGGGTGTGACGCAAGCGCTGAGCGAGGTGGTTGCGGCCAGAACCGCGGCGATGGATTTCAGCGCGTGCATTAATTGCCCTCGTCGATTTCGGCGCTGATGTCGCCATTGTTGATCTGAGTGGAGTCCACGATCACTGTGTTCCAATTGCCTTGCGTGATTACGTTGAGCTGGTTGCCCACGGCCTGCGCCGAATGGCCCGAAGCGAAGCCATCCATGAGGCCCCCGGTCAACGTGCCTTCCAGCTCCATGCGGCCGTTAACGATCACGCGATTGCCGTTGGCGTCGCGGCTCGCGGCGCTGATCGGCGCGTCGAAACTCTCCCAACCCATCCCGAATGGGCGCTCGACATCGCTTGTGCCGGCCGGGATCGGATCGGCGAACGCAGCCCCCGCGTACCCAAGCGCAAATAAGGTGAATGTGCCGAAACGCATGCAAGCGGCCCCAGACGGAATTCGTGTTGGGGGCGAAGCTGCAACCGCCGTGCCAGCGGAATTGGCGGCGCTGCTCTTGGTTAAGGAGCAAGATCGGCCCATATGCGGGGCTGCTTCAGGAGCCTTTGCCTTTGCGTATGCCAATCTCGGTTGTGGGCCTCGGCGCGTTAATCGTGCTGGCCTTCGTGGCGCTGGGGCAGTATGCGCCGGAGGACAACCAGGATCTGTTCGAGCGCTTCGCAATCGTTCCCGCCTGGATCAGTTCCGGCAACCAGAGTCTAGCCGACACCGCCGCTGCTTTGTTCGGCCACGTGTTCTTCCATTATGGTTTCCTGCACCTTTTGATGAATGGCTTGGCGTACCTGCAGGCAGCGCCTTTCGTGGCGTTTCGGGTTGGCGATTTGCGTTTTCTAGTCCTGTTTTTCATCTCCGCGCTCGGAGGGGCTGCGGCGTTCGTTCTGATTCACCCGGCATCGGAGGTTGGCGCAGTCGGCGCATCGGGAGCGATCTGCGGCATCTACGGCGCCTACTTTCTGGCAGTGCGGCCCAACGCGCGTGCTGCGCTCGCCGACCCGCAGATCCGCAATTCCATGTTGAGCTTTCTCGGCATCAATGTCGTGCTGATGGCGTTTCTGCCGTTGCCGATCGCGTGGGAAGCGCATCTGGGCGGCTTCTTTGCCGGCGCGCTGGCTTACCCATTGTTAGCGCCGCGGCGGCGCGCGGTGAGGCCTTGGGGTTAGAGCCAGTTCAACTCCAGCCGTTCGCCATCGACCTGCAAGCCCTTCAGCCGCGCGCGGCCGTCCTGGCCGACAGACACAATCGCTAGAATGCGCCGCTCGCCGACATTCTGCGTTCGCAACACGCGCTCGATGCGCTGGGCGTCGGACTGATTAATATGGAAGCGGTCAATGCCGAGATCGAGCCGCACGATGCCGGGAGGCGAAGCGACCGCGTCAGGAGTGGGGACTGCCGCCATGCAGGACGCAGTTCCGCGCACAACAAGGGGTCCAAACGACAGCGCCTCCTGACGTGAGGCGGCGGCGCCGGCAAGCGTGTGGGCGCCGCCATGCTGTTTGAGCGCTACCCATGCATTGCCCGTTTGCACGGAGCGAAGCGGCGGCGGCAGGAACGTCTCGCCATCAACGCCAGATGGACACTGCGCCCCGTCGGGTAAGTTCTCGGAGAGCGCAACAATCACATAATGTCCGCTCAGCAGCGCGCGCGGATCGACGGCCTGCATCGCCAACAGCACTTCGGTTCCCTGCGAGCGCGCCATGGTTTCGCGCACGACTAGGCCGACCAACGCAAGCGCGCACAGTGTGGCAACGATAAGGATGCGAATGGGCGCCTTAAGCATCCTTCTTTCTCCGCAACATCAGTCCGCCGACGCCCGCTGCAATCGCGCACAGCAAGAACACGCCCGCAGCGGCCATGAGATCGAGGCCGAGGTCGGCGAGCAGCGCGCACACGGCCCCGATCAAGCCCAGCACGCCGATTGCGGTGACCATGAGGTGGCGGTCAAGCCTGCCTAGCGCGATCAGTACGCCGGCCGCGCTAATCCAGCAGATGCGATGAGCCACTTGGCCGGCGAGGCTTTCCTCGCCGCCGAACCATGGCAGATACCCGGCAATGGAGAAGAAGATGAGCGCGCCCATCGCGAACCAGCCGTAGAATACGCCGGCGAACGGCTTGTCTTGCGCGTACAGCCAGCGCGCGCCGGCCGCCATCGCACCCAGCAATATCGCCAGAAACAACAGCACGCCGCCCTCGGGCTGTTGCATGCGTCCCGCGAACCAGCCGCAGCAGAAGATGATCCCAAGCGCTGCGACATGCGCAAGCGGCGCTGAGCCCCAGCGCATCGCCAGGAAAGCCGCAAGCGGCGCCGCCGGCAGCATCCATGGGGCCTCGCCGGCCATGCCGGAGAACCACGATCGATCGGCGAAATCGCCTAGCATTATGAGGACAAGGCCGGCGCACGCAGCGCCGGTCGAACGCCCCGCCAGCGCCAGTGCAAACGCGGCCACGCCGGCGCCGTAAGAGGCGGCGCGCGGATCGCCGACAATATCGAATATCTGCCCCGTCAGCCCGATCGACGCGGCGAACACCAAAGCCGCGATGGTGAGCGCGATGTTGGCAAGCAGCGCGCGCTCCTTGTGCGCGGCCCAGGCCGCCGCGCCTGCAAGCGCGAGGAAAGCAGCAAGTAAGGTCGCGAAACGCGCCAGCCGCGAAAGGCCGTCCCAGTTCGCGGCGACGAAAGCGATGATCGCGATGCCGGCGAGGATGCCCCCAACCCAAGCCAGCGCTGTCGCTGCGTCGAGCCGGCGCGTCTCCGGGATGGAGGCAAGGATTGCTTGGCGTTTGTCGGGTGCGACGAGCCCGGCGCTAATCCAGCGGTCGAGATCGGCTTTGACGCGTTCTCTGTAGGCGGCCATGGGCTGAGCTTAACTTCCGGTAGGGGGAGGGCAAGCGAGGTGTTCACGCTTGAAGCGACGAGCCGCTGCGCGCATCCTCGTCACCATAAAGCCCTGCTGAGGAGGCTAAGGAGGAGACGCCCATGCTGATCGCGCATGTTCTTCGCGACAAGGGCGCGGCTGTGCACACGCTCGCGGCCGACGCCACGCTTGAACACGCAGCAAGGGAACTCCACGATAGAAGGGTCGGCGCGCTGGTAGTGCTCGACGGCGAGGGCGCAATTCTAGGCGTGCTCTCCGAGCGCGATGTGATCCGCGAAGTTGCCCGCCGGGGCGCTGCGTCACTCCAAGATACAGTGGGCGCAGTTATGACCCGCGAAGTGCATACCGCATTGATGGACGAAAGCATCGACGACGGCCTCGGGCGCATGACCGATCGTCGCGTGCGGCATTTGCCGGTGGTCGAGGCCGGCCGGCTCGTGGGCATCGTCTCCATCGGCGACCTGGTGAAACACCGGATCATGGCCGTGGAGGCCGAAGCCGCAGCGATGCAGGCCTATATCGCGGCGCAGTAGCGCACGCGAGCGATATTCGATTTGGCTTGAAGCCTGTGAGGCGAATCGTTAAAGTGACATTGTTGCGACAGCCAAACGGTTCCGCGCCTGAAGGTGCGCTCGTAGGCGACGCTCAACTCGTTGATTTTTCGGATGTTTTCACAACAACTGAAAAATGCGTGTTTTGCGCGAAAAGGTCGTTGACATGGCCAAGGCAGGCGCATAGAAACCGCGCCTTCCGCCGGGACCTGGAACGGTTTCGGCCCGCGCTTGACGGGCTTCGGCTTTTCGCGCGCGGGCTTGGGGATTTCTGTCCCTCAAGCGGCGCTCTTTGACATTGTGATTTTGGAGAAGGGAAACGCAGGCGGCGGCGCGCTTGCGGGCAGACCAGCAATGGTTTGCCAAGCGACGCTGACGGTATGCGTTTTCTGGAACTATAACTGACTTACAGATTGGGGTCGCAAGACCCCGAAATGTGCGTCGGTTCCCGTTACTTAAATACGCATACGCTTAACCAAGCGTCCTGGCGGCCTTCGGGTTGTTGGGATTGTCAGATGTCAACTCAACCTGAGAGTTTGATTCTGGCTCAGAACGAACGCTGGCGGCAGGCT
>CADEEA010000072.1 GCA_902826245.1 uncultured Alphaproteobacteria bacterium | reverse complement strand
CGGGCAAAGTGAAGGCCGGCCCCGCCGGCAAGCGCCACCGCCTGATCAGCCACAACTCGAAGTACATCCGTCAAAACCGCGGCACCTCGGTGCTCGCCGAGCCGGACGCAAAGCGCATCAAGCTTTGGATCCCCTACGGCCTCGATTGAGCGGAGTGAGATAGATGGCACGCGTCAAAGGGGGCGTCACCGCGCACGCCCGCCACAAGAAAGTTCTGAAAAAAGCGAAAGGCTATTACGGCCGCCGCTCCAACACCTTCCGTACCGCCAACGCGGCGGTCGAGAAGGCCGCGCTCTATTCCTATCGCGACCGCAAGGTGAAGAAGCGCAATTTCCGCTCGCTCTGGATCGTGCGCATCAACGCCGCCGTGCGCGAAGAGGGCCTGACCTATTCGCGATTTATCAGCGGGCTGGTGAAAGCAGGCATCGAGCTTGACCGCAAAGTCATGGCCGATATCGCCATGAACCAGCCGGATGCGTTCAAGGGCTTGATCGCGCAAGCCAAGGGCGCGCTGGGCTGATTTCCCAATCCGGGTGGTCTTGCACCCATTCCCGGATTGGCTGAAAGCCAAGTCCGGGACCCATGAACACCGGATGGCGCCGCTTCAAGGGTCAGCGTTTCCGGTAGCGCAGTCTTGTGTTCATGGGTCCCGGGCTCGCCGCTACTCGGCGCCCCGGGAATGGGTGATGTGATGATGGCGAAAACAAACGATCTCGAAAATCTCGAACGCGATCTCTCCGCCCGCATCGCCGCCGCCAGCGACGATGCGGGGCTCGAAGCCATCCGCATCGAAGCGCTCGGCAAGCAGGGCTCGATCTCCGCGCTGATGAAAACGCTGGGCTCGATGAGCGCAGATGAACGCAAAGAATTCGGCCCCAAGTTGAACGCGCTGAAAGAGGCGATCACCGAGGCCATTGTCGCCAAGAAAGCCATGTTCGCGGAAGCTGCCCTCGAAGCTCAGCTCAAGGCCGAAGCGGTGGACGTGACGCTGCCGCCGGTGCGTCCGCGCATCGGCACGATCCATCCTGTCTCCCAAGTGATGGAAGAACTCGCGCGCATTTTCGGCGAGATGGGGTTTGCGGTCGAGGAAGGCCCCGACATCGAGAGCGACTTCAACAATTTCACCGCGCTCAATTTCCCGCCGAAGCATCCCGCGCGCGAGATGCACGACACGTTCTTCATGAATGCGACCGACGAGCACGGCGCGCGCAAAGTGCTGCGCACGCACACCTCGCCGGTGCAGGTGCGCACCATGCTGAAGCAGAAGCCGCCGATCCGCATGGTCTGCATGGGCCGCACTTATCGTTGTGACAGCGACGCCACCCACACGCCGATGTTCCATCAGATCGAGGGCCTCGTCATCGACGAATCCTCAAGCATGGCCGATCTCAAGAGCGTGCTGATCGCGGCGATCAAGGCGTTCTTCGAAGTCGACGACGTGCGCCTGCGCTTCCGCCCGCACCACTTCCCGTTCACCGAACCGAGCGCGGAAGTCGATGTCGGCTGCGACCGTTCTGGCGGGCAGATCAGAATCGGCGCCGGCGAGGATTGGCTTGAAATTCTGGGTTCCGGCATGGTGCACCCGAACGTGCTAAAAAATTGCGGCATCGATCCGGAGAAATACCAAGGCTACGCCTTCGGCATGGGCATCGATCGCTTGGCCATGCTGAAATACGGCATGCCGGATCTGCGCGCTTTCTTCGACGCAGATACGCGCTGGCTGAAACATTATGGATTCAGCCCGTATCTGTTGCCGGGCTTGGCTGCGGGGGTGGGGTGATGGCGCATAACGCTAAACACACACTCCGTCATTCCGGGGCTCGCGAAGCGAGAACCCGGAACCCAGGGGCAATAAGAGCGGCTGTGGCCCCTGGGTTCCGGATCGCGCTGCGCGCGTCCGGAATGACGGAAGAGGAGAGGCTTGCTCCAAGGAAGTTCGCGCTGAACCCCCTCCCCTTGAGGGGAGGGGGCAGGGGGTGGGGTGAAACTCCGCTCTCTCCAAACTGGATTTCGTTCACGCGCGAACTTCCAAGCGTCGCGTATCACCCCGCCCCCCAACCCCCTCCCCTCAAGGGGAGGGGGAGTTGAGTTTCGACCCCCAACTCCTCTCCCAACTTCTGCTCGCACTTGCCGGCGCGCTGATGGGCGCGTTTGCGGGGGGCGCGGTGTATTGGACCGCGGCCGGGCGCAACCAGCGTCTGCGCACGACGCTCGACCTCTACGCTGAGTTTCATTCGCCGCAATTCAATCACGTCCGAATCGCCGCGCATGCCGCGATGCAGGGAAAATCCATGCCCGTCGCCTACGCCGCCGCTGAAGCAGAGGCGCGCGAGGCGATTTCCTCGGTCGTGCACTTCTGGGAGAAGGTGGCGCAGCTCCTGCACATCCGCGCCTTCAACGAGCGCCTGCTGCGCCGCTTCTTCGCGCAATATGCGCGCTGGTGGGGCGAACTGCTGTGCGATCGGCGCGAGGCGCTTGCCGATCCCGAATGGGGCGCAACGCTTGCGGATATCGAGTGGCTGTTTCAGCGCCTGAAGCGCGAGAAGGGCGCGGGGTCGCGGCGATGATTCCGACCAACAAGCAATTTGCATCGAATACCCATTCCCGGATTGGCGCGCAGCGCCAAGTCCGGGACCCAAGAACACAGACCAAAGGCGAGATCGCGGTGACGTTTGTGTTTATGGGCCCCGGAACTCGCTGCGCTCGCCCGGGGATGGGTGGTGTGCCGATCACTCAAGAAGACGTTCAACAATGAAATTCACGCTCTCCTGGCTCAAACAGCATCTCGAAACCGAAGCAAGCATCGACGAAATCGTCGAGCGCATGACGATGATCGGGCTGGAGGTTGAAAGCGTCGAGGACGCGGGCGCGAAGCTCGCCGCGTTCACGATTGCGCGCGTGATCAGCGCCGAGAAGCACCCCAACGCCGACAAATTGCGCGTTTGCCAGGTCGAAACCAAACTCGGCCAACTCGAAATCGTGTGCGGCGCGCCGAACGCGCGCGCGGGTCTGGTGACGGCGTTCGCGCCGATCGGCACGTTCATTCCAGGAACCGGCATCACGTTGGAAGCCAAGCCGGTGCGCGGCGTGATCTCCAACGGCATGCTGTGTTCGGGCGCCGAGCTTGAGCTGGACACGGACGCCGACGGCATTTTGGAACTCGATTCAAACCTCAAGGTGGGAACGCCGCTCGCGGAAGCGCTCGGCCTCAACGATCCGGTGATTGACATTGAGGTCACGCCCAATCGTCCTGACTGGCTCGGCGTTGTCGGCATCGCGCGCGACCTCGCCGCAGCGGGGCTTGGAAAATTCGTCGCCAAGTCGATAGAGCCAATCAAAGGCGCGTTCGCCTCCGAGCAAACGGTGGCAACCGAGGCCCCGGAAGCTTGCCTCGTTTTCGCGGGAAGGCTTATTCGCGGCGTCAAGAACGGGCCGTCGCCGGCTTGGCTGCAGCAGCGGCTCCGAGCAGTGGCTTTGCGCCCCCGCAACGCGCTGGTCGATATCACCAATCTGATCTCGCTCGATCGCGCCCGCCCGCTTCACGTGTACGACGCGGCGAAGCTCAAGGGCGTGGTGCGCGCGCGTATGGGAAATTCCGGCGAGAGCTTCAAGGCGCTCGATGGCAATGAGTATGCAGTGACGCCCGACCAATGCGTGATCGCCGACGATACGCGCGTGCTGGGTTATGGCGGCATCATGGGCGGTGAATATTCCGGCTGTTCGGAAACAACCACCGACGTGCTGATCGAAAGCGCTTACTTCGATTCAACGCTGACGCACGCGACCGGCCGCGCTACTGGCATCGTCTCCGACGCACTATACCGCAACGCGCGCGGCATCGATCCTGAGAGTTGTGCGGATGGGATCGAGTTAGCAACGAAGCTGGTGCTCGAATTCTGCGGCGGCGAGCCATCGGAGATCATGATCGCCGGCCAAGCGCGGCCGCCGCCGCGCGCGCTAAGCTTCGATCCAGGCCGCACGCGCGCGCTCGCTGGAATCGAAGTCAGCGCCGCGCGGAGCAAGGAAATTCTCGCAGCGCTCGGGTTCGAGATCAAAGCGGACGGCAAAAAGTTATCCGTGCAACCGCCGTCCTGGCGTCGCGACGTCGAAGGGTCGGCCGATCTGGTTGAGGAAATCGCCCGCATCGAGGGTTTCGACAAGATGCCCGAAACCGCGCCCCCTCGCGCTTCGGGTTTCCGCGCGCCGCCCGCGAGCGTGGGCGAGAGCCGGGTGCGGCTTGGCCGGCGGGCATGCGCTTCGCTGGGTTACGACGAAGCGGTAACGTGGAGCTTCTGCTCACGCGCGCATGCGGCTGCATTCGGCGGCGGCGGCGAGCGCTTGATGCTGGCCAACCCGATTTCGTCCGATCTCGATTGCATGCGGCCATCGGCGCTGCCGAATTTGCTGGTGGCGGCGCAGAAGAACGCAGACCGTGGCTTCGACGACGCGCGCTTGTTCGAGGCGGGGCCGATCTATCTCGACGACAGCGACGCAGGTCAGCAACGAGCGATCGCGGCAGTGTGGCGCGCGCGTCCGCCACGGCATTGGCGCGCCGCGCACATGCCCGACATTTTTGACGTAAAGCGCGATGTGATGACGGTGCTCGAAGCCATCGGCGCGCCCGTCGCGTCGCTGCAGGCCGCAAGCGATGTTCCCGCGCATTGGCGCCCTGGCAAGGCAGGCGCGCTGCGGCTCGGCAACAAAGCCATGGCCATCTTCGGCGAAATCCATCCGCGTGCGCTGAAGGCGCTCGATGTTGAAGGGCCGGCGATGGCGTTCGAGATTTTCATCGACGCGTTGCCAGCGCCACGCGCCGCCAAGAGCGGCAAGGGGCGCGCCAAGCCGCCCTTGGAGAAGCTCGATCTTATGCCGCTGACGCGCGATTTCGCGTTCGTCGTCGATGACAAGATCGCCGCCGCCGATCTGGTGCGCGCCGCCCTTGGCGCCGACAAAGCGCTGATTGCCGATGTATCGCTGTTTGACGTCTACCGCGGCGAGCGCATGGCGGCGGGAAAGAAATCGCTCGCCATCGAAGTCACGCTGCAACCGCGCGAGAAGACGCTGACCGATGCCGAGATAGAAGCGGCAAGCGCAAAGATCGTGAGCGCGGTGATGAAGGCGACGGGCGGGGTGTTGCGAGGGTAGGGGCTGGCGGACTGCATTTGGGCTGTGAGTTCAACTGATCGACGCAACACGTAGGATTCTAGTTGAAGCCCGCAAATGCAGATTTTGTGGCGCACAGGTTGCTCTTGGCGAGACATGATGGGCGCCCCGCGTTTGCAGCTGCAAAGCGAGCGAATGGCGGTTGGTGTTTATGGGTCCCGGGCGCACCGCTGCGCGGCGCCCCGGGAATGGGTGGAGAGAGTTGTGCAAGTGTAGTATGCACCGCGCATGCGTGTCGACGAAACGCGCCTCACCGCGACGTACATGCTCGCGAGCCGCAAGCACGGCACGCTCTATCTTGGTTCGGCGCTCGATCTCATCGCGCGCGTGAGCGAGCATCAGGCCGGAATCGGTTCGGCGTTCACCGCCAAGTACGGCGTTACGCGCTTGGTGTGGTATGAGTCTTTCATGCTGGTCGCCGAAGCGCGCGATCGGGAGTACGCGATGAAGAAGTGGCGGCGCGAGTGGAAGATCAATTTGATCGAGCGCGACAATCCAGATTGGGACGATCTCTTTCCAGTGTTGACGGGCGCGCAATTGGTTCGGCCCCACAAGCCAAAGGTCCACCCATCCCCGGATTGGCGCTTGCGCCAAGTCCGGGGCCTAGGATCGCGAACGGTTCGTGTTTATGGCGCCCGGGCTCGCCGCTGTGCGTGCAACTTACCTCGTCATTCCGGGGCGCACGCAGGTGCGAACCCGGAATCCAGGGGATCGTCGAGCGTCTACGCATTTGCCCTTTGCGACGGATGCGCGGCCGGAGGCCGCGCGCTCCAACCGCCATCCGCCAGCGACCCTCAAGGGAGGGGAGCGGAAAACACGACGCCATCGAGAACGGGGAGCGCGCCGCCTCCGGCCGCGCATGACGATCTGCGCGTGTGTCTCGACGCGCTCCGTGCTTTCCTCGCACCATGCCCGCCCTCACCATCTCGCTCGATCTAGAAATGGCGCAGCGCCTCGCTCGAAGCGCAGATGCGCGAGATCGCAGCAGGCACGGCGATGACGTACTCGCATGAGCAGGTGATGGCCGAGACGCGTGCGATCATCGAGGACGCGAGGAAGAAACGCGACGAATGAAGGCGCAAGCCTGGATCGCCGGCGCCCTCGCCGGCAGCGGTGTTTGCTAACGCGCGGGCGCTGGTTTTGTTTGCAGCACCGCATGCCGGCGGGGGCGCCGGCGGTCCAGGCTTGCGGCCTTACCTCACCCACGTTGGGGCGGGGTGCGCGGCATGGATCTCAGTACCGCCACTGCGCCGTGCTCAAATCGCGCGCGCCGCGCGCCCATCCAGCAGCGCGATCAGCCCAAGCGCGCTCGTTACCGTGAACCAGATCATCACCACCAGCCCCAACACCCACGCCAGAAACACGATCGGAATGCCGATCAGCACCACGACCAGCACCGCGCCGATCGCGCCCAGGATCGCGATTCCGACACAAGCCCAGAAGGCGCTCCACCAGGTGCGGATCTGGTGCTCGATATGGGTGCGCGCTGCGCCGCCGGCAGTCGCGCGCGCTGCGTAGGCGAGGATCACGCCGAGCAGCGCCAGAATGCCCGCGCTCGGTATGCTCACCAGAAAGAGCACATAGGTCACGAACGCGGCGCCGCGGCCGTTCTCTTGCGAAAAGAAATAAGCCGGCTCGCTCATGGACGTTTCCTCCGCGCCAGTGGGTGCTTGGTCTCCACCAATGTTTTCAGGCGGCCCTCGGCCACATGGGTGTAGACCTGCGTGGTTGCGATGTCTGCATGGCCCAGCAGCGTCTGCACTGTGCGCAGGTCGGCGCCGCCGTCGACTAGATGCGTCGCGAAGGCGTGGCGCAGCACGTGGGGGGAGACGCGCGCTGGATCGAGCCCGGCTTTCAACGCCGCCGCCTCCAAAATTTGCCCCACGCGCCGGCGCGTCAGCTTGCCGTCGGCGGCGGAGGCGGAGGGAAACAGCCAGCGCGCGGCCTTCTCGCGTTTGGCCTCAAGCTTTGGAAGCGATGCGTCGCGCGCGGCGATATGTTCGGACAATGCCGCAAGCGCCGGACGCCCCAGCGCCACCAGCCGCTCTTTGCCGCCTTTGCCCTCTATGATCATGTGATCCTGCCCCGGCTTTGGCGCGGCGCGCAGCGTGAGCGAGACCAGTTCGCTGACCCGCAGGCCCGCGCCGTAGAGCATTTCCATCAAAGCTCGGTCGCGCGGGCTCTCCGCCGCATCGATGAGCTGCGTCACTTGCTCGATCGTCAGCGTTTTCGGCAAGGACCGCGCGCGCTTGGGCGCATCGAGTCGAGTCGTTGGGTCGTCGCCGCGGATATTTTCCTGCAACAGGAAGCGGAAGAATTGCTTCAGCGCTGAGATGCGCCGCCGTGCGGTAGCGGTCGAGAGCCCGCGCCTGGAGAGATCGGCGACGTAATTCTCAATCACCGCCGCATTGGCGCCAGCAAGGGCGCCTTTGACGTGTTCGCGCGCATCGTCGAGGTCGCGCTGATAGGCATCGAGCGTGTTGCCGCGTGCGCCGCGCTCGGCGGAGAGCATTTCCAGGAACGATTCGATCAGCGCAGAATCGGACATCGGCCAATGCTACCACGAATGGTCGTCACCGCCGCTTGGTCCCTAAAACAAAGGGCCGAGCCCATGGGGGCCCGGCCCTTATTTTCAGAGTTCACTTTTTCAGAGTAGGGATCAATTGTTCGGCCAGTTGGCCCAATTGGAGCAATGCCCCGCATTGTCGGCGCCAAGCAAGGTTTGTTGGCCGAAAATGTAGCCCGCATTCATCACCGCTTGCGGTGAAAGCTGGATGCGGCCGGTTTGGTTGTTGATGGCGCCGCGGCCGAAATGCCCCTGGCTCAAGCCGTGTCCGGCTTCATGAAGCGCGACTGTTTGGAGATCGGTACGCCCGTCGAACGGCTGGTCGTTTGGATCGACTTCCCAGGTGAACCCATCATTGTAATAGATTTCGCGGAAGGCGGCGTCGCCCGTGTTGTTGTTGTCGATGTCGGTCGGGTTTCCGCCGCCGTCAACCCATGAACGTGAAAGTGACGCCAAGAATGTTCGCGCTGCCAAGTTGCAAGAAAAAACCGGGCGCCAGGAAACCAGCATGCTGAATATTAGCAGCGACGCCGCCAGTTCCGCCGAAACCGAACTGCGCCTGCACCACGCCGACATCGACGCCGGTGTTGCCGCGGTCGGTGAGCGGAATGGTTGAGCAGCTTACATTTTGCCAGGTCGTCATGGCGGCGCGGATTTGATCGAGTTCGCCCGTGCCTGTGGCGAGCGTCCGCTGCGCCTCGGCGCGCACCAAGTCCCAGTCCGCGCCGAAGATTCGCGTCGCGACTGGCGCGGCGGCGCGCGTCAATTCTTCGCCATCGCTGTACTGGCCCTCGGTCGCCAGAATCTCCCGTTCAAACTGCGCAAGCATTTGTTCGAACGCAGGGCTCGGGCGCTGCAAATTCAAGACCACGGGATTGCACGCGGCGAGGCCGATGATCAGCAGGAGAACGCCAAACGTCCGCATAGGATTCTCCAGAATCAACCGTGTCCCATCCAACGTTCAGCAACAATCCCTGGCAGATACTTTCGGGAATCCGGCGGCGGGGCGTCGATACCCGCGTGTGTATGGCGGCAAATCATGCTACAAGCCCCCCATGGCGGACGCCGCGACCCTCACCATTGCGCTCCCTCCCGAAACCGCGCGGCGGTTGGCCGAGCTTGCGGCGGAGGAGGGCGGCAGCCCTGAGGCGCTGGCGGCGGAAGCGGTGGCCGAGATGGTCAAGCTCGCTTTTGACGACGGTCCGGCGCGGTTGAAGCTCAGCCCCGAGGAATTGCGCACCTCGGTCGAGGCGCAGATGCGCGAGATCGAAGATGGGACCGCGATCCTCATCCCCCATGAGGAAGTCATGGCGGAAATGCGCGCCAAGATCGCAGCGGCAAGAGCCGAGAAGCCGTGAAGCGCGTGCTTTGGCACGCCGAAGCGCGCGCCGACATCACCAGCATCTTCGACCATTTCCGCACCCGGGATGCGCGGATCGCCACGCTGCTCGTAGAACGCGTGGAAGCGGCCGTCGTCGCGCTCGCAAAGCACGACACCGGCCGGCCGGGTCGGATGGCGGATTTGCGCGAGAAGAGCGTTCTACGCACGCGCTACATTATCGCCTATCGCATCCGCGGCGATGACCTCATCGTTCTGCGGATCATCCATGCATCGCAGAATTGGACCGCCGCGAACTGGCCCGAGGAATGACGCTTCACCCCGCCGCCCTCCCCAATCCCTTCGGCGCCACGGCGACTGCTTCAGCCAACCCTTCAGCGCTCGGCGCTCGTCTTGGTTCTCGCGCGCCACGAGCCCGGAGTGCGTTAGCACTTCGGATTTCACCCCGCCCCCGCCAGCAGCGCCTCCGCCGCGAACCGCCGCGCGTCCTGCTCCAATCCGATCGAACGCAACGCTCGGATGACGCGGTCGAGCCCGTCCGCGTCGAGCCGGGAGGGGCCGCCTTCGCCGCCGGCCAGCACCGCAAGTAGCGCGGCTTCGCCGAGCGCGCCGCGCTCGACCGCCGCAGCGAGCGCCAGCATCGTCGCGGAATCGGCGCGCGCGCCCCCTTGCGGCGGGTTTGCGGTCAAGAATGCGAGCACGGCGCCGTCGACCGGTGCGCCAAGCGCGGAGAGGATCGCCACATCGCGCGCTGCGGCCCGAGCGAGGCTTGCCCCGCCCGCGTCGATGCGCCGGTGCATGGCGGTGCGCCCGGACTCTTCGTTTGCGCCTGAAAGCGCGGTTAGCGCCGCATCGAGTGGCGCCAGCGAGGCCTCGGCGACGCCGGCTTGCCGCGCGCTTGCCATCAACCTCTGTGTCAGCGTCGGATCGCCGGCGGCGACTGCGGCGCGCGCAAACACCAGGGCGCTGGCTTGGTCGGGCGCGGTCTGCATGGCGGCGATGTCGTCCTTGAAGAAACGCGCGGAGGCGATGAAATCGGCCGGCGCGGCGGCTTGGCGAAGCAGGGCCGCGATGGCGCTCGCCGCCTGTAGCGAACCGGGAGCGGCTTGCACCTGGCGAAGCGTTACAACAATGGGCGGCAGCGCTGCACTGATTTCCGCCGGCGTGGCGGCGAGAATCGTTCGCGCGTCGGCGACGCTGAGCGCGCCGCGCCGATACGCCAAAGCCGCCGCTTGCGCGCGTTGCGGTTGCGGCGCGTTTTCCGCACGCGCGAGCGCAAGCAAAGAAAGCGTCGATGCGTTGTTCAGCGGATTGGGGCCGGGACGCAATTGCGCGGCGAGTGAGAGCGCGGTGGAGAGCGAATTGTCGTAGCGCGCAGCGGGCGGACGCGCGCCTGGCGTTCCCCCAGCAGCCGCAATCGCGCCGGTGTACCACGCATCTTCAGCGCCGGCCGAGCGCGCGACGTCCAGCGCTAGATCGGCCGCCGCGCGATCGCCTGATGTCGCGGCGCAAAAGGCGCGCAGCCGCAGGATGAAGGGCGGCGGGGTTTCCCCCGCATTGATGTTGCGCCCGCGCTGGCACGCTTGTGGCCGGGCCCCGCGCGCGAGTTCGGCTTGCGCCGCATATTGCGCGATGGCGGGATCCGACAATGCCGGGCCCGCGCCTGCCGCCATGATCGCGAGTTCGTCGGCCGCGCCCATCTTGCCGAGCGCCTCGAAACGTTTCCGCGCGGCTGCCGCAGCTTCGCCGCCCGGGGCCTCGCCGCCGGACAACAACACGCGACGGGCGAGGGCTTGCGCGGCCGGAGATTCGTATGCGGCGGGCAGACGATCGAACAAGCCAGCCAGGAACGCCGGATCGCTATTGCGCCAGAGGTCGGGCGCCAGTGCGCCTTGCGCGCGCGTCATTGCGCTGACGGTCCAGGCGTCGAGCTCGCGCAATTGTTCGGTTTCGATCCGCGCTGGCGCAGATTGCGCCAGGGCGGCGGGGGCGGCGATGGTCAGCGCGGCGAGCGCCGCGCCAATGGCCAGCGGGCGGGAGAGCGTCATGGTGATTCCTTGAAGGCGTCGGGAAGCGGAACGCTGATCTCGTGCGGCGGGGGCGCCAGCACGCTGGCTTGGCGAATGAAGAAGATCATGAGCGCGATCAGCACCGCGCCTCCCACCGCGAGCACCATCCAAGGTTGGATTGGCGCCTGGCGGCGTCCGAATGCGCTGCGCCGTCGTCTGCGTCTGAACATATCGCCTCTTAGCCCCTGCTTGCTTGCGCCATTGCCCGCGGGCGAGATTGACCCCAAAATGTGGCGAGTTTCCAGTTTTCCGGAAACAGCCGGCGCCGAGTAACCTCGGGCGCACGATTTTGAGGTGATTCGTGACCAGGGCGGATGTCAGCAACAGGCGCGGTGACCCCGCCGCTGAGCTGCGCCGGCTGGCGGAAGGGGTCAACCCGGAGCGTACTTTGGCGCTGGTAGGGCTTATGGGCGCCGGCAAGACCACGGTCGGGCGCCGCTTGGCGCAGGCGTTGGGGCGGCCCTTCGCCGACGCCGACGCTGAAATCGCCGCCGCCGCAAGTCGCAGCGTCGAGGAGATTTTCGCCGAGCATGGCGAGTGCGCATTCCGCCGCGGCGAACGTCAGGTCATTGCCCGCCTTCTTGCTGGGCCCCCGCACGTGCTGGCGACCGGCGGCGGGGCCTTCATGGACGCAGGCACCCGCGCATTGATGAAGGAACGCGCAATCTCGATCTGGCTCAAAGCGCCCATCGACGTGCTGATGAAGCGGGTGATGCGGCGCGGCGATCGCCCGCTCTTACAGGAAAGCGACCCGCGCGCAGTCATGGAGCGGCTGATGCTGGAGCGCTACCCGATCTACGCCGAAGCCGATATCGTTGTGGAAACCGGAGGCGGGCCCCATCGCAGCGCCGTCGCTGAGATTATCGCGGCGCTGAAGGCGTATGCTGAACAGCGATGAGCAATCCGATTCGCATCGATCTCGGCCCGCGCTCCTATGACGTTCACGTCGGGTCTGGCTTGCTGGCGCGCGCTGGCGAACTGATCGCGCCGCATGCGCGCAGCGGGCGCGTGTTCGTGATCAGCGACGAAAATGTCGCGCCGTTATATGGCCCCACGCTCACGGCTTCTCTTGCGCGTGCTGGGCTAAGGCATTCCATGACAGTGCTGGCGCCTGGTGAAGCGACCAAGAGTTTCGCGCAACTCGAATACTTGTGCCGCACCTTGCTGCGCTCCGGCATTGTCCGCGGCGATCTTGTTGTGGCGTTGGGAGGGGGGGTAATCGGCGACCTGACCGGACTGGCGGCTGGATTGGTCATGCGCGGAATCGATTACGTGCAAATCCCGACCACATTGCTGTCGCAGGTGGATTCCAGCGTCGGCGGCAAGACTGCGGTAGATACGCCGGAGGGCAAGAACCTGGTCGGCATGATCCATCAGCCGCGGCTGGTGCTCGCCGAAACCGACGTATTGGCCACGCTCTCCGCGCGCGAGATGCGCTGCGGGTACGCCGAGATCGTCAAGGCGGGGCTCATCGGCGACGCCGATTTCTTTCATTGGTGCGAAGCTAATGTCGCGCGCGTGCTCGCGCGCGAACCCGAGGCGGTGGCGCATGCGATCACGACCGCGATCGCTTTCAAGGCACGCATCGTCGAGGCAGACGAGCGTGAGGCTGGCCAGCGCGCGCTGCTCAATCTCGGCCACACGTTCGCGCATGCGCTGGAAGCGCACGCTGGCTACGATGACGCGCTATTGCACGGCGAGGCGGTGGCCGCTGGGCTCGCGCTGGTGTTCTCGCACGCAGCCCAGCTTGGCGTGTGCTCGCACAATGACGCGATACGCGTGCGCGCACACCTTGAAAATGCCGGCCTTCACACCGATTTACGCACGCTGCCTGGCGCGCCCTACGATGCGGAAAAACTACTGGCGCTGATGGCCGGCGACAAAAAGGCCGAAGCCGGCGCGCTGACCTTGGTGTTGCCGCGCAGCATCGGCCAGGCTTTCGTACACAAGAACGCCGACCCGGCGAGCTTGCTGTCGTTTCTAAAGGAGAATATCGCCGAATGAGCTCCCCGCTCATGAGCTTGCTGCTTGCGTTCGCGCTCTTGGCTGCCAACGCCTTTTACGTTGCCGCCGAGTTCGCGTTGGTGAAGGCGCGCGGCTTTCGTATTGATGCGCTAGTCGAGGAAAAGCGCCTAGGAGCGGCGCTTTCACAGCGCATTCTAAAAAACCTGGAAGCCTATCTCGCTTGTTGTCAGCTGGGCATCACCATGGCCTCGCTCGGCCTAGGCTGGGTAGGCGAGCCGACTGTCGCGGCGATCGTTAGTCCTATGCTGCTGCCGCTAGGGATGCCGGAAGAAACCATCCACCTGATTTCCTTCGTGATCGGTTTTTTGGTGTTCTCTTCGCTGCACATCGTCATCGGCGAGCAAGTGCCGAAGACGTTCGCGATCCGCAATCCCGAGCCGGTGTCGCTGTGGGTCGCCTACCCACTGCACGTCTCTTTCGTAGTGCTGTGGCCGCTGAACTGGCTGTTGAACGCTGCTTCGCGCGCAGTCCTGCGCGCGCTCGGCGTGAAGGAGGTGTCGCATCAGGAAGTGCTGACCGGCGCTGAACTCGAAAGCATTGTCGATGCATCTGCCGAGCATGGCGCGCTTGAGATGGACGTGCGCGATCGCCTGCGCGGCGCGCTCGACCTCTCCGAGCTCACCATCGCCGATGTGATGATCCACCGAAAAGCGATCAAGACGCTCGATATCGATCTGCCGCCGCGCGAGATTATTGCTCAGGCGATGGCGTCCTCGCACACGCGCTTGCCGCTCTATAAGGACGAACCCGAGAATATCGTTGGCATTTTGCACGCGCGAGACTTGTTGCGCGCGGTGTCCGAGCACGGGCGCGACGGCTTCGTCGTCAGCGAGATCATGCGCCTGCCCTGGTTCACGCCAATGACCACCAGCGCCGAGGATCAGCTCGCGGAATTCCTGCGCCGGCGCGAACATTTCGCGCTAGTGGTGGATGAATACGGCGCGCTGATGGGGCTGGTCACGCTAGAAGACATTCTCGAAGAGATCGTCGGCGACATCCGCGACGAGCACGACATCGCCGTGCAGGGCGTACGCCAGCAGCCTGACGGCAGCGTCAATGTCGATGGCACGGTGCCGATCCGCGATCTCAACCGGGTGATGGATTGGGACCTGCCCGATGAGGAAGCGGTCACGGTAGCGGGTCTCGTTATCCACGAAGCCCAAGCCATTCCAGAACCCGGCCAACGCTTCGCCTTCCACGGCTATCGCTTCCAAGTGCTGCGCCGCCAACGCAACCAGCTCACGGCGCTGCGTGTGGAGAAAGAGCCGGAAGGGGAGATGGAGGGGGGGTAGAGGCCCGCCGCTCAAGTTGGAGCGCGCCGCTCCGCGGCGCTCGGCGCATAACTTGCAAGCACAAACGCTATTGCGCCGCGGAGCGGCGCGCTCCAACGCCCACAAATCGAGGACAGATTCACCTCT
>CADEEA010000071.1 GCA_902826245.1 uncultured Alphaproteobacteria bacterium | reverse complement strand
AAGTTCGCCGATCCGCGCGTCACCGCCAAGGGCGAGGCGCGCGCCAGCGTGGCGCTGCATGCCCTGGAAACGCTCTGGTTCAACACCGGCACGCTGTGCAACATCACCTGCGCGCATTGCTACATCGAAAGCTCGCCGGCGAACGATCGGCTAGCCTATCTGAGCCTGGAGGATGTGCGGTCCTATTTGGATGAGATCGAGCGTGAGCGCTTGCCCACGAACCTGATCGGCTTCACCGGCGGCGAACCGTTCATGAACAAGGCGATGATCGCGATGCTGCGCGAGACGCTGTCGCGCGGCTTCGAAACATTGGTGCTGACCAACGCGATGCGCCCCATGCTGCGCTCGAAAGCGCAGCTCTTGGAGCTGAAAGCGCAATACGGAGCGCGGCTGCGGTTGCGCGTTTCCCTGGACGATCCGCGCGCGGAGATTCATGATTCCGAGCGCGGGGCTGGAAGCCATGAGAAAACGCTCGCTGGGCTTCGCTGGCTCGGCGCAAACGGGTTCAATGTTGAAGTCGCCGGCCGCGGCTTCGCGCATGAGCCTGAACCGGCATTGCGCGCACGCTTCCAGGCGCTGTGCGATGAGATCGGCTTGAAGCTCGACGCGTCCGATCCTGCCGCACTGGTGATTTTCCCGGAAATGGACCCGATTGCCGATCCCCCCGAGATCACCAATGCGTGCTGGGGCATTCTCAACAAGGATCCGCGCGAGGTGATGTGCGCGAGCGCGCGCATGGTGGTGAAGCGGAAAGGCGCGGCGGCGCCGGCAGTGCTCGCCTGCACGCTGCTGCCGTACGATCCGCAATTCGAGTTGGGCGCCACGTTGGCCGACGCCGCGCGACCGGTCGCGCTCAATCACAAATATTGCGCCAGCTTTTGTGTGCTGGGCGGCGCGAGCTGCGGGGCCGCGAAGGGGTAGCAACAATTATGGACCACCGGCGCCCTCGCCGGCAT
Organism: uncultured Alphaproteobacteria bacterium; assembly: GCA_902826245.1. GTDB lineage: Bacteria > Pseudomonadota > Alphaproteobacteria > Caulobacterales > Aquidulcibacteraceae > Vitreimonas. The sequence goes on along the minus strand of CADEEA010000071.1, from coordinate 13,821 downwards.
TCTTGCGGCCTTCGACAAGCTCAGGCTGACGCGGATGGGGGCCAGGCTGGCGAAGAAGCGTCACGCTGAGCCTGTCGAGGCGCGACGCGGGCACATGCCGGCGAGGGCGCCGGCGGTCCATATTCTTACTTCCGCCGCGCCTTGAGCGCTGCTGTCGCCAAATCGCGCTTGGCCTGCTCCTCGTAGGCCTTGATCTCCGCGGCTTCCTTCTCGGCGCGGCGACGCTGGGCGGCGGCGATCAGTTCGTCGCGGTGACGGGCAGCGTCCGCTTCGGCCTTGGCCTTGGCCTCGGCGATGCGCTGCGCCTTCTCGGCGGCGATGCGGGCCTTGCGCTTTTCTTCGGCGGCGGCGCGCTTGGCTTCGCGCTCGCGCGCCAGCTCTTCGCGCATGGCGATCGTGGTTTCGTCGGGCTTCTGGATCTCTTGCGCCTTAGCGCGGAACTTCTCGACCATGGCTTGGCGCGCCTTGTCGGCGGCTTCTTTACGTTCGTTGAGGTTCGGCACGCTCATGCGTCTGGACTCGCTGCTGCTTAGGGGAGGGGCGGCTCATAGCGAGATTTTGTCGGGAAATGAAGCCCCCCGGCGCTGGAAAAGCACGCGTTCGCCGCCGCCGGCGAGCCATGTTAGACCAAGGGCCGAATGTTCCCGCTCAAGCTCCTGGTGGTCGGCGCCTGGTTTGCGCTGCTGGCGCTCGCCGAACGCATTGCGCCGGCGGCGCCGCGTCCGCGCGGTAGCGACAGGCCACGGCTCACGCGCAATCTCGGGCTATGGGCGGCGAACACATTGATGAACCCGTTCATCACCGTGCCGATCGCCGCCGCCGCGGCGGCGTTTCCGCTGTGGACGCGCCCCGACGCCCCGCTATTGGCGCAGTTCGCCTTCGATCTGCTCCTGCTCGACCTGTGGGCCTACGCTTGGCACCGCGCCAACCACCGCTTGCCGTTGCTATGGCGCTTTCATCGCGTGCACCACCTGGACGAGTTCCTGGATGCGACCTCCGCCGTGCGCTTCCATCCGGGCGAAGTGCTGCTCTCGGCGCTGGCGCGAGCGCCGTTGATCGTGGCGGGCGATGTGTCGCTAGCCGCGATCTTGTTGTTCGACACCTTGGTGCTGCTTGGGGCGCTGTTCCATCACTCGAACTTGCGCCTGCCGGCGTGGCTTGAGCGAGTGGTGCGGTTCGTCATCGTGACGCCCTCGCACCATTGGGTGCACCACCACGCCGTGCGTGCGGACACCGATTCCAATTACGGAACGCTGCTGACGCTGTGGGATCGACTGTTCCGCTCGTGGAGCCCAACGGAGCGAACTTTGGAGATGCAGATCGGCGTCGAGGGTGAGTGCGATGCGCCGCTGGCTGCGCTGGCGGGGGCGCCGTTTCGGTAGAGTTGGCTGGCGCCCCGATCCCGTGCTAATGTGGTGCAATGGATAGCGCCACGCTCATCGAAGACGATGACCAATTCGAGATGGTCAACGTACGCCCCGAGCTTTCGGGCTTGCCGTTCATTGTTTGGATTTCGGAGAAGGGCGGCGCGCGCCACGATGTGCGGGTGAAGGTGTCGCCTGGGCCGAAGGTGCGCGAATTCGTGGCGACGGTTTCGGTGCGGCCTGAGGTGGACCTGATCGCTGGGGAACTCTCCACGCCGGACCTCGCCCTGGTGCGCGATTGGGTGGAGCTCAATCGCGACACCATCATCAGATACTGGAACGGCGATATCCTTTACACCGACGAAGCGCTCGCGGCGTTGAAGAAGCTGCCGCGCACGTAGCTATTTCCGCTCCCGCGCCTTGCCACCCAACTCTTTTGTCACCGCTGCGGCAATCCGTTTCGCCACTTCCGCCTTGCTCGTCCGCGGCCAAGCTTCGGCGCCGTCGCGGCGGATCAGCAGCACCTCGTTCTCATCGCCGCCCATAACATCGCCCGACACATCGTTGGCGACAATCCAGTCGCAGCCCTTCTTCGCGATCTTCGCGCGCGCGTTCGCTTCGACATCGTTGGTCTCGGCGGCGAAGCCGATGACGAGCTTAGGCCGTTTCTTCCCGGGCTTCGACAAGGTCGCGAGGATGTCCGGGTTCTCAGCGAGCGCGATCGCGGGAGCGCTGTTCTTGCCCTTTTTGATCTTCTCGCTCGCAGTCAGGGCTGGGCGCCAATCCGCTACCGCGGCGACGCAAATGGCGACATCCACGGGCAGGGATTTCTCGCACGCGCGCAACATCTGGTCCGCGCTCTCGACGCTCACGCGCTTCACGCCTGCGGGTGCGGCGAGATTTGTGGGGCCAGACACGAGCGTTACTTCCGCGCCGAGTTCGGCGAGCGCGGCGGCGATGGCGTAGCCTTGCTTGCCGCTGGAGCGATTGGATAAAAAGCGCACTGGATCGATGGCCTCGATTGTGGGGCCGGCGGTGACTAGCGCGCGCTTTCCCTTGAGCGGGCCATCGCTGAGCAACGCCAGGATTGCATCGCGGATCGCTTCCGGCTCGGCCAAGCGGCCGTAGCCGTATTCGCCGCACGCCATGTCGCCTTGGTCGGGGCCGACGAAATGCACGCCATCGGCTTGTAGCCGCGCGAAATTGCGTCGCGTCGCGGAATGTTCCCACATCCGCACGTTCATCGCTGGCGCCATCAGCACTTTCTTGTCGGTGGCGAGCAGAGTGGTGGAGGCGAGATCGTTGGCGAGCCCATTGGCGGCTTTCGCCATCAGGTCGGCGGTGGCGGGCGCTACCACAACCAGATCGGCCGAGCGCGAAAGCTCGATATGGCCCATCTCGGCCTCGGCGGTGAGGTCGAACAAGTCTTGGTAGACTTTGTCGCCGCTGAGTGCGCCGACCGAGAGCGGCGTGACGAACTGGGCGCCCGCTGTGGTGAGGATCGCGCGCGCACGCACGTTCGCTTTCGCAAGCAGGCGGATAAGCTCCAGGCTCTTGTACGCGGCGATGCCGCCGCCGATGACGAGGAGAACGCGCTTCTCGCTCATGGCGCTGGCTCGTGCATGCTTCCTGTCCAGGGGTCGTAAACCGATGCGCCGGCAGCGATCAGGTCGGCGACGTTTCGCGTGGCGACACGGAGACCCTTGGTTCGTGCGGTGGCGGCGATCAGACTGTCTGGAAAACTGACAGTCAGGCCTTTTGACATCGCCATGCCTTGGCGTTCGCCGCAAAACTCCGCAGCGTCAGCATCGACCGGCAGAATGCGATCGGCGAAAATGAGCTTGGTTTCGTGTAGCCAGTCCGCCAGTTCGGAACGTCTTGGGCCCGGCGAGAGCCGGTGGACGCCCTTTGCGATCTCGGCGACTGAGACGACGCTAATAAACGTGGTGTCGCGGTCTAGCGCGCTCATCCACGCCTTGACCGCCGCGGCGCCGCGCGGGTGACGAACCTCGGACATCACATTGGTGTCAAGCAGGATCATCGAATTCGATGTCCCGACCCGAAGAGGCGTCGCGGTCAAGATCCAAGCCCTCGAAGCTGGGCCCTGACATGAGATGCTCGATAAAATCTCTGCGGGGCTTCAGTCGCTCAAATTCGGCGGCGGAGATCACCACGACGGTTTCGTCGCGGCGGCGCACACGCTGGGGCCCCTCGGTGAGCGCCTTGGTGATCAGTTCGCTGAACCGGTTTTTGGCCTCGGCGACCGCCCAGTCGTTCACTGCGGGCTCCCTTTGTCTATCTTGGACAAAATAGCACGAGAAGTCATTCCGCGCAACACAAGAGCCTGAGGAAGTGGGGTATTTCTGTTCAGGGTGGCAGCGACTCGGTACCCCCGGTCGCTTGCGAAGGCTCCGAAATTGGCGGGATGGGTTCTGGCGCCGCGGGCGCCGGCGGGGCTTGCCGTTCCACTTGCGAGGGTTCGGGAGCTGGCTGCGCGCTTGTCTCGGTGGTGCGCTGGCCACCCGCGCTCAGGATGAGCGCCAGCACAGCGCCCGCCAGCAGGCCGAGCCAGAACGCGGGCAATTGATACCAGTGGCGCTCTTGCCGCGGTGCATCTTCGCTGACTTTGCGCGCGGCCGCTTCCAGCGCGCCCAGAGTTTGCGGCAGCCGGCGCAGCGCCGCGAAGCCTTGGCCCAGTTCACTTGCGGCGCGCGCGGTCACGGCTTCAGCGCCCATCTCACGTTTCACCCAACGCTCGACGATAGGGCGCGCCGCGCCCCACATATCGTGCTTCGGGTCGAGCGCACGAGCGACGCCTTCGACCTGCACCATGGTTTTCTGCAGCAACACCAGTTCCGGGCGCAAATGCATGCCGAACATATGGGTGACGTCGAACAACTGCAGCAGCAGACGGCTCATCGAGATGCCGTCGGCGGTTTTGCCGAAGATGGGTTCGCCGATAGCGCGTAGGGCCTGCGCGAATTCCTCCACCGAGAACTTGTCCGGCACGTAGCCCGCTTCCTGGTGCACTTCGGCGACGCGGCGATAATCGCGCTTCAGAAAGCCGTACAAGATTTCCGCGAGGTAGCGGCGCTCCTTGTGACCAATGCGGCCCATGATGCCGAAATCGACGATCCAGAGCTTGCCATCCTTGCCATACATGAGGTTGCCCTCGTGCATGTCGGCGTGGAAAAAGCCGTAATCGAGCGCGGCGGCAAGGAAACCGCGGGTAATGGCGATGGCGAGCGCGCCGCGGTCGGCGCCGGCTTTGTCCAGTCCCTTTGCGTCGGTCAGTGGCACGCCGTCGATCCAATCAAGCGTCATCACCCGCTTGGCCGAGCGCGCCCAATCAATTTGCGGCACGGTGAGATAGCCGTCCTTCTCCGCAACTTCGCGGAACTCGGCGGCGGCGCCTGCCTCGAGGCGCAAATCCAGTTCGCGTTCGGTGGCGGCGGCGACGGTGTCGATGAATTGCACTGGCTCTAGCCGGCGAGAATTGGGAGAGAAGAACTCGATGCCTTGTGCAAGAAACCGTAGCGCGGCCATTTCCTTGGCGAGCTTTTTCTCGATCCGCGGCCGCAGCACCTTGATGGCGACGACGCCGTGCCTTGGCACGATCGCCTGGTGTACCTGCGCAATCGAAGCCGCCGCCATCGCTTCGGAAATGCCGGCAAACAATTCCTCGGTGCCGCCCAGCTCGGCATTGATGGTATCAAGTGCGATCGTGCGTGAAAACGGGGGCAGGCGATCCTTTAAGCGTCCAAGCTCCTGGGCGACCGTGACGCCAATCATGTCCGGGCGTGTGGCCAGGAATTGGCCAACCTTCACATAGGCCGGGCCCAGTTGCTCCAGCGCCTTGGCAAGCCGTGCGCCGACGCTGCGGCCGCGCCGACGTTTGGCGATCGGGCGAAGCAAAGTGTGCGTTGCCTGTAGCGATACAGGGTAGCGTTCATAATATTCGGACGGCAGCAGCACGTCATAGCGCGCTAGCGTTCCCGCCACCCGCATCAGTCGCCACGAATGTCCAATCCAGGAAAACACTAAACCGACCAACCCCAATGCAGCGCGCACACGCCGCCAGCCATGTTGCGATAGGCCGTTCGTGCGAAGCCCGCTTCCTGGATCATATTTAAGAAACGTTCCTGATCTGGAAACCGGCGGATGGATTCCACCAGATATCTGTAGGAATCCGGGTCATTCGCGAGCAATTTCCCCAAGGCCGGGATCGCGTTAAAAGAGTAGAAATCATAAAGCGGCTCGAGGCCACCGATCGCGAGGCGTGAGAATTCCAGGCAAAAGAAGCGCCCGCTAGGCTTTAATACGCGTTTAGCATCGCGCAGGACCGCATCGATGTTCGTGCAATTCCTGATGCCGAAGCTGATAATGTAGGCGTCGGCGGCATGGTCATCGACCGGCAAATTCTCGGCGTCGCCCTCATGCCAGTAAAGTCCGCCTTCACCGCGTTTGCGCCCGGCTTCGAGCATTTCGGCATTGATGTCGATGACATGGATTTCCGGCGGTTCGAGCCTGCGCCGCTTGGCGGCGGCGTCGCCGAGCTTTTTCAGCCGCCGCGCAATGTCTCCGGTGCCGCCGGCGACATCGAGAATGAGTTCGCCCGGTTGGGGATTGAGCTTCGCAGCAGCAGCGTCCTTCCAAAGCCGGTGCATTCCCCCCGACATGGAATCGTTCATCAGGTCGTATTTGGACGCGACCGAGGAAAACACACCGCGGACGCGCGAGGCCTTCTCGGCCTTGGGCACGTCCTGGAAGCCGAATGAGGCGGTGTCGGAGGTCATGGGCGAAGCATAGCGGGGGAGGTGGGCGGCGGCTATACAGGGCGCAGATGGATTCGCTTTTGTTTTCCGGTATTTCGCCGCATGCCTGAGCTCCCGGAAGTGGAAACCGTGCGCCGTGGCCTCGCGCCGCACCTGGTTGGTGCGCGCATCGCAAAGGCGCAGACCAAGCGTGCGGATTTGCGCTTTCCGTTTCCCAAACGTTTCGCCGAGCGGCTCGAAGGCCGGCGCGTGGAGGCGCTGAGGCGGCGCGCGAAATATCTGTTGGCGGAGTTGGACGACGGATACATCTGGGTCACGCATCTCGGCATGACCGGGCGTTGGTCTGTGATTGGCGCGAAGCGGCAGCCGGGCGATTTCTATTATGCCGAACCGCCGAACCCGGCGCACACGCATGTTGTACTGGACATGGAAGCAGGCCGCAAAGGGGAGGCGACTCGCCTCGAGTTCAACGATCCACGCCGTTTCGGCTACATGGATCTGATCGCGCGCGATGCGTTCGACTCGCATCCCTGGTTCAAGGGCCTCGGCCCTGAACCGCTGGGCAACGAATTTCACGCGCCGTATCTGGCCGAAGCGTTCGCGGGAAAAAAGGCCAACCTAAAAGCCGCGCTTCTGGATCAGCGTGTGGTCGCGGGCCTGGGCAACATTTATGTCGTCGAAGCGCTGCACCGCGCCGGCATCGCACCCGTGTGCGCGGCGGGGAGTGTGTCCAAGCCGCGGCTGGAAAAACTCAGCGTCGCGATACGCGAAGTGCTTGAGGAGGCGATCGCTGTTGGCGGTTCCACGCTTAGCGACTACGCCAGCGTGGACGGCGCGCAAGGCGGCTTCCAGCAGCGCTTCCGCGTGTATGATCGGGAAGGCGCGCGCTGCGTAACGCCAAAATGCGGCGGTGCGATCAAACGCGCCGTGCATGGCGGGCGCTCGACGTTCTGGTGTGCGAAGTGTCAGCGTTGATCGGGCCCACCTCTTCGCCGGGCGGCTGGGTCAGAAATGCGCTGGTCAGGCCTGAAACTTCGAACATTGGCTTGCGGCGGTGAGGCGAGGCGCTCTGGATGGAGGATCAAGTTGCGCTCCGTCGGCGCGACCGCCGAGGGAACCCAGAGGCCGGCCGAGCCTGACGCATGCCAGACACGCGTCAATGCTTGGCAAATTGACCAGCTTGACTCCCATCCCGCTGGTGGCGGGGCCAGCTCCGCAGTCTCCAAGGTCGCGGGAAATGCGTAGCTCCACAATTGCCAAACCGTATCCCTGAGCGTTGCGGGATCGGCTTCGGTGTGGGCGATCTTCTCAAGCACGGCGCCGGCTGCGGGCGATGCGAAATATATGATCCTATCGCCTGCGATGTGCCAGCGTCCATCATAGCGCTTCGGCTCAAGGCCTGGAAACGCATCGATCGAAGTAACGCGATGAACAACGATCACGCAAATGCGCCGTCAGCAATTTCTTCGAGCCAGGCCCGAACCTGTTCCCGCCCCGCGCTGGTGCGGCAGGCCTGTTTGGGAGATTTGCCGGCCAGGCGTTGCTTGGGATAGTCGAACCACGAGGCCGCGGCTGCGCCTGATCCGAAGCAGGCGGCGGCAAGCTTGATCAATTTCTCAGTGGCGTGCACATCTACCGATATCCGCCCCGCGCGCGCGGGCGTCGGCCTTTTGGTTTGCGAATGTGCGCTCTTCGCCTTCGCGGCAGCCGGGGCAGCTTTTCGCGCCGTCTTCTTCGCCCCGCTCGCCGAGGTCCGCTTTGCTTTCTTGGCCATTTGTTCGCGCCCTTCTTCAGGGCAAGATAGCGGGAATTTCTGCAAACTCCAGCGCCGCGTGGTCGACATTGACGGGCTGTAGCCCGTAAGCTACAAATGAGGAAGCGCCAAATGCCACTCAACGCCAGACTGCTCGACGCAGCCGAGCTCTTGAAAACGCCCCAAGAAGCGGCGGCCTACCTCGAAGAAGCCTTCGCCGATGGCGATCCTGCGTTTATCGCCGCGGCTCTTGGCGATGCGGCGCGCGCGCGCGGCATGGCGTGGGTTGCGAGCGAAACGGGGCTGTCGCGTGAATCGCTCTATCGCGCGCTCAGCAAGGATGGAAATCCGGAACTGGCGACGGTGCTGAAAGTGATGGATGCGCTGGGGTTGCGGTTGAAAGCGGTGGAGCAGGGGCCGGCGTGACCTTCACATGGGTGAACAGAGTCGGGAGCGCTGACGGATTTGAGTTTCAGTTCTCGACCTCGTCCGATTGGCGGATTGATTTCTCGCTCCACCAAGCGCATTCCTCGCGCCCATGACATACGAAAACATCCTCACCGAGACCGATGCCGGCGTTGGAATAATCCGCCTCAATCGCCCCAAGGCGCTCAATGCGCTCAATGCCGAGCTGATCGCGGAGTTGAGTGACGCGCTCGACGCTTTTGAGGCCGACAACGCCGTCGGCTGCATTGTCATCACCGGGTCGGAGAAGGCTTTCGCCGCCGGCGCGGACATCAAGCAAATGGCCGACGGTCAGTTCGCTGATTTCTATCGGCGCGATCCGTTTTCAAATCTTGAGCGCGTGCCTCGTTGCCGCAAGCCGGTCATCGCTGCGGTCGCTGGCTACGCACTGGGCGGAGGCTGCGAGCTCGCCATGATGTGCGACTTCATCATCGCGGCCGAGAACGCCAAGTTCGGCCAACCAGAAATAACGCTGGGCGTCATGCCGGCCTGGGGCGGCTCGCAGCGGCTGACGCACGCGGTGGGCAAGGCCAAAGCGATGGATCTCTGCCTCACCGGGCGCATGATGGACGCCGCCGAAGCGGAACGCGCGGGGTTGGTTGCGCGCATCGTGCCGGCGGACAAATTGATGGAAGAAGCCCTCGCCGCAGCAAAGAAGATCGCCGCGATGGGGCAGATTGCCGCCATAGCCAACAAGGAGGCCGTGAACGCCTCGTTCGAGACCCCGCTCAATGAGGGCCTGAAACTCGAACGCAGGCTGTTTTACGGGCTTTTCGCCACTGAGGACCAAAAGGAAGGCATGGCGGCATTCATTGAGAAGCGCGCCCCGGCATTCAAACACCGCTAGGTTTGACCTTATCGAGGCGACCCGCTATAGCCCCGCGCTTCGCTTCCGAAACCACTGCAAGCTCGAGTCATTTACGCCCATGGCGAATACAAAATCCGCGAAGAAAGCCAATCGTCGCAACACCAAGCGCACGACTGTGAACAAGGCGCGCCGCACGCGGATGCGCTCCTCATGGCGGGCCGTGGAAGAGGCGATCGCCGGCGGCGACGCCAAAACGGCTCTGGCTGCGCTGAAGGCGGCGGAATCGGAAACGATGCGAGCCGTGTCCAAGGAAGTCGCGCACAAGAATACTGGGGCGCGAAAAATTTCGAGACTTTCAAAGCGCGTAACCGCGCTTTCCGGCGCAAAAAAAGCGCCCTGATCCTGCAACCAGCGGGCGTGTCGCAGTGTGAAAGCATAGCGACGTTTTCACGACGAAACTGTTTGGAAACAGTGAGTAAAGCGTGCTTTTGCACGCCTGCTTCCTCGCCTGCAGCACAATAGATTTATGCTGTAATATCAACAAGATAGAGTTCATTTCACGCAGCTGTGGATATTGAAGAAATTGTAAACCTGGGCGCCCTTGACCCCGCCGGTCATTTCGGTCCATCGTTTCGTCCGTCAGGCGAATGAAGCGCCCGACATTCTCAAGTAGCGCTGGTGCGTGAACGCGGGTCCAAACTTGGGTTTGGGCCGCAACGGGAGGGGTTTGTCTACGAGCGTCTGGGCTCCGGGGCGGAGCCGGAAAACGTCAATAATCATAAGTTCTAGGGCAAGGGGTTGGCTATGGAACAGGGTGACGACGCCGCCAATGGCGGGTCAGGTGGTTTCGGGATTAATCGCGCCTACGAGATGGTGCGCCGAGAACTTTTGGGTGAATTCGGAGCGGACTTTTTTCGCTCGTACATCGATCCGCTCCGCTTCGTCGCGGAATGGAACGGGTCGCTGCTTTTCCGCACCGGATCGCGTGTGGCGCAGGAGCGACTTCGCCAGCAGGTTCAGCATCGCCTTGAAGCCCGTCTTCGCGCACACGAGGCCAAGGCGGGGCCGGTTGAAATTCTCCTTGAGGAGGAATTCCCTGAAGATGTTCGGGCGCTGGTGGATGACCGCCTCAGCCAAAGGCAGGTCACGACCGGCGTGGACCGTGCGCAGGCTCAGTCCCTCACCTTCGACACGTTTTGCAGCGCCTCGTCCAATCATCGCGCGTTGACCGTTGCGCAGATGATCGCCGCCTCCGCGGGCGTCGCGTTCCCGATTTGGCTGGTGCATTCGCCGCCAGGCTGCGGAAAATCGCATTTGTTGGCGGCGATCGCGCATGAGGCAAAGCGGCGGACGCCGGAGCGCAAGGTGCTGCTGATGACCGGCCAGGATTATCTGGAAGGCTTCCAGAGCGCCTTGCATAAGAAGCGCGATTCCAGCGCGTTCAAGGAATTCGTGCGCGCGCCCGATCTCCTGTTGATCGACGATTTTCACCGCATCTGCGGGAAGAAAATGACTGAAACGGAAGCGTTTGACACCATGTACGACGTGACCCGCCGCGGCGGTCAGGTTGTACTCGCCGCCAATCACGGCGCTGAGGGCCTTGAGGGCCTGGACGATGCGTGGCGCTCTAAGCTTAAGGGCGCGGCTTCGTGCGAAATATTCGAACCGGACGCAGATCTGCGCCGCCGCATTCTTGACATGCGCGTGCGCCACCACGCGATCACGTCGCCTGGATTCAGCGTTGCCAAAGAGGCGCTTGATTTCATAGCCGAGCGTATGCATGTGACCGGCCGCGAACTTGACGGCGCCGTGTGCCAATTGCTCATTGAGTGGAAAATTTCGGGAGGTGCTGAAGTGACACTAGAAGCCGCAACCAACGCCCTGCAAAACAAGCTCAGCGACGCCGCCGAGAAGCGGATCACTGTACAACTTGTTCAAAAGGTTGTGGCCCGTCACTACAACATGAGCCTGCAACAATTGCTTGAGCGCACCCGTCGCCATGCGGTGGCGCGCCCGCGCCAGGTGGCGATGTTCCTTGCGTGCAAAATGACCCACGCTTCGCTGCCCGACATAGGCCAGCGTTTTGGCGGCTTCGACCACACCACCATCATGTATGCGCGCGACCGCATCGCGGCCATAGTCGAGCAGGACCCGGCGTTCCGGGCTGAGATCGAAAACGTCGCGCGCGCCGTGCGCCGCGAGCCCTGAGCCGCCCTCATCCTGTAGCCGTCGCCGGTCCCAGCCTCAAAATCTTGCAAATTGGGCTTGGGACCGTGGCGGGGCGCTGCTAGCTTCCGACCCCCGCGATGAGGCGACTCAGCCTCTGAAGCGGGGGTCGTTTCATATGCGCTCTCCGGCCTCTGATGCTGGAGGGACGCCAGAGGTCGGGATGAAGCCATGCGGCTGACGATTGAGCGCCAGGCGCTCCTCAAGGCTCTGAACCACGTTCAAAGCGTCGTCGAGCGGCGCAACACTATTCCTATCCTCTCCAACGTGCTGATGGCCGCCGAGGGCGACCATCTGCGCCTGACCGCCACCGACCTCGATATCGAGATCGCCGAGGCGGCGCCCGCGGAGGTCGAGCGCGCTGGCCAAACTACGGCGCCCGCGAACTACCTTTACGACTTCGTGCGCAAGTTGCCGGATAAGGCGGCGATCAAGTTCGATGTCAGTGGCGATGACCCACGGCTGTTCATTTCTTCGGGCAAGTCGCGTCTGCATCTGCCGATCCTTCCTGCCGGCGATTTTCCGTCGATGCCGTCCGACGGCTTCGAGACGCGATTTGAAGTCGAGCCCACCGAGCTTGCGCGCTTGGTCGACAAGACCCGCTTCGCGATCTCGACCGAGGAGACGCGATATTATCTCAATGGCATCTTCTTTCACACCGTCACCAACGCCAACGGCGAAGCCTCGCTACGCGCGGTCGCCACCGACGGTCACCGCCTGGCGCTCGCCGACACCGCTGCGCCCAAGGGTGCGCCGGGCATGCCGGGCGTAATTGTGCCGCGCAAGACCATCAACGAATTGAAGCGGCTGCTCGATGACGCCGCCGACATGGTCGAGATCGCGGTGTCGCCGCAGAAGATACGCTTCGCTTTGGGTGACGCAGTGTTGACCTCGAAATTGATTGACGGTTCGTTCCCGGAATATGCGCGGGTTATTCCCAAAGGGAATTCCAAGATTTTGAAGGTAGACAACAAATCCTTCGCCGAAGCGGTGGATCGCGTCGCCACCGTATCCGCCGAGCGCTCGCGCTCGGTGCGGCTTGCGCTCGACAAGGACAAAGTCACGCTTACCGTGAACAATCCGGACGCCGGCGTCGCCACCGAGGATCTCGCCGCCGACTATTCGAGCGACGGCATGGAGATCGGTTTCAACGCGCGTTATCTGCTCGACGTCGCCCAGCAGATCGATGGCGAGTCCGCGTTGTTCGAACTGGCTGATTCCGGCTCGCCCACGCTCGTGCGCGATGAAGCCGACGCGAATGCGCTCTATGTGCTGATGCCGCTGCGGGTGTGATGAGCTCCCGTTTGAACTAACGTGACACTGTGAACGCCCCACCCATTCCCGGATTGGCCGAAGGCCAAGTCCGGGACCCATATCCGCAATCGACTCCGAGCGAGGCGGCCAAGCTTGCAAGCGATCGTGTTTATGGGTCCCGGGCTCGCGGCGTCGCCGCGCCCCGGGAATGGGTGGGCTGCGGGGTGAGAGTTTGATGCACTCCCTCCACATCGCCCGCCTGACGCTCACGAATTTCCGCAACCATGTCGCGCTCGACATGCAACTCGACGCGCGCCCCGTTTGTTTGTTCGGGCCCAACGGAGCGGGCAAGACCAATATCCTTGAAGCGCTCACGATGCTCGCGCCGGGCAGGGGGTTGCGCAGCGCTTCGCTCACCGATGTCGCGCGCGCCGGCGAGGACGAGATGCGCGCGCAACCATGGGCGGTCTCGGCGCGCGTGCTGCAGGATGGCGAGGAAACAGTGCTGGGCGCAGGGGCTGAGCGCACGCCGGAGGGCGGCGTCAAACGCCTGGCGCGGCGCGACGGCCAACCAGCGACCGCCGCCGAACTCGCGGAAGCCGCGCGCATGACCTGGCTCACCCCGGCGATGGATCGGCTGTGGTCAGGCCCCGCGGGGGACCGCCGCCGTTTCTTCGATCGCCTGACGTTGGCGCGCGCTACCGAGCATGGCGCATCTGCTGCGGCCTATGAGCGGGCCATGCGCGAGCGGCAACGCCTATTGCTTGACCGCGTGTTCGATGACGCTTGGCTTGGAGGGCTGGAGCGGGAGATGTCGGCGCACGGGGCGGCGATCGCCGCGGCGCGCGTGGAAACGTTGCACCGCTTGCAGGATGCGATCGACGCGCGTCCCGATGGGGCTTTCCCGAAGGCGGCGCTCGCGCTTGAAGGCGCGCTGGAAGCGCGGTTCGAGCGCGGCGCCAAGAGCGTCGATGTGGAGGATGATTTTGCGGCGCTGCTCCGCGACATGCGCGGGCGCGACGCAGGCGCAGGCCGCGCGCTCGACGGCCCCCATCGCTCCGATCTGCTGGCGCGTCACGCCGCCAAGAACATGGACGCAGATCAATGCTCCACTGGCGAGCAGAAAGCGCTGCTCCTGGGGCTCACGCTGGCGCAGGCGCGCGCGCTCGCAAGCGA
>CADEEA010000070.1:6446-15125 GCA_902826245.1 uncultured Alphaproteobacteria bacterium | reverse complement strand
GGCTCATGACGGTGGAGATGTCGCCGTTCATGAAGGCGTTGCGGGTCATGTCGGCGACGCGGACCATTGCCATGATGGTGCGCTTGCCTTCGGGATTGTTGTACGTTGGCGCCTTGGCGGTGACGATCTCAGCTTCGACATCATGGTCGAGATAATTGAGCGTGGTGACGATCGACCAGCGATCCATCTGGCCTTGGTTGATCTGCTGGGTGCCGTGATAGAGCCCGGTTGTGTCACCCAGGCCGATTGTGTTGGTGGTCGAGAACAAGCGGAAAAACGGATTGGCGGAAATCACCCGGTTCTGATCGAGCAAAGTGAGTTTGCCGCTCGCCTCCAGCACGCGCTGGATCACGAACATCACGTCGGGGCGCCCCGCGTCGTATTCGTCGAAGCAGATCGCCACCGGCCGCTGCAGCGCCCAGGGCAGCATGCCTTCGCGGAACTCGGTGATTTGCTTGCCTTCCTTCAGCACGATCGCGTCCTTGCCGACCAGATCGATGCGGGAGACGTGGCTATCGAGATTGATGCGCACCATCGGCCAGTTGAGCCGCGCCGCCACCTGCTCGACGTGCGTCGACTTGCCGGTGCCGTGATAGCCCTGAACCATGACCCGTCGGTTGTGGGCAAAGCCCGCCAGAATCGCCAACGTGGTCTGCGGATCGAAGCGATAGGCCTCGTCCAAATCAGGCACGTATTCGGTCTTCTTCGAGAAAGCCGGGATCTTCATGTCGCTCTCGACCCCAAAAGTGCGGGCCGAGATCGTCTTGTCGGGCTTCATCGAGAGCATGTCGTCGGCAGCGGTCATTCGAGTCTCTGTTGTTAGTCCAGGACCTTACCGCGCCGCGGCATGAGGTGAAAAGCGGCGTTTTGCCTGCCCTACACCAGCCCGCCAGCTTTCAGCGTCTGATAGGCCGCCAGTACGCGCTGGAGCTGCGTTTCCGCGCCGCGGTCGCCGCCGTTGGAGTCTGGATGCCAGCGCTTCACCAATTCGGCATAGCGGGTACGGACGTCGCCCGGGGCGGCGTTTTCCTGCAGCTCCATCACCTCTAGCGCTTTGGCCTGCAGCCGAGTCAGCCGCCGGCGCGGCTTGGCGGCTGGCGCGCCAGGTTCGCCGCCGAAAATCCCGAACGGGTCCCCCCGGCGTCCCGCCTGAACGCCTCGCCCAGTAGCCGCGAGGCGATCGCCGCGACCGCCGCGGAGGGTCCAGGTCGGGCGATGCCCCACCTCCTCCCGGGCGCGGTAATTCTCGAGTTCAGCATCGCTCATGCCGGCGAAGTAGTTCCAGCGGCGATTATAGTCGGCGACATGCTCGAGGCAGAAATGCCAATATTGGTTGTCGTGTTCCCGGCCTTTGGGAGCGCGGTGGGCGCCGGCTTTCTTGCAGCCGATATGATCGCAGGGCTTGGCCTCGTCGGGGGCGCGGGGGATCGGCGCCGCGCCAGGCTTCTTGACGCGGATGTCGACAAACTTCGGGCGATATTCAAATACATCCGACATGAAGCGCCAGTATGGGCGCCAGAAGGTAAAGGGACAAGCAATTGACAAACGCGAAACCGCATCTTTCTCGCGCAAACCGCATGGAAAAAGCGCTTCGGGATCAGCTGTCTCCGCTTGACTTTCAGTTGGAAGATGAATCCGCCCGCCACGCCGGGCATGCGGGCGCCAATGCTGGCGGCGAAAGCCATTATCGCGTCCGCATCACCGCTGCCGTCTTCACCGGGCTAAACCGTGTTGCCCGCCAGCGTCTGGTCTACGACATCCTCGCCGCAGAGTTCGAAACCGGCTTGCACGCACTTTCGCTCGACCTCAAAACTCCAGGCGAAGCCGGCGGCGGCGCGGCTTGAGGGGGGAGACATGGTCCGGGCGGCCTGGGGGGGCGCAATTCTGGCGGGGCTGGCGCTGGGCGCTGCGAGCGCCTGGGCCACAATCACGCTGGGCGGATTTTCCTTCGCCGAGCATCATGGGCCCTGGCGCCACAGCCGCGCTGCGGGCGCCAGCTCCGCTGACCCTTACACACGCGCCATCGTCGCTCGCGAGGGCTTGTTGGCGCTTTCTCCGCGCGAGGCGCTTTATTTCACGCTCGAACGCGACGAGCGCTCCCGTCCGCTTGACGAGACGTGCGTCTACTTGCTCTCCGGCGGCGATTTCAGCGCACGCTGGTGGTCGGTCACCTTATACGCCGACGACAATTATCTGGCGCAAAACGCCGATGACGCCCCATCCATCGACGCCACCGGCATACCGGCCGGCGCGTGGGAGGCGAGGATCGCCGCAGACCGCGCCGACGCGCCCCGTTGGATATCCTCACGCGGCGCGGGACGCAGTTTCTCGCTTACGCTACGGGTGTACCAGCCTAGCGACGGCTTTCGCCCAAGCGCCGCCACGCTTCCCACGATCCGCACGCTTTCTTGCGAGGCGCCATGAAGGCGCCGGCGAAATATCTCTGGGCGGCGCTGGGCGTCGCGGCGTTGTCGCACCTCGCCATCGTCAACGCGTTTCCCGGCGCGATGATGGGCGCGGCGATCGAGCGTTTGAGCCAGGGGCGTTTCAACGCCTGGCGCACCGCCGATCGGGTGACGCCGCTGTCGCGCCAAATCGTTCGTCCCTCGCCTGATTTCGCCTATTCCGCCTGCCCTTACGATTTGAGCCGCGGGCCTATCTCGTTGCGCGTGGCGCCCTGGAACGACTATTGGTCTCTCTCGCTCTACGCTGACAATTCGGACAATTTCTACGTCGTCAACGACATCGAGGCGCCCCAAGGCGCCGACATCACCTTGATCGTGGCCGACGACGGCTTGCCAAACGTGTTGACGCCGGTGATTCAAAGTCCCTCGCGGCGCGGCATCGCACTCATCCGTCGCCTGGCGCCAAGCGTGGACAGCTATAACGCCGCAATCCGCGTTGCGCGGGGCGATATATGCACTAGGCTCGCGCCCTAGCTTAGCGGCCACCGTGCAGCCCATACTCCGCCTCGCGCCGATACAGGCTCGGGGCGGATTTACGAGTCACGCTGGAAAAAAGTGAAAGGCGATCCACCTCGAATGGCGGCGCCTCGAACACTGCATGCCGGTTTTCATACCCTAGCACGCTGTCAAGCGACGCGCCCGAGAGATACGCCACCGTCACATGCGGCATGAATTTTCGCGGCTCGGCCTTTAGCCCCACCCTGCGCGCCGCCTTTTCAACAGCATCGGCCAACCCGTTGAGTGCAGGACTGGGCGCTGCCCCAATCCACAATGCGTGCGGCTCGGCTCCGCCAAATGAACCAGCGCCCTTCAGCCTGAGCTCGAACGGCGCGTAGCGCTCGGCCACAGCGGCAAGCTCGAGATCGAGATCGTCGGCGACCGGCTCGGCGACATCGCCGAAAAAACGCAGGGTGAGATGGAGGTTCTCGCGTGGGCGCCATTTTGCGCCCGGCGTTCCTTTCATCACCGCGAGCAGCGCTGCGGCAACGTGGTCGGGCAGATCGAGTGCTGCGAAGAGGCGGAGCGACATTATCGAGGGTGATTGTGTGAGCGAGTGGCTGCGCCCTTTGTAACAACGTCCTACGCGCGCGGCGACGCGTTTGCGCTGTTAGTTGCCCATTTGTTCGTGCAAACATCACCACACGCTGAAACGTCGCCAGACGCCGGCCGACCTCGACTGGTCCGCTTCATGCGGCCTGATTGCCGCGCGGAGTTTTTCGTCGAACGGGAAGAAGTCGTCGCGCGCCGTAGCCCTGGTGTTGTGCGCTGCTTGAGCTTTGCGAACGGGAACCGGCGATACTCACGCCGACTTGCTTCCGACATCGCAATGGAACACCCGCTGTGGACATCCGTCAAGTAACGTTTCTTGTAAGGCTGCGCGTCATCCTGCGACGACGCCATGGCGCCATTCCGCGTCGCGCCGCGGCAGCGCGAGATAATTCTCGCTGCGCATCTCCATCAGGCGCGATGCGGTGCGTTCGAATTCGAAACTCTGATCGCCGGCGGGATAGAGTTCGTCCGGCGCCGCCTCGGCGGACGCGATGAGCTTGGTTTTCGCTTCGTAGAGGGCGTCAATCAGCAGGCGAAACCGCGCGGCTTCCTCACGCATCGCCGGCGGAAGTCTTGGGATCTGCTCTACAATGAGTGTATGAAAGCGCTCGGCGATCTCGATGAAATCGGCCGCCCCCAATGGCCGCGCGCACAATTCGGCAAAGGTGAAGCGCGCAACGCCGGCCGCCGCGCGCTCCACCAAAAGCGTACGTCCGCCCACGTTCAGATTGATCGCCTGCGCCTGCGCGCCCAGCGTGAGGCGCTCCCAGGCCTGCGCTACCGCCTCGTCCGCAGCGGGCCCGAGGGGCCAATAATAAACCGGCGCCGCCATCAATTGAGCTAACCTGAAATCGCGCGGCCCTGCGATGGACAAAACGTCGAGCTGCTGCTTCAGGAGCGCGATGAAGGGGAGGAACAATTGCCGGTTCAGGCCATTCTTGTACAAATCATCCGGAAGCCTGTTCGAGGTGGCGACCACCACTACGCCCTCCGCAAACAAGCGTTCGAACAAGCGCCCAAGAATCATCGCGTCCGCGATGTCAGTGACTTGCACCTCATCGAAGCAAAGCAGCCTTGCCTCTTCGGCGATGCGCCGGGCGACCTGGACGATGATCTGATCTTGCGCCTCACCCCGATTAGCGCGCGCTTCCCGCAAGCGGGAATGCGCGGCCAGCATGAATTCGTGAAAGTGGGTTCGGCGCTTCTTCGCGACCGGCGCGACCTCGAAAAACAGATCCATCAGCATGGACTTGCCGCGACCGACAGGGCCCCAGAGGTAGAGCCCACGCGGGGCCTCTCCCCTGCCCAACCAGGCCTCCGGCCGCCAGCGCGCCAAGCTCCGCGCCAATGCTTCCATGCGTTCGGCGGCGGCGGCCTGGTCGGCGTCCGGAGAAAGATCCCCGCGCGCCAGGCGCACGCGATAGGCGTCGAGAATCATGGAGCTGCCTGCATCAGGCCGCAAAGAACCCGCGCACGAGCCGCCGCGCAAGCCTCTTTTCCGCGACGCTCCCGCATGCAATTGGTCCAGCATGAGTGTTGAGTCCGCCGCCGCCCTGCCCGCGGCCCCCCGCAAACACATTGTCGACGAACTGATCGAAGAACGCGCGCCCAAGCTCTCTGGCGGGCCGCTCTGGCCGCTGGCGCGCCCGCCACTGTTTGCGCTGCTGAATTACAGCAAGGCCGTGCGCATGGCCGACGCAATCGCGCCCTTGGGCGGGCACGAGGCGTTGGAGTATATTTCCCAGTTGCTCAGCGTGAAGCTCGATACTAGCGGCGGCGAGCGCATTCCACGTTCTGGCGCCTTCATCCTGCTCGCCAACCATCCCACGGGCATCACCGACGGCATCGCAGTCTACGACGCAATCAAGCGCGTGCGCGCCGACATCGCCATCTACGCCAATTCCGACGCCAATCGCGTGTGCAAACGGTTCGATGAAGCGCTGATCCCGGTGGAATGGGTGCTCGCAAAGCGAACGCGCGAGCGCACGCGCGTAACCCTGAAAATGACGGAGCAGGCCTTCGCCGACAATCGCCCGCTCATGGTGTTCCCAGCCGGGAGGCTGGCGCGCGTGCACGAAGGCAAGCTCACCGATCCCGAATGGATGCCGACAGCGGTGAGCCTCGCGCGCAAGTACGAGCTGCCGATTTTGCCGCTGCACGTTTCGGGGCCATACGCATTCTGGTTCCACACCTTCGCGCGCTTCTCCGCCGAATTGCGCGACATCACCCTGTTCCACGAATTGCTCAACAAACAGGGCAAGACATATCGATTGACCTTTGGCCCATTGATCCCCGCCGAACACTCCACCGGCGACGCCGCCAGCGTCACCCGCCGCATCAAACATTACGTGGAACGCGTGCTGCCGCATGCGCCCGACACGCCCTACGATCCCGAAGGGCCTGAATGCCCCTATCGCGATCCGCCGAGATCGGATCAACCGGAAGTGAAGCAACGAGCTTAGGAGACGCGCATGCGCACGAATATTGTCGCCCTGCTGACCTGGCTTTCGCTTGCACCATGCACAGCGGCCATTCCGATGATGCCGATCCCGGAGCCGGTCTACGAAGCGCCCATCGAGCGTGCGCTGGAGAACGTGGCGGCGATGGGGGGAGTTGAGCCCGCGCGGCGTGAGCAATTGTTGGGGCGGCTCAATCTGCTCGCGTACGCCCGCAACGATGCGCCTTTCACCTACGTACGCGCCGACAACCGGCTAGTCTTTTCCGGCAGCGTGTCCTGTGAACAGGTGGCGCAACGTCAAATGCGTCCCGATCAGAAGCCGGACTTCGACCCCGGCGACCGATGTGCGGGCTTCGATTTTCACCTCGGCCCGCAACCCGAGATTCTCGAGCCCCCTCCCGCTGCGCCAAACAGAGGCGCGCTCGCACGGCTTGACGCTGCACGCGCCCATTACGCGCGCGCCGTCCGCCTCGACCGCTCCGATCTGCGCGCGCGGCTCGGCTACGCCTACACGCTCGACCGAAGCGGGCACTTAAGCGCCGCGCGTCAACAATTGCGCACCATCATCCGGCTCGGGCTGCCCTTGCTTGCGTCCGAGCAAGCCGACTGGGAAACCCATGCCGTGCTCACGGAGGCGGCTGAACATTTGTCGCACGTGGCGCGCTCAAGCGGCGATCGCGCGCGTATCGCTAGATTGCGCGAACGGCTGGCCCATAGCCAGCCTGTGATTTACGTGACCCCGATACTCGTACCTTTGGCCGACGGACCATTTGCACGGATGGTCGACCGCACATCGTCAATCGCTTTTGATTTCGCCGGCACCGGCGATCGGCGCGCGCAAGGCTGGCTCACACCCGACGCGGCCTGGCTGGTGTGGGATCCGCAAGGGCGCGGGCAAGTGCGCTCAGGCTTCGACATGATCGGTCAACGAACTTGGGCGGTGTTCTGGCGCGACGGCTTCGAGGCGCTGCGCGCGCTCGACGACAATCGCGATGGCGAGCTGACCGGCGCCGAACTCGGCGGGCTAGCACTTTGGCGCGATCTCAACGGCAACGGCGTCAGCGATCCTGGCGAAGTCACGGCCATACAAGCGAACGGTATCGCCGCGCTCGGCATGCGCGGGCGACAAACACGGCCCGGCTTGCTTACCGCGCCTGCCGGGGTTCGCTTTGACGACGGAACCGTTCGCCCGCTCTACGATTGGACGCCCGGCCTGGAGCGCGACACGCCGGTGTCCTAGAGTAAGGCGCGGATACTGGGGGTTATTGCTGGGTATTGACGGTGGGCCTTCTTACCGGTATCAATGCCCATATGCCTGCTATGCGCAAGATTACGGTCGATGTCGATGCACGGGTGCTCGATGCGGCGCGCCCCGAAGGGGCGGGCATTGCCGAAACCGTGCGCACCGCGCTTGAGCGGCAAGCCCGGGCGCTGGCATGGCAACGCCTGTCGGCGTTGCGTGGCAAGCTGAAGTTCGACTTGAGCTGGCAAGAACTTCGCGGAAAGGGCGACGAGTGATCGCCGTCGATGCCAGCGTGCTTATTCCTTGGCTCGATCTTCAGGACCTGCCCGAGACGCGTCGCTTATCTGAACTTGCGCAGAGCGGCGATGGGGTGCTCGCCGCCGTGACCATTACCGAGATGTTGTCCGACCCCAAGGGAACGGACTCACTTGATGCCGCCCTGGTGGCGTTCCCCGTATTGCCCATTGGCGACGGCTATTGGGAACGAGCGGGAGTGTTGCGCGCTCAGGTTCGCAAAGCAGGGAGCAAAGCGGCGCTTGGCGACACGCTAGTCGCGCAGGCATGCATCGACAACAACGTCGCGCTATTAACACGCGACTGCGACTTTGGCGCCTTCGCAAGGCTGGGCGGCCTGAAGCTGGCTTAGAGCTTCCGCTCCACCATCGTCTTCTTGATCTCGGCGATAGCTTTCGCGGGGTTGAGCCCCTTCGGGCAGACCTGCGCGCAATTCATGATGGTGTGGCAGCGATAGAGTTTGAACGGATCTTCCAGCGCGTCAAGGCGCTCGCCGGAATGATCGTCGCGGCTGTCGGAAATCCAGCGATTGGCTTGCAGCAACGCGGCGGGACCCATGAAGCGATCGCCGTTCCACCAATAGGATGGACACGCCGTCGAGCAGCAGGCGCAGAGAATGCACTCATAATGCCCATCGAGTTTGGCGCGTTCTTCCGGACTTTGCCGGCGCTCGGCCGAAGGGTCGGGCGTGTCGGATTGCAGATAGGGCTGGATCGCGGCGTACTGAGCCATGAAATTGGTGAGGTCGGGAACCAAATCCTTGATCACCGGCTGATGCGGCAGTGGCGAAACCGTAATGGTTCCGGCCGGCAATTCGTCCATGCCCTTGGTGCAGGCGAGCGTGTTGCGACCGGAGATGTTCATCGCGCACGATCCGCATACGCCTTCGCGGCAAGAGCGGCGGAAAGCCAGCGTTGGATCGATGTCGTTTTTGATGGCGATGAGCGCATCGAGCACCATCGGCCCGCAAGCATCGAGATCGACGTCGTAGGTGTCCCAGCGCGGATTTTCGCCAGTCTCGGGGTCGTAGCGGTAGACTTTGAACTGGCGCACGCGCTTGGCGTTCTTCGCCGCTTTGTGGCGTTTGCCCGGCTTGACCTCGGAATTCTTGGGCAGGGTAAGTTCGACCATGGCGCGGTGATGGCGGGGTGCGCCGGGGCCGTCAAGGC
>CADEEA010000070.1:0-6346 GCA_902826245.1 uncultured Alphaproteobacteria bacterium | reverse complement strand
GTCAACCCTCCGCCTTGCCGTACCAATTGATCCGCCGCGTCGCCAGCATGGCGGCGGCCAACACCGCGAACGCCACCACCGAACCCGCCAGCAGCGCGAAATCCTCTAGCGTCATCAACACGTACATTGCCGCGTAAAGCGCAGCCAAGCTCGCCAACGCGCGCAGGCCTACCGCAGGCGAATTGAAGGCGGCGCCGGCATAATAGGCAAGCAGGCTCACGGTCGCGCCAGCGGCGATGATGAACGCCCAGGAGAAACCGATAAGCTCCGTCATCGACAGCAGCAGCAGATAGAATACGCACTGCGCTAGGCCGACCAGGATATATTGCGCCGGGTGGGCTTTCTTGCCGCTCACGGCTTCGAAGATCAGAGTCGCCAGGAACACGATGCCAATGAACATGATGGCGTAGCGCACCGCGCGCGCGACGCCCTGGTAGATGTCGTCGGACGCGACAAAACTCACCGCCATATCGCGCTGGGCGGCGAGGCCCAGATTGAAACTATTCAGGTCGGCGGCCTTCTCGATGCCGCGCGCCACGAATGGCGCCCGCCAGGAGACTGAGAAGCCCGCCTTGTTCGTAGTTGGCGCTTCGGCGGCTTGGAAATAGCCTTCCGCGCGGGTGTCGCTGCGGTCGCCGCGAATGGAGACGCCGGTGTCCTGCGCGAAAGCGGCGATGGCGAAGCGCTGCGCGCCGGTGAGTTCGAGGCGCGTCTCAACAGTGAAGTCGCGCGGCGCATTAGCGAAACCAGCGGACGCTGCGAATGCCTGCAGATTGGACGGCAGCGGATAAGCCGGCGCGGAACTTAGCCCTGGCCGTGCAAAATCTTCGCCCGGCGCCGGTGCAGCCAAGCTCAAATCCGATATAGGCTCCAACACCGCCGTGCGGCCATCGGTGAAACGCAAGTTCGCCGCGTTGCGGATAGAGCGACTGTCGCTGACGAACATCACGATCCGCGCCTGGGACCAATCGAAGCGATAGGCCGGATCAATGCCGTCGAGCGCCGCAGCCGGGCGAAAGCTGGCGTCAAAATCGATGGTCGCGGTGTAGATGGCGGCGCGATATATGCCGAGTTTGCGGTCCTGCACATTGAGCTGCGTGTCGGCCGCGCCGGCTTCGGCGAACACAACGAACGAGCCGCGCTCGTTGCGGCGCTGGGTGCGACCCTGGTCGTCAGTGGTCTCGACGGTGCGCTGATAAGGAACCAACAGCATAGGGCCGCCGACGCTTTGAGGACCGCCAGCTTTGGCGCCGATCTCGGCGGTAACCTGCCTGGCGCGGCCCTGGCGCTCGCCAACCAGCCCGCCGACCATGAGCAGCGGCACGCCCATCGCCAGTACTAGCAAGCAAACCAAGAGCAGCTTCAGGCCCAGCGATCCGCGCGGGATCAGGTTTGAGATTGGGTTTTGCGACACGTCATCCTCCGCACCTCCTTTGTTCGGAGGCAATCAAGGCGCAATGTCGGCGCCGCTGCGTCGTCACGCCGAACTCAAGGAACAATATCAGTCACGATCGTGTGCGCGGGCGGGCGCCAATCCTGCTGTGGCGGCGCGGGCTTGCCGCTCCAGGCGATGACGAAGGCGGCCGCACCCGCCATCGCGCAAGCGAACGACAGCGCCAGGGCCAACCAATCGTAGCGTACGGCGATCTTGTCGTTGTCGGCGCCGCCCGCCAATTCCTTCTGGCGGCGCAAATCGAGCAGCCCGTAGCCAACCAAAAATAGCAGCGGCACGGCAAACCCCCAGGGCGCCTTCGCCGGCATCCACGGCCCGAGAAACATTCCCAGGGAGCCCGCCGCCAGACCACCAAGCGTGATGAACTCGCCGACCGCGGCGCCGCGATCGCCAAGCGCCTCCCGTATCCGCCGTCGGCGTTGGCCAAGTTCTGAAAACATGGAAGAAAAAAATGCGCCCATGGCGCTGGCTTAGCCCAGCCTGACGCCAGCCGCAAAGCGGCGGCGCCGCGCGGTCGCTTTCAGCCGCGCGGCGTACTAAAACCCAGGCCGGAGACCTTCGCCATGAAGTTCAATTTCAAGATTCTTGGCCTTGCCGCCGCCGGCCTGGCGGCCGTTTTGATCCTCGGGATTGCGCTTTTTGTCGTGTTCTTTCCCAAGGAGCTGGCAGCACGCGAGGCCGAGAAGCGGATCGAGGAGGCAACTGGCCGCGAACTGACGCTTGGTCAGAACATCGAGGTTTCTTTCTGGCCGGCCTTGGGTTTTTCGGTTGACGGCGTATCGCTCTCCAATCCCGAAGGATTTCCCACCGACCAGCCCTTCATCGCCGCCGAGCGACTCGTGTTCGCGGTTAAGGTCATGCCGCTGCTGGCGGGGCGAATCGAAGTGAAGCAACTCATTTTCGACGGCGCGGCGCTCAATCTCGAAGCGCATGACGACGGCGCCGCCAATTGGGCGTTCCCAACCGAGCAAACCGCGCCCGATCAGGAATTCACCATCGAAGATCTGCGCCTCGACGATGTGCGTTTGAACCATGGCCGCATCAGTTTCAAAGGCGGCGACAGCGGCGAGCCGATGCTGCTCGAAAACGTTGACATCCGCCTGGCGCTGCAATCCCTCGATCAGCCCGCGGAAATAGATGCGGCGCTCGATTATCGCGGCGAGCGGCTTGAGATTGAAAGCGCCATCGGCCTGCCTCGCGCGGTGCTGGAGAAAGGCGAGACGCCGGTCGAGGCGAGCGTCCGCTCTGCATTGCTCAATGCGAGCCTCGATGGCGTGTTCAACGCCGCTACCGGCGCCATGACCGGTAAACTCGAGGCCGACGGCAGGAGTCTGCGCCGTCTGCTCGCCTGGATCGGATCGCCGATGGGCGAAGGCGGCGGTTTCGGGTCGTTCCGCGTCTCCTCGCAGCTGGCGCACGAAGGACCGCAGACGGCGCTGAGCGCACTCTCGCTACATCTCGACGACATCGATGCGCGCGGGAATCTGAGCCTGATCACCCAAGAAAGCGGCCGCCTGCGCATCACCGGCGCGCTCAACGCAGCCAACGTGGACGTCAATCCCTATCTGCCGCCGCCGGCTCAAGGCGCCGCACAAGGGGTGGAAGTCGACACCGCATGGCCGACCACCCCGCTCGATCTCTCGGGCCTGCGTGCGCTCGACGCCAATCTCGAACTGACCCTGGGTTCGCTCAAGTTCCAGCGCATGTCGTTTGCCGATGTCGCGCTCGCGCTGCGGGTCGCCAACGGCGCCGCCGACGCGCGGCTCACGCGTGTTTCGCTTTATGAAGGCGCCGGCACGGCGCGGCTGATCGCCGATGGCTCAGGCGCGGTCTCGCGCGTAGCGGTGGAGATCGACGCCCAGAACATCCAGGCCGAGACCTTGCTGCGCGACGCCGTTGGCTTTGACAGGATCGTCGGCCGCGGTCGGCTGCGCGCGTCTCTGGTAGGCCAAGGCGCCACGCAGGCCGCTTTGATGCGCAGCTGGAACGGCAATTCCAGTTTCAATTTCAACGATGGACAGTGGAAAGGCGTGAACCTCGCGCAAGTCGCACGCACCGTGCAGCAAGCGCTCACCGGCGCGGCCGGTGGCGAAGGCGGGGCCACCGATTTCGCCGAACTCTCGGCGACTTTCGCGGTGTCCAACGGCGCGATGGCGACCGACAATCTGCGCCTGCTCAATCCGTTCGTGCGGCTGGAGGGGCGCGGCATCGTCGATGTGGGCGCGCAAAACATCGACATGCGCATCGCCCCGCGCGCGGTGAATTCCGCGCAGGGGCAAGGCGGAAACCTGAGCGTCGGCGGCATCGGCGTGCCCTTCCGCGTGCGCGGCCCCTGGTCGCGCGTGAGCTTCGCACCGGCCTTGGAGGACGTGGTGCAGAGCCAGGTGCGCGACATTCTTGGCCGCCAAGCGCAAGGTAGCCCGCTCGGCGCGCTCGGCGACGCGCTGTTCGGACGCCAGCCTGCTGCGCCAAGCGTGGAGACGCCAGCCAGCACGCCGACTCCTGACGCGGAATCGCCGGCGACGCCTCCGCCGGCCGAAGAAGAACGCCCGCGTAATCCGCTGGAAGATCTGCTGCGTCGCGCGACGCGCCCGAAAACAGAAGAGCCGCCCGCGCCTACGCCATAGCGCGGCCCGAAAAAACCGCGCGCCCGTTACTTCTTCCCCCGCTCGCTCCAGAACAGCGCGATTTTGTTGCCGTCGAGATCGCGGAAATAAGCGAAATCGCCGAAGCCGCCGCGCGGGCCGGGCTCGCCTTCGGAGGTTGCGCCGAGCGTGAGCGCCTTAGCGTGGATACGCGCGACGTCCTCTTGCGCGTCTAAATTGATCGCGAGCATCGTGCCATTGCCAGGATGAGCCGCGCCTTTGTCGTACGGGCGCGTCACCATCAGCATCGCGCCCGAGCCGAGCCGGTACATCTGCCCATGCGGGGTTGGGAACAAGCGCTTGCCGCCAAGCTCTGCGCTGAGCGCATCGTAGAACGCGCAGGCGCGGTCGAAATCGTTGGTGCCGAGGCAGATGTAACCGATGGCGGGCATGGGGTGCTCCTGTGGGACGCCGAGCTTAGCCTTCTCCCCTTAAGGGGAGAAGGTGGCCCGAAGGGCCGGATGAGGGGGGGTGCGGTATCGCCTGAAAGAGCGGGAGTCCCCTCACCCGCCGCTTCGCGGCACCCTCTCCCCTCAAGGGGCGAGGGTTGGAGCTAATCACGTCTCCCCCAGCTCCACGGCGATCCGCGATGCTACCGCTTCGATGCCTTCGTAAATCTCGGCATTCGTGAAACGGATCACACGCCAGCCGGATCGCTGCACATACTCGGTTCGCGCATCGTCGAACTTCTTCTGCTCGGGATCGTCATGCGATGGGCCGTCGATCTCGATCACCAGCTTCACCGCAGGACAAGCGAAGTCCACGGAATACTTGCTGATCGTGTGCTCGCGGCGGAATTTGCGATGGAGGAAACGCCGGCCGCGTAACAAGCGCCAGAGCTTTTCCTCGCAACTCGACTGCTCGCCCCGGTTCTCCCGCGCGCGGCGTACGGTTTTCGCGTTACGCTTCATGCTCGCACTATGGCCTTCTCCCCTTGAGGGGAGAAGGTGGCGCGAAGCGCCGGATGAGGGGTTTGCGGTGGATGCAGGACTTTCTGATTTTTGACGCCAGCGGACAAACACAAGTTACCGCACGGCCTTCGTAAACACGCTTGAGGTCGCGACGGCGTCATAACCCAATCGGCAATAGAAGGCGTGCGCGTCCTTGCGATCGGTTCGCGATGACAAAGCGATGGAGTTAATGTCGCGCGACAACGCTGCGTTCTCTACTTCATTCATCAAGAGGCGACCAATGCCTTGTCCACGATGCGCTTCATCGGTGACGAGCGCCTGGACAACAAGATCGAACCCCTTTTCGATTGAGGGGCGTTCGAAGAAATGCACGAATCCTACAAGGCCGTTTGGCCCTTCTGCGCCAAGCATTGTGTGGCCGAGCTGGCGTTCAATGCGGCCCATGCGCTCGCGGATCGTCGCCTCATCAGCGTTGTAACCGAGCTGCGCATTCAGCTCTGAGATACGCGAGGCGTCGGCGGCGGCGATGGCTCTGACACAAAACTTGTTTGTCAACGCGGCGCCTCCATTTGATTTTAGACCAGCGTCCGCTTCGGCCGCTCCCCGGGCCTCACCCACGCGCCCACACCAAGCACCGCAATCCCCTCATCCGGCCCTTCGGGCCACCTTCTCCCCTCAAGGGGCGGCTTCACCCCCACTCAATACACCCGCTTCTTCGGCGGGATCGGCTCGACTTCGTTGGTCATCGTGTTGGAGTGCACCGGCCGATAATCGATCCGCACCGCGCCGCTGCCAACATCGAGCCAAGCCAAAGTGTGCTTCATCCAATTCACATCATCGCGCTCGGGGAAATCCTCGCGCGCGTGGGCGCCGCGGCTTTCGGTGCGGTTGGCGGCGCCGTTTACGGAGACCAAAGCTTGCGCGAGCAGATTGTCGAACTCCAAAGTTTCCACCAGATCGGTGTTCCAGATCAGGGAACGATCGGTGACAGACACATCCGGCGCCTCCCCCCAGATCGCGGCCATACGCGCGACGCCTTCGTTCAGCACTTCCCCAGTGCGATAGACCGCGCACGTATCCTGCATGGCGCGCTGCATCTTTTCGCGCAGCTTCGCTGTCGGCTCGGCGCCTTTGGCCTTTCGGAATTTGTCGAAGCGCGCGAGATGCGCTTCGCCCGCGTTCTTCGGCAGCGGCGCTTGAGAAGCATTGGCCTTCACCATCTCGCCGCAACGCAAACCCACTGCGCGCCCGAACACCACCAGATCGATCAGCGAGTTCGAGCCCAAGCGATTGGCCCCGTGCACCGAAACGCACGCCGCCTCGCCCACCGCCATCAG
>CADEEA010000069.1 GCA_902826245.1 uncultured Alphaproteobacteria bacterium | reverse complement strand
CTCGTCAGGCTCATAACCTGAAGGTCGTAGGTTCAAATCCTACTCCCGCACCCAAAACCCAAGCATCGAAAAGCCCGGGCGGCAGCGCCCGGGCTTTCGCATTCTTAGGGCTCCGGTGACTGACCTCCACCCGAAAACCATCCACGCGGAGCAAGAATCCGGCCCCTTTGCCAGCGCCGAATTCTAACGTCGATTGGGGTAAATCGCGGGGGCTCAACAGACGCCAAGCCTGCCTCGGCGGGGCGCTGCCGATCAGTCGAGTGTGCGTCTGAAGCGGGCCAGCGCCAACGTCGAAAGCACAATCAGGATGGCCAGGAGCGGCCACATGTTGCCGAAGACGTCAGCCAGATCGGCTTCTTTCAGGATGGTTTGCCGAACAATGCGGATGAAATGGGTGAGCGGAAGCGCTTCCGATAAAGCCTGCGCCCAATCCGGCATGGCCCGGAAGGGAAACATGAAGCCGGAGAGGAGTATGGAGGGGAGAAAAAACATGAAGGTAAGTTGCATGGCCTGCATTTGCGTGCGCGCTGCCGCAGAAATGAGGTAGCCCAACATCAGATTGACTGTGATGAAGAGGGCGACCGCTAGAGCGAACGCCACCCACGAACCCGTGAACGGGATGTCAAAGAGGACCCGAGCGGCAATAAGGACAATGACGGTCTGCACGGCGCCGACGCCAATGTAAGGGGCGACCTTCCCAATCATGACTTCAAGCGGTCGAAGCGGCGTCGCCAGCAGCATTTCCATCGTGCCTCGCTCAGTCTCGCGGGTAAGCGCGATGGAGGTGATCAACACCATTGTCATGGTGAGAATCACGCCCAACAGGCCAGGCACAATGTTGACTGAGGTCAAGCCAGCCGGGTTGTAGCGGCGGTGCATTAGTATTTCATACGGCGGCGGCGGCGACGCAAGGAATGAAAGCGGGCCGTCGAGGTCCGGCGCGAACGATCGCCGAGCAATTTCGCTGACTGAGCTGAGCACGCCACTCGAAGCGACCGGATCGGAGGCGTCCGCTGCGATCAATATCTGCGGTCGTTCTTGGCGCACGACGCGTCGCTCGAACCCTTCCGGGATCACAATCAGAAAGCTGATCTTGCCGGATCGCATCAAGGCTTCGCCTTCTTCAGCGCGATGCGTGACCGCGACAATTTCTACAAAGGATGAGGCCCTGAGAGAGGATAGAAAGCTCCTCACCAGCGGCCCGTCCTCGCGCAGTTCGACTGCTGTTGGGAGGTGGCGGGGGTCGTTGTTGATTGCAAAGCCAAACAGGATGAGCTGTACAATCGGCAGCATGATCATCATGGCGAAGGTCAGGCGGTCTCGGCGCATCTGCACCAATTCCTTGAGGAACATCGCTCTTACGCGATTCCACGAAAGGTCGAAGGCGATCATGAGATCCGCTCCGTAACGCGGTCTCGCCCCGCCGTCATATGGATGAAAATTTCCTCGAATCCGGCGTCGATTTTCTCAATCTGCAGGGGCAGTATCCCGGCGACGTCCTGCACCGCGCGCGCGAGCGCCGCTGCGTCGCGGCCGCACACGTGGATGTTCGCGCCGAAGCGGGCGACAAACTCGACGCCGGGTTGCCTTTCCAGCAGGTCGGCGGCGCGAGTGAGATCGTGGCCGCCGACCCGCCACGCATGCAGGCCGACCATGGCGGGAATGTCGGCGGTGCGGGCGTCAAGCAGCTTTTTGCCGTACGCAATATAGGCGATGGAGTCGCACTGCACCGCTTCATCCATGTAATGCGTCGAAACGAGTGTCGTGACGCCGTTGGCTGAAAAGCGGCGTATCCTGTCCCAGAAGTCCCGCCGTGCGCCGGGGTCGACGCCAGCGGTGGGCTCGTCAAGGAGCAGCAAGACTGGATCATGGATCATGCAGCAAGCCAGCGCGAGCCGCTGCTTCCACCCGCCCGAGAGCGCTCCCGCGATTTGTCTTTGTCGCGCTTCGAGGCCAAGGTCGGAGAGCGCACGGTCAACGCGCGCCTGGAGGTCGTCCAACTCGTAGACACGGGCGATGAATTCGAGATTCTCGCGGATCGAGAGTTCTTCATAGAGTGAAAAGCGCTGCGTCATGTAACCGACGCGCGCCTTAATCTCGGCAGACTGTTTCAGCACGTCAAACCCGAGGACCGCGCCTTCGCCGGCGTCGGGGCGGAGCAGCCCGCACACCATGCGAATCGTTGTCGTTTTGCCGGAACCATTGGGCCCGAGAAAGCCGTAAATCGCGCCGCGGGGCACCTGAAGTGCGAGATCGTCGACGGCGAGCAACGCGCCGAAGCGCCTTGTGAGCCCGCGAACGTCAATGGCGAGATCGCGGGGGTCTCGGCGAAGTTCGCCGTCGTCGGCCGTCATCGCGACACGCGAATATCGAGCGGCTGTCCAGGGTGGAGGTTTGAGGCGCCGGAGACGCGCGCCTCGATCAGAAAGACCAGCTTCTCTCGTTCCTGCGCCGAGTATATGACCGGCGGGGTAAATTGCGGCTCACTCGCGATAAACGAGACGCGCGCCATCAACCCAGAGGCGCACCCGTCGCAAGAGAGGTCGATGTCGGCGCCGAGCGCAAAGCGCGAGAGCATGTGCTGGGGCGCGAAAAACCGGACCTTCAGGTTCTCGGGCGGCAAGAGAGCCAGCACTGGCGCTCCCGGCGCCACATATTCTCCGGGACGACGGTAGATGCGTTCGATGCGCCCTGAGGCGGGCGAAGCGACCGAGCGATCCGATAGTTGCGTGCGCGCGAGCGCCGCTCGTGCGTCCTGCGCTCGATTTTCGCGCAGGGCATTGCGCTGCTCAACCTGCACGCGGGTGAGTTCGGCATGGGCGGCGTCCGAGGCGGCGCGATCTTGATCCTGGCGGGCGCTGGAGACAAAGCCGCGCTGATACAGCGATTGCGTTCGCGCCAGCGTGAGATCGGCAAGGCGGGCGCGCGCTTGCGCTGCGGCCACGGCTTGCGCCAGCGAGGCGGCAGTATCGGCGTCGCTCAACTCGTTGGCAGTTTGGTAATTGGCCAGTGCGCGCTCGCGGTTGAGCGTGAATAGGGCTGCGCCCGCAGCAACGTTGTCGCCCTCCTTGACCTCCAACGTTCGAATGAGGCCGGGGTCTTGAGTGGACACGTAGACGTAGTCCGCCTCGACATAACCCTCCAGCACCTCGGGAGCCCTAGCGCACCCGCTAGCCGCAAACGCGAAACACACGAGGATAAGGAAGCGCCTCATGATTGCGCGCTCCTAGCAGCAAGCCCGTTGGTGAGAATGTCGAAATGTACGGCGAGCCAATCGCCATCCCGCGGCGACTTGTCGCCCAGCGCGTGGGTTCGAATGATCTCAAACATGATTGGCCCCATCATGGCGCGCGCCGCCGCTGCGGGATCGACTGCGCGAAATTGCCCCAAGGCAACCCCCCGGCGCATGAGCCGTTCGATTGCATCGCGTGCACGAAAGAAAACCCGCTCTCGATAATCTTGTGCAAGTTCGGGAAATCTCCCAGAGAGGGACGCTACGAGGAGCGGGGTGGCGAATATGTGCGGCTGGCCCAGCGCCGAGGCGACAATGGCGGCCAACTGTCTCAATGTGACCGCTGGATCGTCGATTCCCGCCTCTGCGGCAGCCTCAAGCCGATGCGCGATCGGCGCCACCTCGCGTTCAATAAGCGCGCGCAGCATGGCGACCTTGCTCTCGAAATACAGATAAATTGCGCCTTTTGAGACGCCCGCCCGTGCCGCAATGTCTTCCATACGCGCCGCATCGAAACCGCTAACGATGAACTCGTCCAATGCCGCGGTCAGGATCTCATCAGGCCGAGCCTCGGCGCGTCGGCGCCAAGTCCTCCTGGTTAGACGCTTGTGCATGTTCATGTTTTTATATAACTGACTGATTAGTTATTGTCAAATGGCGCGCCCGCCGCGATCTATGAGAGTCTTGAGTCCGGGCGGGGCCAAGGCGTAGTAACCGCCATGCTCCACATCGGCATCCTCGCGCACTCCGCCGACGGCGCGGCGCTGTGCTTTACCGAGATGGTGCGCGAGGGCGCGCGCCAGCTTGGCGCGCACGAGCACCCGGAAATCACGCTCTCGATTCTGCCGATGGGGCCGACGCTGGCGGCTTATGACGCGGACGACCTCGCGATGGTCAACGCCCATCTCATGCGCACCTGCGCGCGTCTCGCCGCCGCTGGCTGTGATTTCTTCGTCTGCCCTGACAACACTGCGCACATCGCCTTCGATGCAGCAACAACGCCTTATCCGCTACCCGGTCTGCACATCTGCGATGTGGTCGCCGCCCAAGCCAGGCGCGATCGCCGCACGCGTGTAGCGTTGCTCGGCACGCGTTGGACCATGACGGGTCCTGCATATCCTGCCGCGTTCGCACGCGCTGACTTGGGGCTGCAATCGCCTGAGCCAGATGAGCGGGCAATCATCGACCGCATCATCTTCGACCAACTCTGCCAAGGCATTATCACCGAATCCTCGCGCTCCCAATATGTGCGCATCATCGAACGTCTGAAGCGCGATGGCTGCGACGCGGTCGCGCTCTCGTGCACGGAAATACCGCTGCTGGTGACGCCCGAAGTTTCGCCTTTGCCGACGCTCGATTCCACGCGTCTGTTGGCGCGCGCAGCCGTGGCGGTAGCGCTCAGTAAAGCGCCCATGCCGATTTGGCGCGGCGGCGCACATTGAGCGAAGTCAAGGCGGACGTCGCCCGTGCCCACAGAATGGGGGTCCGCGACACGCTTACCACGCTCCCCCGCATCGGTGCGGCGCGGATCGGGGCCATGAACTCGCAGCTTCTGGGTTCATGGCCCCCTATTAACTGCTTGGCGCTAGCTTTGTTCTGCGGAAGCGCCTATATGCGCCTCATCGTTCTTCGTCGCGTCACGCTTTGATCCCCCGCTGTCGCGCCGGATTTTCTGCCGTTTTCCTTCGAGTTCGAGTCCGCCGGGATGTTCCTGGGCGGGCAATACGACCTCATAGGAGACGGTCATGGCTACTGGCACAGTTAAGTTTTTCAACACCCAAAAAGGCTTCGGCTTCATCGCTCCGGAAACTGGCGGCAAGGACGTTTTCGTCCATATTTCCGCGGTTGAGCGCGCGGGCCTTCGCGGCCTGATGGACGGGCAAAAGGTCTCGTTCGATCTGGAAAAGGATCGTCAAGGCCGCGAATCCGCGACCAACCTGCGTACTGAATAGGCTCAGTTATGGCGGTCGACGAGCGCATCGCGAGCTATTCCGACAAGGAACTCGCAAATTTGCGCGAGAATATCGTGCGTTTGGCGGAATCCGGATCGGCAAAACAAAAAGCCGAAGCCGAACGCCTGATGCCGCTCGTCGACGCCGAACGCGCCGAACGCAAGTCGCGCGCGCCCGAGAAACCGGCGCGCAAGGCGCCGGCAAAAAAGGCCAAAACTGCTAAGGTTTGAACCCCAAGGTATGAGCCATTGACGCCACCGCCCCGGGTGCCGCTAAGCTGGCGCCGAGGGAGCAGGTCCATGGTGCGTCTTATTTTAGCGGGCGTCGCGATTGTGCTGGCGGCTTTGGCTGGCCTGGTGGGCTATCGCGCCTCCACGTTTACCGCCACGCCGCCTCCAGCAGCGGTGCAGATCCCCGAACTCTCCAGCTATGCGATCGACGGCGAGGCCGCCGCCGACCGGCTCGCCGAGGCGATCCGATTCCGCACCGTCACCATTGTCGACGATGACGGCGAACCCGCCGAGTTCGAACGTTTTCATGCATGGATGCAGGCGCGCTACCCGGCGTTTCACGCCGCCGCCAAACGGGAGCTGATAGGACGCTCTTTGCTTTATGAGTGGCGCGGCAGCGATCCCGGCTTGCCGCCACTGCTGCTGCTTGCGCACCAGGATGTCGTGCCTGCGCCTGAGGATACGCGCGCGGCATGGAACCTCGACCCGTTCGCAGGAATTGTCCGAGACGGAGCAGTTTGGGGCCGCGGCGCCATCGATGACAAAGGCTCGCTCGTGGGCCTGCTTGAAGCGGCGGAATATCTAGCCGCGAGCGGCGCTTCGCCGAAGCGCACCATTTTGTTCGCGTTTGGACATGACGAAGAATTCGGCGGCGAGGGCGCCACCGCCATTGCTGCAACCTTGGCGCAACAGCAGCGCCGCGCCTGGTTCGTGCTCGATGAAGGCATGGCCGCAATCGACACTCATCCGCTCACCGGCAAGCCGGCGTCGCTCATCGGCATCGCCGAGAAGGGTTTCGCCACGCTGCGCGTACGTGCCGTCGCGCAACCGGGCCACTCGTCTATGCCTCCCCCTGAGACGGCGGTGTCCTCGCTCGCCCTCGCGGTGACGCGCATTCACTCGATGCCGATCGAACGCGGGCTCGAAGGTGGGCCAGCGCTGCCGATGATGCGGGCGCTATCGCCGGATCTGCCGTTGTTGAACCGCGTCGCCATTTCCAACGAATGGCTGTTCAGCCCGCTCTTGCGCCAACGTATGGCGAACCCCGTCGCTCAAGCGCTGCTCGGAACCACAGTGGCGCCGACCATGATCGACGGCGGGGTGCGGCCAAACGTATTGCCGGCCGAAGCGATTGCGATGATCAATTTCCGCATCCACCAGCGCGACACCGCTGAAAGCCTGATGGCGCGCGCACGCACCGCGGTGTCCGGGCTCGACGGGATCACGCTGGAATGGGCCGCGCCGCCCAACGAGGCGAGCCCCATTTCCAGCACGACATCCTCCTCCTATGCGCTGATCGCTGCGTTGTCGCGCGCCAGCTTGCCGGACGCGCCGGTAGCGCCAGGGCTTGTGGTTGGCGGCACCGACGCGCGCCACTATTCCGAGGTCGCCGAGAACGTGTATCGGTTTCAGCCGCTGCTCTTGAGCACAGAGGATATGGCCGGCATTCACGGCGTGAACGAGCATATCTCGGTGGCGAATTTCGAGCGGATGATCCGGTTCTACATTGGTTTGATGCAAGCGGGAGCGATGTGATGGCGTATCGTGAGGTCGCGGGCGCGGCTATGGCGGTGTTGGCGGCGGCGTTGATGGCTTGTGCGCCGGTGCATGGCGCGGCTGCGCAGGGGGAGGCGAGAGTGGGTGCATCTACGCAAGTGCCGGCGCCGATCCCGGCTGACGTAGCGCTACGCATCGACGCCTCGCGCAACGGGCAGACCATCGAGGTCGCAATCGGCCAGCGTTTTTCGGTCGCTTTAGTCGGCGTGCCGACGGCAGGTTATCTCTGGGCGCCCGCGCAGGTTCCCGATTTCATCGCCCGCGCCGGTGAGGCAAGCGGCAACACCACCACCGCGCAGAGCCAACCAGATTTTGCCGGCGGTTCGCACTGGGAGGTGTTCGTGTTTAACGCCTCGGCGGCGGGGCGCGGCGAACTGGTGCTGGAGCAGCGGCGGCCATGGGAGACCAACGAACCGCCGGGCAACACATTCCGCGTGACGATCGTGGCGCGATGAACGACTTGCTGTTCTTTCTCCTCAGCAGCCTAATTTGGCTGATCGGTCTCAGCATGGTCTTTTTTTCTGCGCTCTGGGCCGTACGGTACGCTGGGCGGGCGCTTGGTGAATTGCCTCCCGCCCGAGGTCGACCGGTAGCTATTGCCCAGAGCATGGCGTGCGTAGCGGTTTTCTTTGCTTCGCCGATTGTCGCGGGATCGTTGTGGCTCGCATTGCTGATGTCGAGGTAGGTATTTGAGGTGAGCCTGCGCGACCGACGGAAGGGGGAAGTTCTGCACATGGCGATACTCGCTCAGCTCATCCTCTGGCTCGTAGCACTTGCTGGCATCGTCGGCGGCAGCTTCGGCGCTCTGTTTTTCGCCGGCGGGGCGGCGAGCCGAGCGCGGCCGCGCGAATTTCGCATCCGCCGCGGCCTTTATGCCTTGCTTTGCCTGTGCGGGATCGTCGCATCGGCGACGCTGGGCTTTGTCGGCATCCCGGCAATCATGTATCTCGCGAGCCAATGAGCGAGCTTCTGAGAGATATGTGGTACTTCGCGGCTACATCGCGCGAGCTTGCGCGCGGGGCCATGTTCCGCCGCGAAATCTTGGGCGAGCCGGTGGTGCTGGGGCGCGACGCGGAGGGGCGCGCGTTTGCGCTGCGCGACGTCTGTCCGCACCGCGCCGTACCCCTGTCGGCTGGGCGCATTGTCGAAGATGCAGGCATGCAGACGGTTGAGTGCCCTTATCACGGCTGGCGCTTCGGCGTGGGCGACGGCGTGTGCAAGCAAATACCGTCGCTGGTCGAGGGCCAGCCCTACGAAGCGGGCCGCATTCGCGTGCGCCATTTCCCGACGCACGAAGCCAACGGCATCGTGTTGGTGTTCGTCGCCGCCGACCAGCGTTTCGCGGGCGAAGCGCCGCCGCCGCCAATGTTCGATCTCGGCGATTTCCGCGAGCCGAAATTCGTCATCCACCGCATTTTCGCAGCGACCATGGACAATGCGGTCGTCGGTCTCATGGACCCCGCGCATGTGCCCTACGTGCATAATCAATGGTGGTGGCGCCCGCCCAGCTCTGGCAAGCGGCTGAAGGAAAAACGCTTCGTGCCGCGAGAACGCGGTTGGGCGATCGAGCGCCACGCGCCGAGCGGCAATTCGCTCGCCTACCGCATGCTGTTTGGCGGCACGGTGACGACCGAGATTTGCTTCATGCTGCCGGGGTTTCGCTGGGAGGTGGTGGAGAACGCGACCTCGCGATTGTTCACGCTTACTTGCCTGACGCCAGAGAACGAGGTCTCAACCCGCATCACGCAGGTGACGTATTGGAAAAGCGCGCCCTTGCTTGATGCACTAAAGCCGATCCTCATCCCCGCCGGCCGCAAATTCCTCGACCAGGATGGCGACATGGTGGATCTACAAAACGAAGGCCTGCGCTATTCGCCCTCCATGCTCTGGATCGACGACATCGACGTGCAGGCGAAATGGTATTTGAAGTTGAAGCGCGAATGGGTGAAGAGCCGCGAAGAAGGTAGGGACTTCGTAAATCCGATTGAAGCGACGGTGTTGAGGTGGATGAGTTAGCAAAAAAACTCGGTCAAAGGCGATGACAGAGGCCGGCCCGATCCGACGCGGCTTGAGTTCAGAGAAAGTGCGCGATCACCTCAAGTGTTTCAGCCAGATCGCTCTTGTTCAACTTTCCCGCCGCCCTCAGCACGCGATGTGGTTCGATGGTCGCGAGCTTCGCCGGTCTAACGACTGACGCAACCGTCAGCCCAGCGCGAGCCAGGTCGGAAACGGCCACGTCGTTCTTTCGCGCTGTCCCGCTCGTGATCATCGCCACCCAAACCAGCCCGTGGGCGCGCTCGAGCGCTGGCTTCGAGACCACCACCGCCGGACGGCGCTTCTCGGCAAGTCTGTCAGTGTATGGGAACGGCAAGACCAGCACCTCGCCTTGCGCAAACGGCATTGCTCACAAATCCTTGTAAGCTTCGTCGTCGGCCGCGCTTGCCCATTCATGGAATGTCGCGAATGGATCATCCTGCTCTGCTGCTTTTTCAACGCGGACGCCGTCAGCCCCAAAGCGGAAAACAAGCGTGTCGCCGGGGGCGACACCAAGCCGCTCGCGCACCGCCTTTGGCAAGACAAGCTGGCTCTTGGTTGTGATGCGAGCTGTTGCCTTATTCATGTAAGGCATCTTACCATCTTACGTCCCCAAGTCAAGGTTTTGACCGCGGATCACGCCCGTGTTTCGCTCCCTGTTAGGAATAAGCCCATGCTCCGTCAGCTCGAACGCCACAATGTCTCCCGCATCGGCGCAGCGCCGCGCCAGGGCCGTCGCCACGTGCCGTGGGCGGGGAGCGGGATGAAATTATGGCATGGCCTGGCGGCGCTGGCGTTGGCCGTATGCAGCGCGCGCGCGGGCGCGGACGATCTCGCCGCCCGGTCGCCGGAATGGGTCGAAGTAGCCCCGGACGCGGTTCGAATTGACGGCGAACTCTTCACGCCGACCTGTTCGGGCGCGTCGGAGACTGATCCCACATATCGCTTTTGGTATCGGCAGGGGCGAGGCGACGGGCTCGTCGTGTTTTTCGACGGCGGCGGCGCATGCTGGGATGACGTCACCTGTGCAGTCCCGCGCCGCGCTGGCGACCGCAACGATGACGACGGACTCTACAAAGCGGAATTGTTGCCCGGCGACAATCCCAACACGATGCAGGGCATTTTCGATCTCTCCAATCCGCGCAACCCGGTGCGGGATTGGAATTTCGTTTTCGTCCCCTATTGCACCGGCGACGTCCATATCGGCAGCGCGACCGCCCATTATACCGATCCCGACACCGGCGCGCCCTATGCGATCCACCATCGCGGCGGCGACAATTTTCGCGCCGTCCTGCGCTGGATGAGCGCCCACGTGTCCCAGCCCGCGCGTTTGCTGGTGACCGGTTCGAGCGCTGGCGCTTATGGGGCGGCGGCGCACTACCCGGCCATCCGCGAAACCTATCCCGATGGCGAGGCGATTATGCTAGGCGATGCCGGGCAGGGCGTGAGCGCGCCGGGATCGGCCGTGTTTCGCAATCGCGCTTGGAATTATCAACTGTCGCCCGCCATTTTCGGCGGCGAGGGCGATGACGCCGTCGCGCGCCTGGCCGCGCATTTCCCGCGCGACCGTTTCGCACAATACACCACCAGCGCCGACGTCACCCAGCGCGCCTATTACGCACTTACAGGCGGCGAGCGCACTTGCAGCGCTTGGACCGATGCGATGGCGGCCGCTCTCGAACAGCGTCAGCAGATTCCGAATTTTCGTTCCTACCTGGCCGCTGGACAGACCCACACCGCATTGCGCAGGGGGTTATTCTACACAGAGCAGTCAGGGGGCGCGGCGTTCGTGGATTGGTTCGCGGATTTGCTGGGGCCGGCGCCACCGGAGAACCGCGCCTGCGCCAACTGCCTTGTCTCACCAGTGCAGTGCGCGTTCTAAGGTGCGGCCTTCGACGGGCCCAGGCTGACGCAGAGGGGTGCAAGTAAGCAAGAAAAAGCGTCTCCGACTTTGCACAACCGCGTCTGCATCACCCCCCAGGCGGCGCGCCGGAGGCGAAGCTTTCGATCAAGCTCCCCGCCACAAGGCGCCAGCCATCCACCAGCACGAAGAAGATCAGCTTGAACGGCAAGCTCACCGTCACCGGCGGCATCATCATCATCCCCATCGCCATCAAGAGAGACGACACCACCAGATCGATGATCACGAACGGTACGAATAGCATGAAGCCGATTTCGAAGGCGCGCCGCAATTCCGAGATCATGAACGCCGGCGCCAGGATGCGCAGCGGCGTATCCACCGCGCTTGCGGGCGGCGTCTCCAGCCGCGCCATATCGATGAAGAGCGCGAGGTCCGGCTCGCGCGTATGCGCGGCCATGAACACTTTAAGCGGTTCGACGACACGCGGAAACGCTTCGTCGAGCGGCATCTCCTCGCGCATCACCGGACCGATACCAGCCTGGTAGGCCTCGTCCCACACCGGCTGCATCACGAACGCCGTCAGAAACAGCGAAAGCGACACTATCACTACATTCGGCGGCGCCTGTTGCAGCCCGATAGCCGTTCGCAGCAGCGACAGAACCACGACGATGCGCACGAAGCTCGTGGTCATGATCACGATAGACGGCGCAAGCGACAGCACGGTGATGAGCGCCGTGAGCTGCAGCACACGCGATGTCAGCCCCTCGCCAGTGCCGAGATTGATGTCGAGCGTCGGCTCCGCGGCTTGCGCGAATGCGTCGCCAGGAAGCAGGAGCAAAGCCATACCAAACGCCAATAACGCCCCCCACCGGATGGCGCGAAACAGTCGGCAGTCGGCAGATCGGCAGGTCGACAGTCGGGAATTGGGGGCTGGCTTCCGACTGCCGATTGCCGACTGCCGACTGCCGCGCCGAGAATCCCGAGAACTGTGGGTCAATTTGGCGTTCACGTCGCCGCCTCCGCCTTCGCGTCCATGTGCGCGACAACGCGGTCGCCGCCGGGGCCAAGCAACAGCACGTGTTCGCGATTGTCGCAGCGTACGATCACCAGGCGCCGGCGCGGATCGAGCATCATGCTCTCGCTGATCTTCAGGCGTCGCTCGCCCTCGCGCCCGGGACGCAGCATGCCGAGCCGTCGTGCACCCCAAGCCACGCCCACAAGCAACGCCAAGGTGGCGATGAGCGCGAACAGAACTTTTGCCAATTGAAGGAAATCCACCGCCCGCCCCCGTTCTGGAGTTGGGCTCATCGCTGGCGGGGTTTGGTAAACGAGAGGTTAAAATTCGCGCCCGAAATTAAGTCGCGCTTAACCATGAGCTGTTCGACTAGGCAAATCTTGCAGCCCTGAGTCGCGAAACTTGGATCTCTCCAGCACCCCTTTCTTCGGCCTCCTACGCGCGCGGCTCGACCAATTGAGCGAGCGCCAGAAGCTGATCGCCGAGAATATCGCCAACGCCTCGACGCC
Organism: uncultured Alphaproteobacteria bacterium; assembly: GCA_902826245.1. Lineage (GTDB taxonomy): Bacteria > Pseudomonadota > Alphaproteobacteria > Caulobacterales > Aquidulcibacteraceae > Vitreimonas. The sequence goes on along the minus strand of CADEEA010000069.1, from coordinate 2,757 downwards.
TGGCTACCGCCCGCGCGACGTCGACACCGCCGGCTTCGAGCGCATGCTGGCGTCTGCGGCCGGCGGGCGCGGCCTCGCCATGTCCCGCACCAGCGCCACTCATATGACGCCCGGCGGAAGCGTGGAGACGAGGATCGTCACCCAGGACGACAGTGAAACCACCATGGACGGAAACGCGGTCGTGCTCGAAGAGCAGATGGCGCGCGCCGCCGAGACCCGCATGCAATTCGAGACCAATCTGGCGCTCTACCAAAAAGGGCTGGAACTCGTGCGCCTGGCGCTGCGGGCGCCGGGCCGATGATCGGAGTTATGAATGACTGACATCCAGGCCGCCATCTCTGCCGCCGCGTCCGGCATGCGCGCGCAGACCGTGCGCATGCGGCTGGCCGCGGAGAACGTCGCCAACGCCAATTCGACCGGCGCCAATCCCAACGAGGACCCGTTCCGCCGCCGCATCCCGCTCATGGAAACCACCACGCTCGCCAGCGGCGCAGTAGGGGTTCGGGTTAAGGGCGCCCAATACGACATGCGCGAGTTCCGCGAGGAATATAATCCAAGCCACCCCGCCGCGGATGCGGACGGCTATGTGCGACTGCCGAACGTCGACACTTTGGTGGAAATGATGGATTTGCGCGAAGCGACCCGCGCCTACGAAGCCAACCTCAACATGATCGAAGCCGCCCGCACCATGACCTCGCGTGCGCTCGATCTACTCCGGAGATAAGCGAACATGGCCATCGATCCGGTATCCGCCGCGCGCGCCTACCAGCAGACCGCGCGCGCCGCGGGAGGCGCAGCAGGAGGGGGCGCCGAAAGCGTCGACTTCGGCAATCTGGTGCAGGAAGCAATCCGCCAAGCCGGCGCGAGCGCTAGTGCGGCGGAAAATCAGGCCTTCTCAGTTGCAGCCGGCCAAAGCGATATCGTCAATGTCGTCACCGCCATCGCCGCCGCGGAAACCCAATTACAAACCGTGATCGCCGTACGCGACCAAGTGATCTCCGCGTATCAGGAAATCATGCGTATGCCGATTTAGGTATTGGGGGTGGGTTAGATAATACAATCTCCCCGTCATTCCGGACGCGCGGAGCGCGATCCGGAACCCAGGCATCGTAGAGCGCGGTGCTTGCGGCCCCTGGGTTCCGGGTATCGCTTCGCGATCCCGGAATGACGGCGAGATATTTCGCCCAACACCCAACCCTAGTCCCTATTTCTTCTTCTTATCGTCGGCCTTCTTCGGCTTGCGCTTTTCCTTGTTGGACTTCATCTGACCTTTGGCCATGGGGCTTCCTCCAAAACGGCGGGCACATAATTCGCTGGCGTCGCGCGATCTGTCTAGCCCCCTAGCGAGCGCGGTTGGAGATTGCGGTTGACTTGGGACTGCGCCCTGGAGAACGAAACTCGCCTACCCAAACCGAAAATGCACGAGGAACACATGTTGCGACGCCTCTTCGTTTCGATCGCCGCACTCGCCATGGCCGCCGGGCCGAGCGTCGCACAGAATACGCCAGCGGTGGCCACGATCATCCATGCGGGACGCCTGCTGGCCGATCCGGCATCGGGGCGCGTGCTTACCCAACACTCCATTCTCATCGGCGCCGATGGCCGCGTGGTGGGCGTCGAAGCAGGCTATGTCGAGCGCGCTGGCGCGGCCATCGTCGACCAGCGCACTCGCTTCGTGTTGCCTGGCCTGATAGACAGCCACGTCCACCTCACCAGCGAACTCGGTCCCAATCAATTCATCGAGGAAGTGACGCTCACGGAATCCGACGCCGCCCTGCGTGGCGCGGAGAATGCGCGCAAGACGCTGATGGCGGGCTTCACCACAGTCGCCGATCTCGGAGCGCCGAACGATTCCATTTTTGCGTTGCGCCGTGCAATAGCGGAAAACCGCGTTGTCGGCCCACGCATTGTCGCTTCCGGCTTTTCGGTAACGCCCGATGGCGGCCATGGCGACGCCAATGGCTTCTCGCCCCACGTCGTCGACGTGCTGCGCAGCCCTGCGGCGTGCTCCGGGGCAGATTCGTGCCGTGAAGCAACACGCCGCCAGATCCAAGCCGGCGCCGATGTGATCAAGATCACCGCCACCGGCGGCGTGCTCTCCAACACTGCCGCAGGCGTCGGTCAGCAATTGAGCGATCCGGAACTCGAAGCCATCGTCGAGGCCGCCCACGCCATGGGCCGGCGCGTCACCGCGCACGCGCACGGGGTCGGCGGCATCAATGCGGCTTTACGCGCGGGCGTCGATTCGATTGAACACGGCAGCTACGCCGATGCAGAGTCCTTCCGCCTGCTGCGCCAAGGCAATCGCTACTTGGTGCCGACCATGATGGCGGGCTGGTGGGTCGGCCAATTGGCCGAGCAAGGCGGCACGCTATCGCCGGCGCAAGCGGAGAAAGCGCGCGCGGTGGGTCCTGCACTGGTCGCAATGGCGCAGCGGGCGCGGGCTGCGGGCGCGCGCATCGCCTTCGGCACCGACACCGGCGTCTCCCCGCACGGCATGAACGCGCGCGAGTTCCAGCTTTTGGTCGAAGCCGGCTTCACGCCGCTGCAAGCGATCCAGATGGCGACCGTGAACGCCGCCGACCATTTGCAACTGAACGGAACCGCCGGACGCATCGCCACGGGCTATGCCGCCGACATCATCGCTGTGGACGGCGACCCGTTGGCGGATGTGGCGACGCTGATGAATGTGCGCTTCGTGATGGCGCGGGGAGCGGTGCAAAAGGCGGAGTGAGCTCCTTCACAGTTGTTCAGACG
>CADEEA010000068.1 GCA_902826245.1 uncultured Alphaproteobacteria bacterium | reverse complement strand
CTGATCCGCGGTAGCTCAGTGGTAGAGCAGCCGGCTGTTAACCGGCTGGTCGTAGGTTCGAATCCTACCCGCGGAGCCACCTCCGGCTTTGTCCAGCCCGGAGACCTGGGTAACGGAACGCGCCTGAGACAAGGGTGACGCCGGCGCAAATCTGTCATCGCCTCGTCCTCGATCAGGCGGCTACAAACAACACGCGCTCTTCCATAGCCGAGCTCTCTTTCCATGGCATCCGCGCCTCCTTCGAAATGGCGAAAAGCGTTACCCATGTGTCCGGTACGAAACGTCACCCATGTCGCAGGTCGCTCAAGGAGACTTGGTCTCGCCAAAGGCCCCACGTTGGCGGTCGCCTGAAGGCGCTGGAGCAGTCGCCGTACCTCGAAGCAGAGAATCGACAGGGCTCTACCGAGGTGGCACTCTTGCGGGGAATTTGGCGAGGACGGGAATTTGGCGGGGGCGGGGGAGCAGGCGGGATGGCGAGATTTGTGATCGGGCTGGCGGCGCTCGTCGGGGCGTGTCTACTTTATGCCTGCGCAAGCGTGCCCGCGCTTACTCGGCCCGCGCGTTCTGATACGGCCGAGCCTCCGCGCGACATCCGGTTGGGGGTGGCGGAGATGGTCATCCAGAACGTGGAGCGTGACGTGGCGCCTGAGGAGGTTGTGACGGCGCTTCAACGCATCGTATCGGAGGCCAGGCTATGCCTCTCGTGGCCCAGTCTCTGGATCGAAGGCGATGAGCGCCGAACAGTGTATCTCGTTCGCTTTGATCTAATGGAGCGAGATTGGGGAGAGGAGGTTGCGGCCGATAGTCGAGTCCGCATGCAGGAATTCGTTGAGATGGGCCTGCTCAGTGTCCGGGCGCGACCTGATATTGGTCCCGGCGCCATGGTCTTTGCTCTGACCCGTGAGGGAGCGCGGGTGATTTCCGGCTCGCTGAGGTCACGACTGGCTTTCTGCCTGCCCCCCGAGCGGCAAGTGGTGGAGATCACCAATCTCGAATGGGGTGTGTTTGAGTGCGGCAGTTTGCGGGTGGACTTCACGCATATCGCGAGTGCTTGGCCCTCCTGGGCGCGAACCGAGGCGGGGCGAAGGAGAGCGGCGCAGGTGTGGGCGGAAGTCGGGGTAAGAACGCCTGGAAGGGTAACGTTGGGAAGACAGTGGTTCCAGCCAAATCGGCTTCCAGCGGGGCTCGAAATCAATGGTGAGCTACGATCAGTCTGCTATGATGAGGAGCGTCAACGTGTTGTCGGCGGCGACTTAGATCTCGCCCCCGCCACCTCAGACGGTGAAGAGGATCTCGTAGGGGTTGTCCAGGTTAATTGAGGACGAACGTCACCTTCATGTTAACGCGCCATTCGGTGATCTTACCGTCTTTGCAGTTCACTTTGATGTCTTGAATCCAGGCGCCTTCGACGTTCTCAAGCGTTTCGGACGCTTTGGATATTCCGCTTTCAATTGCATCCTGTAGGCTTGATTTCGATCCGGCTGTGACTTCGATAACCTTTGCGACGGCCATCTGCATTCTCCTGATTGGGCTGGCGGGGGCGAAGAGCTATGAGCCGACACCTCGACGGGCACCCTATGCGCGATGGGAACGGATCGCAATCGGCGCCTTGGACTTGAGTTTCGCACAGTCCAATTGCCCTTGAACTTGAAAATCGAAGTAGCGAGAGCGCCTCCGATCGACGCTCGCGAAAAAAGCGTTCTGGCCGGCGTTTTCATATGATCCCGCGATCTCTCCAATTGGCGATCTGGGCGGGGGTAGCAGACAAGAACTCCCGCAATGTCGCCTCGGTGTCTGCGCCAAGCGCTGGCGGCGCGCGTTGCGTCTGCGGCGGCGTGGCGCTCATGCGCAACGGATTGGCCGCCAGGCGCAGCGCCGCGCCATCTGGCCGGCTTACTTCTTCGACCGCGCCGCGCGCAACCACTTGCGGATCGGCGTAGACGCGGTCGAGTGTGTTGATCGGACCGCACGGCACCTCGGCTTTTTCCAGCGCCGCCACCCACTCCCCTGTTGTGCGTGTGAGCATGATTAGTCGCAACGCGTCAGTTAGTGCGCCGCGGTGGGTGACGCGCGCTTCGTTGCTGGCGAAGCGCGGATCGTCGGCGAGCGCGGCGCCGGCGGCGACGCAGAAATCCCGAAATTGCCCGTCATTGCCGATTGTCAGCACGATGTGTCCGTCGGCGGTTGCGAACACCTGATAGGGGGCGATGGCGGCATGCTGGTTACCAAGCCGTTGCGGCTTTTCGCCGGAAACCAAATAGCTAGCGCCGAGATTAGCGAGCATCGCCACCTGGCAGTCGAGCAGCGAGACGTCGATGTGTTGGCCCTCTCCGGTGCGTTCGGCGTGGCGCAGTGCTGCGAGAATGCCGCTGACCGCGTACATTCCAGTAAATAGGTCGGCGACCGCCACCGCCGATTTCATCGGCTCGCCGCCGGGCTCGCCAGTGAGGCTCATCAATCCGCCCATGGCTTGGATCATGTAATCGTAGCCTGGGCGTTTGGAATAGGGCCCGGTCTGGCCGAAGCCGGTGATTGAGCAATACACGATCGAGGGATTGAGCTTGGCGATAGCGCCGTACTCGAGCCCGTACTTCTTAAGCCCGCCAGTCTTGAAATTCTCGACCAGGATTTGGCAATGCGGCGCTAGACGCCGAATGATTTCGGCGCCTTCGGGTTTTGCCAAATCGATGGTCACCGAGCGTTTGTTGCGGTTGGCGCAGAGATAATAGGCGGCGTCGCCGTGAGCGCCGGCTTCGCCAGGAAGGAAGGGCGGGCCCCAAGCACGGGTGTCGTCGCCCGCGCCGGGTTTCTCCACCTTGATCACATCGGCGCCGAAATCGCCGAGAATCTGCGTGCACCAGGGGCCCGCTAGCACGCGGGATAAATCGAGCACGCGAATGCCGGAGAGGGCCGTTTGTTGGTGGGGACTCATCGCCGCCTTCATTTGCATGGACTATTGAGGGTGGTAGAACCGGCCCATGAGCCAAGTCAAAGACGCTGTTGCCACTGGAGGCTGCCAATGCGGCGCGGTGCGCTATACGCTCTATGTCGCGCCGCAGCGTTCTCATGTTTGCCATTGCCGGATGTGCCAGCGCGCCACCGGGGGGTTATTCGCCGCGCTCGCGGGCGCGCCAAGGGCGGACTTCGCCTGGACCAAAGGCGAACCCGCTGAGTTTGCCTCGTCCAATCTCGCCAGCCGCGCCTATTGCCGCGACTGCGGCACGCCGCTCTCGTTCAGCTACAACAACCCGGATTCCTATTTCTACATCACCATCGGCTCGCTCGACGATCCTGAATCTGCGCCCATCGAACGCCAATTCGGCGTGGAGAGTCGGATCTCGTGGGTCAATTTCTGTGACGAGGTTCCGACGGAAAGAACCGGGGAATCCCCGAAAGCTGCCGCGTTCCTGGCGGATTTGAAATCGCACCAGGGATGATGGCTTTGGCTCAATTCGATTCCGATCAAGGCGCCCCGAACGCTAGCCTCCGCCGCCGGCGTCGCGAATGTGGCGGGGTAGCGCGTCAATTGCCGGGGCCAGTTGAACTTCGAGCTCGCGTAAGCGCCCGGCGAAACGCCTCCAGGCGCCTAGTGAACTCTTATATAACGGTCGGCGAACTTGCTCGGAACTCGCGGTGTTGACCGCTCGCGCCGATTCGTAAAAGCGCACGCAGCTATCCTCAAAAGGCAGCCCGCAATAGGCAAGTAGGCGACGGGTCTGCCCGTCTAGATCCAAGACGACATCCTCGTAGTCAACGCGCAGCACGCGCCCCGGCGCGACCTCATCCCAATGTCGCATGAGACTATCATAATCGAGATAGAAGTCGCCGATTTCAGATAGGTCGTAAGAATATTCCTGGCCACGCGCGAACATCTGTTTGAAGGTGCCGAAACAAGAGTCGAGAGGATGACGACGGGCGTCTATGATCTTGGCGTTCGGCAGCGCGAGTAAGATTAAGCCGATCGAGGCAAAATTCTGGGGCAGCTTGTCTGTGAAGAATGCGCCCGAGCCGCGATAGCGCAGTGCGCGTTGAATATAGGCCTCTCCCACCATTTTGAAGTGGCTCGGCTCGAATAGCCGTACGGCCTCAGGGTAAGCGCGGCCGTCGGAGCGGGCGCCGGTAATCTCGCCGATCAAATCGGGCATGATCGGCAATTCGCCCGCCCCGTCTACGTTCGAGTGGCTGGCTAGAATCTGCTCAATGAGCGTAGAGCCCGAACGCGGCGAGCCGACGATAAAGATCGGCGAGGCGTCATCAGAGCCGTGACCCTCGTGTGACTGCAGGAACTCCCCTGTGAATATTGACTCAATCCGCGAAATCATCCGGCGCGTGGCGGCGCGATCATAGCGCACCAGCGCCCGTTGGACTTCTGCCCCATGCGCATACCGGGCGAAGGCCTCATCGTACTGGCTGGCGTCTTCATAAGCCTTGCCAAGCGCGTAGGCGGCGTTTGCTCGGCTGATCGGGCTGAGGTCCTCAATCACCAACAATTGCTCCATTGCGTGGCGATCTTTTTCGCTGAATCTGTAGGTCTTAAGATCGGCCAGCGCCCACCAAGCCTCTCCCAACGTTGGGTCGATAGCCAAGCTGGAGCGATAGCATGTAATCGCTTCTTCGGTGCGTCCCAGCGTTTTCAAGGCGTGCCCAAGCCCCATCAGACAATAGGGATCGTCTTGGCGCATCTCGAGGGCTTTTCGGTACGCGCGCTCAGCCATTTCCATTTCGTCTGCAATGACTAATGCGTGACCAAGGCGGACGTGTGCCGCCGGGTCGCTTGGTCTTAGCGAAACGGCTCGAAGAAACGCCTGCACAGCTTCCTCTCGCTTTCCAAGGTCGCTTAAGACTGTTCCGAAATCCACCCATGCCTGGGAATAGTTTGGCGCTAACGCCACCGCGCGTCGCGCGCTGTCCTCAGCCTCCGCGCGCAGTCCGAGGAGCGAGCAGGCGACGCCAAGCAGGCGGAGCGCGTCCACATTCTTAGGGTCGCTCACCAACGCTTGGCGATAGAGCACCGCCGCCCCATTGTAATCGCCTTGACGGTGCAGCTCGGCGCCATTCGCAAGCTGCTGTCGTCCGGGCGCGAGCGTGACATAGCGCTTGAAAGCGGTGTCCGCTGCAGTCTTTTCGCCCACCTGGGCCAAGGCTGTGGCCGCAGCCAGCCAAGCGGCGGCATCCGTCCCCGCGCTTTCGGCGTGCCGCAACAATTCCTTCGCCCGTGCCTCGGCCTCAGTGCTCATGAGAGTAAGTTAGGCGGATGGCGCTGTTGAATGCAAATGCGTTGCGCCCCCGTTGCTGTCTCACTTGCCGCGCAGCACCGCCGCTGCGGCGTTGCGGCCGGCGGCGCCGCTGATGCCGCCGCCGCCGTGTACGCCGGCGCCGCAGAGGTACAGATTGTCGATCGGCGTCTTGTGCGTCGACCAGCCGGGCATTGGGCGCATGAATAACATCTGGTCGAGGAGCAATTGGCCATGGTTGAGATCGCCCTCGGTGAGGCCGTAGGTCTTTTCAAGGTCGAGCGGGGTCAGCGACTTGATTTCGCGGATGGACGATTTGAGCTGCGGCAACGCATTGGAGGCGGTGTCGATGGCAATGCGCTCCAGCACCGCGCGTTCTTGGCTCCACTCGGCCCCGCGTAAGGCATACGGTGCAAACTGGAAGTGGATCGAAACCACAGGGCCGTTCGCGGTGATTTCGAGATAGGGCTCAAGCGATGTCCGGCCGTATTTCGCCGCATCGTAGGCGCGCTCGACGTAGCGGACAGTGGGCGCGACTACCAGCGTCCCGCTTGGCAGGGCATGGGCCCCATCGGTGAGCAGGTGCACTTTGGCCACCGAGCCGCGCATCTTGATCGACTGCGTCGCCCACACGAACTCCGGCGGTAAATCCGGCGCGCCGACGAGATCAAGCAAGGTGTGGCGCGGATCGGCGCCTGAGATGACGATTGGCGCTAAGATATCTTCCCCGCTCGCAAGCCGTACGCCGCGCGCGCATTGATCGTCGGTGAGCACTGCTTCCACTGGAGCGGACACGCGCAGTTGTCCACCGCGCGCTTTCAGCGCCGCAACCAGCGCATTGGCGAGGCCGCCAATGCCATTCTCTACACGGCGATGCCCGGGTCCGCCGCGATTGAGCCAATTGTGCATCAAGCTGAAGCCAGCGCCGGCCGACATTGGCCCCAGGGTGGCGCCATGGACGGCGACGGCGCCTATCGCCGCGCGCACTCCATCGGACTCAAACCATTCCTCGGTCAGCTCAAGCGCCGACATCGGCAGCGCGCGAATAACACGAAACATGTCGCGCGCGCCGAGGCCGCGCAGCTTCATCGCCAACCGCGCCAGCGGCAGGCCTTCTGCGAGCTTGACGTGGGGAAGACGCGGCATCGGCGTTCGATAGGCGGCGTCGAGGAAGCCGGCCGCCGCGTTCATGAACGCCACGAAGTCGGGCCAGCGCTCGGCGTCGCGCTTCGAGAACGCACCGATGGAGGCGAGCGTTTCACTATCGGAATCCGCAGTCAGCCGAAGCTGGCGTCCGTCAGGATGGAGTGAGATCAGCGGCTCGCTCGTTGATTCCGGCAAACCGTGACGCGCGAGGTCGAGATCGGCGACGATGTCGGGGCGCAATTGTCCGCCGGCATGCAAGACGTCGGCTTGGAAGCCGGCGCCAAAGGATTCCGTCACCGCTTGCCCGCCAGCGAGGGCGCGGCGCTCAAGCACCAGCACGTGCTTGCCTGCCTTCGCAAGATAATTGGCGGCCACCAGGCCGTTCAACCCCGCGCCGATGACGATAATGTCGGCCATCAGCGCCAATCCTTGAGCACTTCAAGTGCGGCCATCTTGCCGGCAGCCCCCATGACGCCGCCGCCAGGGTGCGCGCCGGATGCGCCGAAATAATAGCCCGGCAGCGGCGTGCGGAAGTCGGCCCACTTCGCCGCTGGGCGCAGGAAGAAAAGTTGATGCAACAGGAGTTCGCCGTGGAAAATGTTGCCGCCGGTGATGCCGGCGATGCGCTCGATGTCTTTCGGCGTGATCACCTGCTTGCCGACAATGATGTTGCGGATGTTTGGCGCGTAGCGCTCTATGGTGGAAATCACCGTCTCGCCAAAAGCGTCGCGCTTTGTGTCGTCCCATCCGCCCGCGATGTCGTAGGGCGCATATTGTACGAAGCAGGACATCACGTGATGGCCCGGCGGGGCCATGTCGCGGTCGATCATCGAGGGGATGATCATGTCGATGTAGGGGTTCTTCGAGAACTGCCCGTACTTGGCTTCATCGTAGGCGCGTTCGATGTAATCGATCGATGGGCTGATCGAGATCGCGCCGCGGTGCAGCGGCGTTTCACCGGGCAGGCAGGTAAATTGTGGCAGTTCGGAAAGGGCGAGGTTCAATTTGCCGGATGAACCGCGCACACGAAAATTCTTGATTTGCTCGACGAACTCGTCGGGAAAGTGTTTGCTTTCGACGAAGCTCAGGAAGCTGCGCTTCGGATCGGCGGCCGACATCACGACCTTGGCGTGAAACTCGTCGCCGTTCTCAAGCGCAACGCCTGCGGCCCTGCCGCCTTTGACAATGACCTGCTTGACGCTCGCGCCGGTGCGGATTTCAGCGCCCAGCGCGCGCGCAGAAGCCGCGATCGCGGCGGTGACGCCGCCGGTGCCGTTCTTGGCGAAACCCCAGGCACGGAATGCGCCGTCTATCTCGCCCATATAATGGTGTAGAAGCACGTAGGCTGTACCCGGCGAATGTGGGCCAAGGAACGTGCCGATAATGCCGGACGCCGATTTGGTGCCCTTTAGCGGATCGAACTCGAACCACTCGTTCAGTAGATCGGCCGAGGACTGCGTTACCAGCTTGGCTATCCGATAGAGTTCCTTCTCACTCAGGCTCTTTGCGTATTGGCCGATCTTCATCAGCCCGACCATATCGCGCCAGGACATGGAGGATGGGTCAGGCGGCACCAAGCTCAGCACTGGCTTGATCGCCTTGGCCGCGCGCGCCATGACGCGACCGTATTCGTCGGCCGCTTCGGCGTCGCGCGGCGAATGGCGATAGATTTCGCGGCGTGTCGGCTCGTGATCGGGCCATGCGGCGAGATAATCGCCATTGTCCATTGGCGTCACGGTTGAAGGCAGCGGCAATATCTTCAGCCCGTGTCGCGGGAGCTCAAGATCGCGAATGATCTCAGGCCGGAGCAAGCTCACAACGTAGGAGAACTCGGTAAAGCGATAGCCGGGAAAGATTTCCTCGGTGACCGCGGCGCCGCCGACCATCTCGCGGCGTTCGAGGATCACAACCTTCTTGCCCGCGCGCGCGAGGTAAGCGCCGGCGATCAGGCCGTTATGGCCCGCGCCTATAATGATCGCGTCGTAATGATTAGCTGGCACGAGCTACTTCTTCTTCCAAGCCGGATCGTAGAACGGCAGCTTCACCACTTTCGCTGGCGCATGACGACGGTGATGTTCGACAGTCACCTCCATCGTGACTGCGGTCCCCGGCTCATAGTGCGGGCGCTGCAGGTGAGCGAGGGCGATGTATTTCTTCAGCACTGGCGACCATGTGCTGGTCGAGGCGTAGCCAATCTGTTTTCCCTCGGCCATCACGGGAAGGCTCGCCCGCACCGCCATGCCTGGTATTTGCGGGGGCAGGCCGACTTCGGCGAACAAGCGCTCAAGCCCAACCCAATCAACGTCCAGGCCCACGAGCTTCCAAGCTGAACCTGTCTTCTTTTCCTGCTCCAGCGCGCGGCGGCCGACGAAATAACCCTTCTTGTTGAGATTGACGGTCCAATCCAAACCCATTTCGAAGGGCGACGATTTCTGGCCTTCGATCCAGGCGTGGTTCGACGCCGTGTAGTCAGCGTCGACCATGAACAAGCCGGCCTCTACGCGCGCCATGTCCATGGCAAGGATGCCGCAAGGCGTTATGCCGTAATCGGCTCCTGCAGCCATCAGAGCGTCCCAGATTGTCAGCGCCTGCTCGGCCTGCACCCAGATCTCGTAACCGAGGTCGCCGGTGTAGCCTGTGCGCGAAACGCTGACGGGTGCGCCGCTGATACCGGTGTTCATCAGCCGAAAATATTTCAGCGCATCGAGCCGATCGGCGCAGCAGCGATTGAGCACTGCACGCGATTTTGGGCCTTGCAGGCTAAGGGCCGCCATCTCGTCGGTCACTTCGTTGACCTTCACATCCAGGCCGACCGCATTCATCGCCAACCAACGCAGAGAGGGTTCGGCGGAGGTCATGCGGAAGCTCTGGTCGCTGAGGCGAGATACCGTGCCGTCGTCGAGTAGCTTGCCGTCCTCGTCGCACCAGCCGGTGTAGTACACTTGGCCCACGCCCATCTTGAAGATGTCGCGCGTGGTGACCTTGTGGAGGAGGCGTGCGGCGTCGGGGCCCTCGATCATGTATTTCATCAGCGGCGAGACATCGATCAACGCCGCGCGGTCTCGGATCGCCCAATATTCATGGTCAAGCGACAGCTCATAGGACCCAACCACCGCGTAGCCGGCCCAGCGCCGCCAATTCTGCGCTACGCTCAACCGCGAGGTGCGCTCGTGGAAGGGCGTGCGCTTGAGTTCAAGCGTTTCAAGCATGCGCGCCAGAGACACTTTCCGCGGCTGCCAATCAAGTCGCGCCAAAATCGCGCTCTCCGCGCGCGAGCTGGGCGACCGACCAGCCGATGGCCGCAAGACCGCCGATGGTGCAAAAGCCAAGGGTGGGTGCGGAGGCTGCGATATCTAGCAAGGGCCGCATCCAAGGGGCAGCCTGGCCGCCGAATCGGACCCAGAGCAGCAGCCCCGCGGGCGCGAGCAGGGCCCAGCCGGTGAGCAATCCCAGGACCCCTAGCATGGGCGCCTCCCCAGGCGTCCGGATTTTGGTCCGGATGCCGACCTTGCCTTGCTGCGCGCACGCCTCTATATGCGCGGGCTTCCGCGCGACTTAGCGGTTCCGCGGGCCCTTCGTCTATCGGTTAGGACGTCAGGTTTTCAACCTGAAAAGAGGGGTTCGACTCCCCTAGGGCCTGCCACTCTTGATTTTGTCGGCCGTCGTTTTGCGGCGCGCCGCGGCGCGCTATAGAGGCGCCGTCTCGGGAGCCGATATCTATGACACTCGCGCGAGCGCTATCAGGCCTGATGCTAGGGTTCGCAATCCTGTTGACCGCGTGTGTGCCGGAAGCCGGCCGCAGCGCTGGAGGGGGCCGCCACACCGAGGCGCTGATCATTGAAACCGACGCCGGACCGGTTCGGTTCCAAGTTGAAATTGCCGATGACGATGTCGAGCGCGCGCAAGGCTTGATGTTCAGAGAACGATTGGCCGACGACGCGGGCATGCTGTTTGAATTCGAAAAGCCCGTGAACGCCAGCTTCTGGATGCGCAACGTCGCCATCTCGCTCGACATCATCTTCATCGGCGTCGATGGGCGCATCCTCAACATCGAAGACCACGCCGCCCCCTACTCGGAAAGCAGCATTTTGGCAGCCGGGCTGACGCGCGGCGTGCTTGAGATCGGAGCGGGGCGGGCTGAGGCCCTGGGCGTGCGCCCCGGCCACTTGGTTCGCCATCCATTTTTCCAGCCCGAGTGAGACACTTGCTCTAGATAGGGCGAGCGTGGCACATGGCCGGCCCAAGTCGGGGTGTAGCTCAGCCTGGTAGAGCATTAGCTTTGGGAGCTAAGGGTCGCGAGTTCGAATCCCGCCGCCCCGACCAATTTTCCCTTTTCCAGCAATATGGTGGCGGCCCGTGTCCGGCGCGCCGCTCGCTTCGGATTTCGTGCGCCGGGCAGGTTTGCGTCCTTGCCCCTGGCGCGAACTGGGTTAGGATTGGTTAACCTTGTGGGCTTGGGGGTCCGATCAGGGGGTAAGCGGGATGGGGCTCAGATTGACAATGAACCTAGCGAAGGCTTCGGGCGCTTTGGCGCGCGCGGGCGCATTGGCGCTAATTGCGGGATTGGCGGCCACCGCGCTGTTATCGACTGCTGACGCACAGCAGCGCGGTTTTCGGCTGCCCAATGATTGCCGGCAGAATCTGAGCCGCACCGTCGACCTTGACGATATCAGCGATCGTGCGGTGCTGCAGGCGATCGCCGAGCAATGCGCGGCGCTTCAAGACCGCGGCGGGGGCATTGCTTTCGCACAATTCTATGCAGGCCAGGCCAATCGTATCCTGGGAGAGGGCCCGTTCGATCCTGCAGCGGCCGCGCCGTCCATAGCCGACCAGGCGCGCTTGACGGCGGCGCTGGAACAATTCGGCGTCGCCCAAGGGCTTGCCCGCGGCGACCGTGAATTGCGCCGCCTCGCGCAGCTGGAAATCGCGCGGGTCACCCGTCTGCTCGCCCGCCCCAACCGCGATCGGCAACGTTATACGGATGCGTTGGCGCTGCTGAATCGCATCGAGGGCGGCCAACTCGACCGCGCCGCACTGTACGAGCGTGCGATGAATCTCATCGAGCAGGACCGCGTCGGGACTGAGGACGACGAGCAGCTCGACCTCGCACTCCAGGATTTGCAGGTTTTCGCCACGCGCGATGAAGAATTGCGGCGGCCAAACCGTTACGTCCGCTATCGCGGGCCGATCGCGCTGGCGCAGCTCGCCGATCGCTTGGGCAAGCAGGTGCTGACCCGTCCGCGCAGCTTGGAGAACGCCCGCCAGGCGCTGACCTATCTTCGCTATGCAGAGCAGGCCTACGATGTGCTTTTAGGTGAAGGCTTCAACTTCACCGGCGCCGACCGCGAGCGTCTTTACGTCGATATGGGCATGTTGCATCTGCAGCGCGCGCGCCTGCTTGGTAATTCCGAGCGAGCCGAATTGGAATGTGCGGCTGGCGGCGACGCGCGTACGCTCGACGCAGCCGAACGCAATTTCCGCGAGGCGATGCGGCTCAACGCGAACGCGATCGACGCCCGTTGGGGCATGGGCTGTTCGCTTTTGTCGCGTGGCGCCGCTGCCCAGGCTGCGAGCGAATTGCGCGCTGCGGTGGAACTGGTCGAGGACGCCACGCCGGACTTGAACCTGAGGCGCCAGCGGGCCGATTATCATGTGGCGCTGGCGCGCGCGTTGGCTGGAACTGGCGATTGGGGCGGAGCGGAAGCGAGCTTCACGCGGGCGATCAGCTTCGAGTCCAGTCGGGCGCGACAGGCGAGCATTCACTTTGAGGCCGCACGGATATATCGGGCCCACGGCCGCGATCAGCGCACCGTGTTGCCGCACTTGTCGGCGGCTATCGATCTGCAGCCTGACGCTGCTGCGCGCGTATTGCGAGCCGAGATCATGTTGGTGGAGGCGGAGGACCAACTCACCCACCAGATTACGCTGCGCACCGGCTTGCCGGCGGCCGATCGGCGCTTGGCCCAAAGTGATTTGACTACCGCGCTGGCCAGCGCCGGCGATCACCAGCCGCGTGTGAACTATATTTTGAGCTTGCTGGAAGAACAGGCGCCGTCCGATCGCACGGGACGCAAGGCGGTGGATTACGCTACTGCCGCCTATCGCAGCGATCGCTCAAACCGCGTTTACCGGCGCCAGGCGTGTCTGACCCAGATCATCTTCGGAATCAATGTGCAGGGCGAGTCCCCTTGCAGAGCTGAGCAAGGCCCGACCTACGGGGAGGATCTATTCTATGAGGGCGTGTTCTGGTTGCGCGACGCTTATCGCTCGCCCCGCAATAACCGCGTCGAGGACTGGGCGTTGGCCATCAACGCGTTCGATCGCGCGCTGAACGAGCTTGGCGGCGGTCCGGGCGGCATCGTTGAGGGTCAAGAACTCGGTTCCCTGGTCGCGTACGGCAAGCGGTTCGCGTTTTATTGCATGGGCGCAGACGCGGCTAATCCACAGCGGCCAGGCGACCAGGAATCTGAAGGCGTCCGGCGGGTGTTCGGCCACCGTTACCGCCTGCAGCAGTGCTGGGGCTGATGAACAACAGGGGGACGTAGAAAATGTCCGGACGGGACGACGAGCCCTATATCGGGGTGCCGCAGACGATCAGCGGCATAAGTGGCAACGTGCCGATGGTGATCGTGCATGCGCCGGAGCCTTCAGTGACGCGGGGCGTCACCGGGCTGTTTGTGCCTATCTTTCTGGCGATCTTCATCGTCGCGGCGATCTATTTCTTCTTCGGCGCCTGGCAAGCAGCGCAAGGACTGGAACGGCAGAAAGCAGTGACGCGCGATGCGGCCGGCATCTTCGCCTACATGGAAGATTTGGAGCGCCAGAACCTCGCGTTGTGCCGTAGCTGGGCCAGCACGCCAGAGCGGGTCGAGCGGCCGAACATCCAGGCGCAGCTGATCGATGCGCGGCGCGCGTTCGACGAACAATGCCGTAGCAGCCATAATCTTGAAGAGCGGCTCTCGCGCCGCTCCGGCGCCAGCGCCGGCAATGCGTGCCCAAGTGCAACGCCAGCAGCGCGCACCGCTCCGCCGCTGCCGATCGTGTCGGTCTCTTCGTCGCCGCAGGATGTAAGGCGGATGGGCCTCGACGATTTCCGAGAGAACATCTGCAGGACCTACCGCCCGGCGCCGCCGGCGGTGAATTCGGGGGCGCGGCCATGACCCATGAACCGGAAGCCGGCCCCGTGATGATGACTCAGCGTCCGAGCGAGGGCATGCTGCCTGCGATTGCGCGCGCGATCGTGAGCCTCACTTTGCTTGCCGTACTGCTGTTGGCATTCGGCGCCGCGCTTGCTGGGTGGTTCTTGCAGAACCAGCTGCGCACTCAGCTTGCTGAAGAAATCGCCCGCACCCCGCCCCAGGCGCAATTGATCGTCGAATATCGCGATGCGCTCGATGCGGTGACGCGTCAAATGGAGACCGAGCGTTCGAAGGCGCAGCTTCCAGCCATGTCAGAGGTCTACGCCGACATGATGGAGCGGCGCGGGGGCGCTGTGGGCGAATTCCGCGAGGGCTTCGACCTGCAATCGGAAATCGACCTGCTGCAGCGGGACAACAACGATTTGCGGTGGGCCAACGAGCAAATGCGCGTGCGCGCGTCATCGGCGCGCGACCCGCGGCTGCCGAGGCTCAACCAGCAGCCCTAGCACTAGAACCGCGATCGCATGCCGATCTGCAGGTTGCGCGGCGCCCCCGCGAACGCGGCCGGTTGTTCGTAGCGTTCGTTGGATGCGTTCTCGAGGCGGGCGAACAATTCGAGGTCGCCGATGTTGTAGCGCACCCAGAGTGACGCCAAAGTGTGGGCGGGCGTGCGTCCCGCCGCATCGGAAAAAGCGCCAGAATTGGCGTAAGTCACGTCCCGTCGGCCGCCGATGTGTTGAAGCGAAAGCCCCAGCATCAATTGCGCGTTTGGCGTGAACTCGAGTTCGGCGCGCCACGCACGTTGCGGACGGCGAAGCAATTGCGCGCCTGTGGCAGTGTTTTGCGCATCGGTCCGATCATAAGCAAGGCGTGCTGACAACCACCCGGTCGGGGACAGTTCAAGAAGCGCCTCCCCGCCCTCGATCTCCGCCGCGCCGACATTGATGTTCCTGGATTGCAGGAAGTCGTACTCGATCAAGTCTTCAATTTGTGTGCGGTAGAACGAAATGCCGAATTTGAGTGCGCGGGATGGCGTCCAGTCGGCGCCGATTTCCCAGGATCGCGCCCGTTCAGGGTTCAAGTCGGGGTTGCCGAGATTGAAAGTGCTCAACTCATAGCGTTCGCTCAGCGACGGCGCCTTGAAAGCGGTTCCTGTTGAAGCGTAAAGCCGCAATGGATTGAGGTGCGCCGTCACGCCGGCGGAATAGGTGGTCCGCGCGCCGAAGCGTTCGTAGTCGTCGATGCGAACAGCGCCGGTGAGGCTCAGAACTGCGCCGAGTTCGCTCTGACCTATGAAATAGAAAGCGGCTTGGTCTTCGCCGACATTAAGCGGTGCGGCGAAGGGCGGTCGCGTATCGATGTGGTTGCGCTCCAGGGAAGCGCCGGCGGTGAGTGTTGCACGCGTGTTAGTGTAACTGGCGACCAGATCGACGAAGGAACGTGTCGCTTGCACGTTTGTGGTCTCGGCGCCGTCATCGCGCTCGGTTCGGTCGCTGCGCACCTGCCCGCCGGAAGTGCGGATGCTGACCCCCTTGCCAGCAGCGTAGTCGGCGCCGAGTCGCCAAATCGATTGCTCCGCTTCGTGCTCCAGATCGGGATCATCCGCGCGCAGATCGAAGGAAGCGCCGCCTGAGAAGGTATCGAAAGCCGCCTCGGAGCTACGAATTTGCAAGACGAGATCGGCCCCAAAGCCACCCGCGGAGTAACGGGCGCTGCCGGCCAGCGTCGCGAGGCGTGCGCCGTCAGGGGCGCCAGTATGCGTCGCCATGCGCGGAGGGATGAGATCGTAGCCCCCGGTCTCGAAGCCCTCGGCGCTAAAGCCGTACTCGACGCCCCCTAAGTCCCCGGACGCTATGATTGCCCCGCGTATGGTGTCGAAAGACCCCACAGTGGCCTCAGCGATCATCGTTTGCTCGCCACCGCGCCTTGGGATCAGATTGACCACCCCGCCGATCGCGTCGCTTCCGTAAACCGCGGACGCGGGGCCGCGAAGCACCTCGATGCGCTCGAGCGCGCCCAGCATGTCCTGACCGAAATCGTATTGAGCGTTTGGCGTTGAGGCGTCATTGATGCGGATGCCATCGAATAGCACCAGCGTATGCTTGGAATTGGCGCCGCGCAAAAACAACGATGCCTGCTGACCAGCTCCGCCGGCCTGCACCGCCTGGGCGCCGAGCGCCTGAGCCAGCGTGGAAAGGCCTTGCGCGTCGATTTCAGCGCGGTCGATGACTTCCACGCGCGCCGGCAGGCGCGATGCCGGGGTTGCAGTTCTGGTTGCAGTGACGACGATCTCATCTTCCTCGGCGTGTGCAGAAATGGGCAGTAGCGCCGCTGCCGCGCTTAGCGCGAGAAATATTGGTTTGTGCATAGGTGGTCCCCGTTTGCGCAGCGCACCGACCTCGGGCGCGCCACAAAGAGCGACAAGCGGGGCGCAAGTTTGCGAAGGCCGCCCCACGCCGCTCTCACGGAGACATCCGGTTCGTACGGCTGGTCCCGGCCGGGCGAACGAGCGACATGCGCCGGCAGGTCTCCTGGCTCACGGGTCGTTGCGCTTCGCCGCCTTCCCGGGCCGTTCGGCCCAGTGGCTCTTGGCGGGCGCTCGCCGCTTACAGTTGCGGGCACAGCCGCGGCTTTGGGCTCACCCCCGCACCGCGTTCCCTCTTCGCGTCCTAGCGGACGACCGTCGCAATTCGATGATAACCTGAGCGCCCGGCACAGCCAAGGCGCAGAAGGGCTTGACGTGGCCTCTGGCGCGGCTAAAGACGCGCACCTTATGCACGCCTCGGCGAACCGCCGATGCGTTCCCACGCCTTTTGGATTGCCGGAGAGACAGGACCTACCCCATGGCCAAGGAAAAGTTCGAGCGTACGAAGCCGCATTGCAATATCGGCACGATTGGTCACGTCGACCACGGCAAGACGACGC